>NZ_JBWKWP010000013.1:0-205976 GCF_059422285.1 Curvibacter sp. GW821-FHT01G03
CCCACTCAACCAAGCACCCAGAGCCATCAGACCCTAACCACCTCGCTAAGCACTGTTCTGTGCAGTCGAGCCCGCTAGTATACACACAAATCAAGCTTCTTTGGAAGCACCTGCGAAAAACAGAACCATGACCTGCTCATCCAGCGCCTCTGACCTGTTGTGAACAGGCATGAGGCTGTCGCAGAGCCTGTGCCCCTCCTCAACAAACAAGCCCTGGAGGCACTCTATATATAGAGGGAGAGAAAACAGCACTTGTTGGAGGCGAGTGCCTGCCCCCCCCCATTGCAGCACCAATCGCCAAGCCACCGACAAGACGCACAAGCCAAACCGGCAAACTCAAATCAGCGCGGGTACGTATCACACTGCAACCGGCACGGAATCGCACGCGCGCCTAAAATGGCCCGGTGACTACTTCCATCCTCAACGCAGACCTGCACTGCCACTCCGTTGTTTCAGACGGCACCCTGACCCCTGAGGCCTTGGCGGCCCGAGCCAAAGCCAACGGCGTTGAACTCTGGGCCCTGACCGATCATGACGAAGTGGGTGGGCAATTGCGCGCGGCCGCGGCCGCACGCGAGGTCGGGCTGCGCTACCTGACCGGGGTCGAGATTTCAGTGACCTTTGCTGGGGAGACGGTCCACATCGTGGGCCTGGGTTTCGATGCAACGGACACTCGCATGACCGAGGGCTTGCACCAGACCCGCGGTGGCCGCGGGCAACGTGCCAAGGAAATGTCCGCTCAGTTGGCCAAGGTGGGCATTGCAAATGCCTATGACGGCGCCCTGCGATTCGTAGGCAACCCCGAGTTGATCTCACGCACCCATTTCGCTCGGTTTCTGGTCGAAACAGGGGTTTGCAAAGATACCGGCGAAGTGTTCAGGCGCTTCCTCACCGAGGGCAAGCCCGGTTACGTGCCCCATCGCTGGGCCAATCTGCAACAAGCGATTCAGTGGATCACTGAGGGCGGCGGGGTGGCCGTGATTGCCCACCCAGGTCGCTACCGCTTCACCGCCAACGAACAGTACGCGCTGTTCTCTGAATTCAAGGCCCATGGGGGTCAGGGCGTGGAGGTCGTGACAGGCAGCCATTCCAGCGCTGAATACCTCACCTATGCCGACATGGCGATTGAGTTCGGCTTGGCCGCTTCACGCGGCAGTGATTTCCACAGTCCTGACGAATCCCACACCGATCTGGGCGCCCTCCCTTTCCTACCTGGCAAACTGACCCCCGTCTGGGAGCTGCTCGCCGACCGGATCCAGTGAGAGTGCCATCGTGAGTGTGGTTTCGGGATACACGCCCCGCGGGATGTTGGCGGGCATCGGTCTGGCCATTGCCGCTACGGCCTGCTTTGCCACCCTGGACACCACCACCAAATTCATCAGTGCCTCCGTGCCTTTGATGATGGCTTTGTGGGTTCGCTATGCCTCGCAAGCCATCGCCACCACCTTGGTGGCCCTGCCTGCCCGCGGTTGGGCCCTGCTGCACACCACCAAGCCCAAGTTCCAACTGGTGCGGGGACTGCTGCTGATGGGCAGCAGCATGTTTGCCTTCTTCAGCTTGAAGCACATGCCCGTGGGCGAGTTCACCGCCGTCGTCATGATTGCACCGCTGGTGATCACGGTGCTGGCTGCCGTCTTATTGCGCGAAAAGGTATCGATGCTGCGCTGGCTGCTCGTGCTGACGGGCTTCGCGGGCACCTTGCTGATCATCCGCCCCAGCGGCTCCAGCATCGGCGGCTGGGCCATGCTGCTGCCCCTGGGCCTGGTCAGCACCAATGCAGCATTCCAGATCGTCACCAGCCGACTGGCTCGGACCGAAGACCCCCTGACCATGCACTTCTATACCGGCTGGGTCGGCACCCTGTTGTCGTCCTTGATGCTGCCCTTTGTCTGGGCGGCCAACCTGCCCTGGCAAAGCTGGGCAGGCATGTTGCTGATGGGTCTCATGGGCTGTGTCGGCCACTTCATGCTGATCCTGGGCTACAGCCGAACGCCCGCGGCCATCCTCACCCCTTACCTCTATGCCCAGATCGGCTTTGCCATGCTGGGAAGCTGGTTGATTTTTTCCCACTTGCCCGACAGCTGGTCGCTCACGGGCATTGCACTCATTGCCCTGTCCGGCGCCGCCGGCGCCTGGCTCACGCTGCGCGAGGGCCGCATTCCCTCGCGCAAGAACGATCCGGTCTGAGCTCACAACAAAACACCATGGCCCAATTCTTCGAAGTCCACCCCGACAACCCCCAACCCCGCCTGCTCAAGCAAGCCGTGGCGCTGCTTCAGGCTGGCCAGGTGATTGCAGTGCCCACCGACTCCAGCTACGCCCTGGTGTGTCAATTGGATGATCGCAACGCCACTGAACAGATGCGTCGCATCCGCCAGGTGGACGACAAACACCACCTGACCCTGCTGTGCCGCGATCTGAGCGAACTGGCCAACTACGCCAAGGTGGACAACAAACAGTACCGCCTGCTCAAAGCCGCCACGCCAGGCGCCTACACCTTCATTCTGGAGGCCACCAAAGAGGTGCCGCGCCGCGTCAGCCATCCTCAGCGCAAGACCATCGGCCTGCGGGTGCCCGACCACAAGGTCCTGCAGGCCCTGCTCGAACTGCATGGCGCGCCACTGCTGGCCACCACGCTGATCCCGGCCAGCGAGTCAGAACCCCTGAACGATGCGGCCGAAATCCGCAGCCGTTACGAGAAAACCCTGGCGGCCGTGGTCGATGCCGGCGCCTGCCCGCACGAACCCACCACCGTGGTCGACCTCACCCCGATCGACCAGGGCGACGAACCTGTCGTGATCCGCGAAGGCCGCGGATCATTGGCCGCCCTGGGTTTGTGACAAATCCGCCCGGCGCCGCAGGGCGGCGCGTCTGAGACAATGGCGCCGTGAACTCCTTTTCCGACCTCATCCAGACCGTTCTGATCTACGCACTGCCGGTGCTGTTCGCCATCACGCTGCACGAGGCCGCACATGGCTATGCAGCCCGGTACTTCGGTGACAACACCGCCGCCATGATGGGGCGCATTTCGCTCAACCCCACCCGGCACATCGACCCCATGGGCACCATCGTGATGCCTTTGTTGCTGTACTTTGCCACCTCGGGTGCCTTCTTGTTTGGCTACGCCAAGCCGGTGCCCGTCAACTTCAGCCACCTGCGCAACCCCAAGCGCGACATGATCTGGGTCGCGCTGGCCGGCCCGGCCGCCAACTTTGCCCAGGCCATGGTCTGGGCCCTGGTGCTGGTGCTGCTGGCTGGCACCGGCATCCATGAACGCTTTTTCCTCGAAATGGCGCGCGCGGGTGTACTGGTCAACCTGGTGATGTGGGCCTTCAACCTGTTTCCATTGCCCCCGCTCGATGGCGGTCGCATTCTGGTCGGCCTGCTGCCCTGGAAACAGGCCCAGTGGCTGGCCCGGGTCGAACCCTGGGGCTTCTTCATCGTGATGGGCCTGGTGGTGGCCGGCGTGGTGGGCTCGTTGTGGCTGCGCCCGCTGATGGCCATCGGCTACGGGGTCATCGAGACCCTGGTGGTCGGGCCTGCATCGGCCCTGTTCCGCTGACACTAGCCTCACTTCTGTTTTTTTGTTGACTGCAACCGAACTGTTTCTGCCATGAGCATCAAGCGCGTCCTGACCGGCATCACCACCACTGGCACCCCTCACCTCGGCAACTACGTGGGGGCCATTCGACCGGCCATTGAAGCCAGCCGCCAACCGGGTGTCGAGAGTTTTTATTTTCTGGCCGACTACCACGCGCTCATCAAATGTGACGATCCAGCCCGCATCCAGCGCTCCACGCTTGAAATCGCAGCCAGTTGGGTGGCGGCGGGTCTGGATCCAGAGCGCGTCACCTTCTACCGGCAATCCGACATTCCCGAGATCCCCGAACTGACCTGGTTGCTGACCTGCGTCACCGGCAAGGGCCTGCTCAATCGCGCCCACGCCTACAAGGCGGCGGTCGACCGCAACGAAGCGGCCGGCGTCGACCCAGACGCCGACGTCAACGCCGGCTTGTTCATGTACCCCGTGCTCATGGGCGCCGACATCCTCATGTTCAAGGCACACCAGGTGCCCGTGGGCCGAGACCAGATCCAGCACATCGAGATGGCCCGCGACATGGCCCAGCGCTTCAACCACCTGTATGGCGAGCACCTGGTCCTGCCCGAGGCCTTGATCGAAGAATCGGTCGCCACCTTGCCCGGCCTGGATGGCCGCAAGATGAGCAAGAGCTACGACAACACCATCCCCTTGTTCACGCCGCCCGAGCAGATGCGCAAGCTCATCGCCGGCATCCTGACCGACTCGCGCGCTCCCGGTGAGGCCAAAGAGGTCGAGGGCTCGGCCCTGTTCCAGATCTACCAGGCCTTTGCCAGCGCCGAAGAAACCCAGGCCTTGCGCCAAGCCTATGCCGACGGCATTGCCTGGGGCGATGCCAAGCAACTGCTGTGGGAACGCGTGACCCGTGAAGTGGCCCCCATGCGTGCCACCTACGAAGACCTGATCGCCCACCCCGAGCGCCTGGAGGACATTCTGCAGGCCGGCGCCGCCAAGGCTCGCAAACTGTCCACGGCCTTGATCTCCGACCTGCGCCAGGCCGTGGGCCTGCGCCGTCTGGGCAGCGCCGCCAGCCCGGCCCGTGCCAGCCAGGCCGAGAAGGTGAGCCTGCCCAGCTTCAAGCAATACCGCGAAAACGACGGCCGCTTCTACTTCAAGCTGCAAGACGGCCAGGGCAAGCTGCTGCTGCAAAGCACCGGCTTTGAAGCCCCCAAGGCGGCAGGCCAGGCCATTGCCCAGCTCAAGCAAAACCCCAACGCCACACTGACCGCCTTGCAAGGCAAGTGGGCCGCCGCTGACGGTGTGAGCACCGATCAGATCATTGCCGCCCTGCAAATGTTGGCCGACGCCGCCTGAACATCAGCGGCATTCACTGCCGCCAACAAGCCCCCATGAAAAAAGCGGCCCACCCTGCAAAGGGCGGCCGCCTTTCAATGGCTGAGCTCGAAAGCGATCTGCTCAGGCCGCACTCAGGCGGGGCTGCTGGGCATGGCCCAGAGCCGGCCCAGCCGGCGCATCGTCGGCATCCAGCTTGAACTCACCCACCACAGCCTGCAACTGGGCCGCCTGACTCGACAGCGACGCTGCCGCCTGGGCCGCCTGCTGCACCAGCGCCGCATTCTGCTGCGTCACCGAATCCATGTGGGCCACCGCCTGGTTCACATGCTCGATGCCGGTGCTCTGTTCATTGAGTGCGCCCGAGATCTCGGCCAGCAAACCTGTCACCTGGCCCACGGCCGAGACAATCTCGGCCATCGTGTTGCCCGCCTGCCCCACCAGGTCGGCACCGCTTTGCACCTGCTCCACCGAGTCACCGATCAGCGACTTGATCTCACGTGCGGCCACCGCACTGCGCTGCGCCAGCGATCGCACCTCGCTGGCCACCACCGCAAAGCCGCGCCCCTGCTCGCCAGCACGGGCGGCTTCCACCGCCGCGTTCAGGGCCAGGATGTTGGTCTGAAAGGCAATGCCCTCGATCACCTGGATGATGTCCACGATCTTTTTCGAGCTGCCACTGATGGCGTCCATGGTCTTCACCACCTGGTCCACCACCTGCCCGCCCCTCTGCGCAATGCCCGACGCATTCACGGCCAGGCCGCTGGCCGACCGGGCCCGCTCGGCGTTCTGACGTACCGTCGAGGTCAGCTCTTCCATGCTGGCAGCGGTCTCCTCCAACGAGGCCGCCTGGTCTTCTGTGCGGCGTGACAGATCAGAGTTGCCGGAATCGATGTCCTGCGACGCCAGGGCAATTGAATCCGTCGACTGCTTGATTCGGCCCACCAGATCGGTCAGCGTGTCCTCCATGGTCCCCAAAGACCCCAGCAGGCGCCCAAAATCGCCCCCCAGCTCGGTGGAGAACTCCTGGCTCAGGTCACCCGATGCCACCGTCTCGGCAATCAACAAGGCGTCGTTCAAGGGTTTCACAATGCTGCGGCGCAAAGACCATACCGCCAAGACAGCCACCACAGCCGCCAGCAAACCGATCGCCAGCATCCAGTAACGGGTGGCCACGATGTCGCTGTCGACCTGCTCCACGCTCTGATCCAGGCGCTGGCGCTGCACGTCGGCCATCTGCACCCCCAGCTCACGCAGCCCGTCCAGGGCCGGCAACACCTCACCCAGCAGCTTGCGCACACCGCCGTCGTGGTCACCCTGCGCCAGTTGGGCCGCCACCGCGCGCACGGCCGTCTGGGCGCGCGTGGCACTTTCGCCCAGGCGCCGCGCCAGATCCTTCTCGGCACTTGGCAGGTCCATGGCACCCAGCTCACGGGATGCATCGGTTGCCGCCTTCAACTGCGCTTCCAGCTGCTGTGCCGACTGGCCCAGCCTGGACTTGTCAGCGTCCACCTGGGCCATCACGAGCGCGCTGCGCGCCGCGGCCTCGGTGCCCTGCACGATGCCGTTCAGGGCATCACGCTCCACGCGACTGAGCTTGCCCACAGCCTGGTAGCTGCGGTCCACATCACCCAGGCGGCTCACGCCCACCAACACAATGGCCGCTGCCAGCGCCACCACATACCCGAAGGCCAAAGCCAAACGGGTGCTGATCTTCAAGTTGTCCAGAAAAGCCAAAATGGTCTCCAAGGCTGCTGAGGGTCTCCGTCATGCACAAGCCACCCAGGCCCTCAAAGGAGGGCGCCTTGCCATGCCGGATGTTCATCATACGAGCGGAAAAGACCGTGGGTGTCCCAAAAAGTGCCACTCACACCCTACACCCAGGGTCAACCCTAGGTCTGCAAGCCAGCTGAGGCACTCAAACCCGACGAAGTGACAGCGGCGAGACCAGCCAGTGCGCCCACAGCCTGGCACTCAGGCCATCGGCGCCGACGGCGCGCCAGGCCAGCAACTCGCCCAGCGCCCATTGGTCCGCCTGCGACAAACCTTGCAGCACGGTGTGCAACACCTGGGGGCTCCAGGTCATCAGAGTGCACCCCTGGCTGGCCAGGCAATAACGCGCATCGGCCGCCAACCCCAGCACCGCCCCCGACACCAGCCAGGCGCCCGGATGCAGGGTGCGCGAGCGCTCGGCAGGCGCCTGCTGCAACAAGCCGGCCCGGGCCTGGGCATCCGCCACCGAATGCGCCAGGGCCTGCCAAGCCAGCCAGGGGTCTTCGGTCAGGGCGCCCAGCCGGGCACACAGGCGCTGCGCCACTGGCCCGAGCACCAGGCTACCCTGCTGAACCAGTTGTTGCATCACGGCTGTTTCAAGACGGCACGTCCCCTCCTCGGCTCCAGGCTGTTCGGCCAGTGCCTGCAACAGCGCCCCCAGTTCGGTCTGTGCAGCTTCAGTGGCCCCCTCGTCATGCCAGGGTCGCACCTCGCGCAGACGCCCTTGCAGCAGCAGCTTGAAGTCAGGCCCACCGCAGCGCTCCTCACGACCGAAATGCTGCAACTGACCGGCCTGCAGCAGGGCCTCGCAACCCCGGTCACTGAGCGACTGCAAACCACCGATGCACGCGGCATCCAGGCCGGCACCCGGCCTCTGACGCCCCACGGGGCGCACCACGCCAGGTACCGGAGGCATCCCCCGGGCCGGGGCCCCGCCAGTAGCCGGCAGGCGCCCCGTCACCGCATCGGATGGACTCCGATCGGCAGGCATCGCCTCGCCCCGGGGTGGCCACAATGCCCAGGGGGGCGGTGTCTCGAAAGCCAGCCCCTCACGCGACATGGCATACCAGAAACGCTCCAGAAAGGCCGACGACAGCATGCCCCGGTCCAGAAAACGCGTGGTGTAGAACCGCGCCCCGTAGCGCAAGGTCCCGCTGCCGGGATCGTTCGACATCAGGACCACACTGGGTGCGGGGGTGCTGCAGATGCCGGGCAACTCACTGCCCAGCACCTGCATCACGATGCGCATCACCTGGCCGGGTGGCCACTCGCTGCTCACCTGCAGCGGCACCAGATGGCGATAGGGCTGCTCGCGCGGCACCACCTCCAGAGCCCGGCTGGTGAAGTCACTGTTGGGCATCACCACCAGTGAGCCCCGATCGGTGCGCAGCGTGACCGAACGCCAGCCCAGCGACACAACCTGGCCCTCCAGTTCATCGCGGCGCACATAGTCCCCCACGTTCAGGCGCCGCTCCACTTCGATCGACACGCCGGCGAACAGGTGCCCCAGCAGGGGCTGCAATGCCAGACCCACAATCGCCGACAACAGCGCCGAGGTGGCCAGCAGGCGGCCCAGGTCCTGCCCCAGGCCCCAACCCAGAAACACCAGCGCCAGCACGCCAAAAAGCAGCATCGACAGCACCGACTGCAGCAGGTCCGACCCCGAACCCAGTCGAAAGCGATGACTGCCCCGCAGCAAATGAACCAGCAGCCGGCGCAGCACCAGACCCAGCGCCAACGCACTGAAGCCCATGGCCAGCGGCTTCAGCCAGGCGCCCTCGGCCAGCCAACCCGACAACTCGGGGTCGCTGCCCAAGGTCACCTGCATCAGCCACAACAAGGCCGCCAAGGCCAACGTGATCAGGGGCCACATGGGCTCAGCTCCGAGGGTTCGCGGCTGGCGCACAAGATGCGTCGGGCGCCACGGCCTGCGTGGATGCGGCCCCCGCCCCAGGGGACGAGACGGTGGCAGACCCTGGCACCGGCGACAAGGTGGGGCGCCGTTCAATCAGGCGAAGCGCATGGTCCATGCTGGCCTTCAGGCGCTGGATCGCGCGCTGCAGCTCTTCGAACTGGCCATGGCCGGTCGGCAGGGGCAGGTCGTCCTGAGCCTTGTCCAGGGGTTTGTCCAGGCTGGTGGCCAAGGCCACCCGGGTCAGGGCCTCCAGCGGGCTGGTCACATGGCGGCGCAGCAGCAGCAACATCACCGCGGCGGCCAACACAAACACACTGGTGATCGAACCGATCGTCACCACCACACTGTTGAACGCCTTGGCCTCGGCCGGGGCGGTGCTCACCCGCACCAGTTGCAGCCCCACCACATCCCCCATGCGCCAGCCAAAGCCATTGGCCGCACCATAGCGCGCCACCATGGCCCGCGGCGCGGCTTCCGGCGTGCTATGGCAATACAGACAGGCCGGCGAGCCCATGCGAATCGGACGAGCCACGTAGTACTGCCGATCCTGGCCCGTGCCCAGTTCACCGCTCAGTTCAGTGCGCTGGGGATCGGCCTCGAAGGCCCGCAGCAATCCCACCTCCCAATCGGTGGCGCGGTCGTTCAGGTTGGTGGGATTGAGCGAGCTTTCCCGGTACTGGTACTCGGGCAGCTTTTTGGCCAACCGGCGCATGGCGCCCTGCGCCGCGAAAGACGGCACCTGTGCGGCATGAAAACTGCCCTTGTCGTCCATGGCCTGCAAGGCCACAGCCACCTCTTCCGAGGTATAGGCGCGCACGGCCATGGCGGTCTCCAGCACCATGTCGGCCTTTTGTTTGACCTCTTCACGGGCCTGACGGGCCTCCAGCCGGTACGAGATGTAGCCGGCCGTGCAGATACCGAACACAAAACACGAGGCAATGATCCCGGCGAAGCGGGTTTCCAGACGCATGACACCCCCTGAGCACCCCCGCCGCCTGCGGAGCCGAGGCCGCTACAGCCCATCGGGGCAGTCGGGAACGACGGGGGTTCTTGATTCTTAGAATCCGCCGATCATCCTCGCCTAGCCACCGCCTGCAAGTCCTGTCGCCAGCAACGGCGCGCTCAAGCAACACCGCGGGAGGCGCCCGGAGACATTCATCAAGATGTCACATTCACTGGAGCGTTTTCAAGCCTCATCCGCCGCCGCCTCCAGGCCATCCAGGGCACGCATGTTGTCCAGCAGCTTGAGCAGGTAATGCAGGGTGTGGGTCAGGTCGCCCACCGAAAAGTCATGCAAGGCCTGCTCGTAGTAGGCATGGATCTTCGGCAACGCCTTCACGGCCCACACCTGCTGCCCCACCTCGGTCATCGTCACCAGCCGCGAGCGGCGGTCCCTCCCGTCGGGGGCGGTCTGGATGTGGCCATCGCGCTCCATGCGACTGATCAGGCCTGACAGGTTCTGTCGGCTCACCATCAGGTAGCGCGCCAAGTCCCCCACGCTCATGCCGCCCAGCGCCTCAGGGCGGGACAAGGCCCCCAGCACAGCCCATTGCTGCGTGGTCAAGCCTTCATCCTCCACCGCCCTCGACCCGGTTTTATGCAACATGTTTGCACATTGATAGAGACGAAAGAACAACCTATTGGCCAATTCCATGCGCGCTATATCGGTGTTTTTACTAGGGTTTTCCATAGTGATTCCAGACAAAAACCGGATTGCGATCCAAGGCAGACCGAATCCATAATACGTCCATATGTTTACATATTTAAAAGCAAACATTGATTGAAAGCATAGGGCCAAAGCCCTCACCCAGGAGAAACACATGCAAGGATTGACAGACAAGACCGTGATCGTCACCGGCGGCGCCGGCGGCATTGGCAGTGCCACCTGCCGGCGCTTTGCCCTCGCCGGGGCCAAGGTCGCGGTGTTTGACCTGAACCTCGAAGCGGCGCAGAAGGTGGCAGTCGGCATCCAGGCCGATGGTGGCGTGGCCCTGGCCGTGCGCTGCGACATCACCTCGCGCACCGAGGTCGACGCTGCCGTGGCCACCACCGAGGCCGAGCTCGGCCCCATCGACGTGCTGGTCAACAACGCCGGCTGGGACATCTTCAAGCCCTTCACCAAGACCGTGCCGGCCGAATGGGAGCGCCTGATCGCCATCAACCTCACCGGCGCCCTGCACATGCACCACGCTGTGCTGCCAGGCATGGTGGCCCGCGGCAGCGGGCGCATCGTCAACGTCGCATCCGACGCGGCGCGCGGCGGCTCCTCGGGCGAAGCGGTGTATGCCGCCTGCAAGGGCGGCCTGGTGGCCCTGTCCAAGACCCTGGCGCGCGAACACGCCCGGCATCAGATCACGGTCAACGTGGTCTGCCCCGGCCCCACCGACACCGCCCTGCTGGCCGGCGTAGCCGAAGGGGCCGCCAACCCCGAGAAATTGATCGACGCCTTCAAGAAGGCCATCCCGCTGGGTCGCCTGGGCCAGCCCGACGACCTGGCCGGTGCCATCGCCTTCTTCGGCAGCGATGACTCCGCCTTCATCACCGGCCAGGTGATCAGTGTCTCCGGCGGCCTGACCATGCACGGCTGACCGCCCCTCCCTCCCCTCTTGTTCTGGAGCAACCCATGCAATTCGAAGACATCCTGTACGAGGTCCGCAACGGCGTGGCCTGGATCACCATCAACCGCCCCGAGAAGATGAACGCCTTCCGCGGCACCACCTGCGACGAACTCATCAAGGCCCTGAACAAGGCCGGCTACGACCGCGAGGTGGGCTGCATCGTGCTGGCCGGCGCTGGCGACCGGGCCTTCTGCACCGGCGGCGACCAATCGGCCCACGATGGCAACTACGACGGTCGCGGCACCATCGGGCTGCCCATGGAAGAGCTGCACACCGCCATCCGCGATGTGCCCAAACCCGTGATCGCCCGCGTGCAAGGCTTTGCCATCGGCGGCGGCAACGTGCTGTGCACCCTGTGCGACCTGACCATCTGCTCCGACAAGGCCGTCTTCGGCCAGGTGGGGCCCAAGATGGGCTCGGTCGACCCCGGCTATGGCACCGCCTTCCTGGCCCGCGTAGTGGGTGAAAAAAAGGCCCGCGAAATCTGGTACCTCAACAAGCGCTACACCGGCCCCGAGGCCGTCGCCATGGGCCTGGCCAATGTCTGCGTGCCGCCCGAGCAACTCGACGCCACGGTACAGGAATGGGGCGAGACCATCTGCGAGCGCAGCCCCACCGCCATCGCCATTGCCAAGCGCAGCTTCAACATGGACACCGCCCACCAGGCCGGCATTGCCGGCATGGGCATGTACGCCCTCAAGCTGTACTACGACACCGAGGAGTCGCGCGAGGGCGTGAAAGCCCTGCAGGAAAAGCGCAAGCCCGAATTCCGCAAGTACGCCAAGTAAGCCCGGAGCACCGCGATGAACAACCCCTACATCGACGAAGACCTGCAGGCGCTGGCCGAACACGCGCGCCGCTTTGCCAACGGACGCGTGGCGCCCGGCTTCCTGGAGCGCGACCAGACCCGCGTGCTCGACCGCCGCCTGATGGCCGAGATGGGCGAGATGGGCTTCATCGCGCCCGAACTGCCTGAGCGCTTTGGCGGCCAGGGCCTGGGCTGCCTGGCGGCCGGCGTGATCCACGAAGAGATCGCCCGGGCCGACCTCAGCCTGTCCTACATCAACCTGCTGGCCTCGCTGAACGGCCAGATCCTGGCCGAGCACGGCCGCCCCGAGGTGGTGCAACCCTGGCTGGAGAAGCTCACCCAGGGCCAGGCCCTGTTCGCCATCGCGCTGACCGAGCCCCGCGGCGGCTCCGACGCCGCCAACCTGCGCCTGCGCATCGAGCGGGTGGGTGACGAGTACGTCATCAACGGCGAAAAGACCTCCATCTCGGCTGCCGACCAGGCCGACGCCTGTGTGGTGTTTGGCCGCACCGGCGCGGTGGACAGCGGCGCCCACGGCGTCACCGCACTGCTCGTGCCCACCGATGTGCCCGGCCTCACGCGCAACCGCTTCGACTGCCACGGCCAACGCGCCATCGGACGCGGCTCGCTGTTCTTCGAGAACGTGCGCGTACCCGTCAGCCACCGCCTGGGCGACGAGAACAAGGGCTTTGTGCAGGTCATGCAGGGCTTTGACTTCTCACGTGCCCTGATCGGCCTGCAGGTGCTGGCCGTGGCCCGCGTCGCCCTGGAAGAAACCTGGGACTACGTGGCCCAGCGCGAGGCCTTTGGCAAACCACTGTCGGCGTTTCAGGGCGTGTCGCACCCGCTGGCCGACTTCGACACCCAGGTCACCGCCGCCCGCCTGCTGTGTCTGCAGACCCTGTGGCTCAAGGACCGCCAGCAGCCGCACACCGCCGAGGCCGCCATGTGCAAATGGTGGGCACCGAAGCTGGCCTACGAGGCCATCCACCAGTGCCTGTTGATGCACGGCCACGGCGGCTACGACCGCGGACCGATGGAGCAACGCCTGCGCGATGTGCTGGGCTTCCAGATCGGCGACGGCACGGCCCAGATCATGAAAACCATCGTGGCCCGTACCCGCGCCGGCCGCCAGGCCGTGCCGGCCTGATCACCTGAGAGCCCCCCGAGGGGCCGCACCGGTCGAAGAACGCCGGGCGCCCCGATCCACCGTGAAGCCAACGAGGAGACAAGACATGGAATTCGACGCCCTGCTGCTACCCGCCCGCCGCGCCACCCTGGTGGCCCAAGGCCTGTGGCACGACCGCACCATCAATGACGCACTGACCGCCTGCGTGGCCGAGTGCCCGGACAAGCTGGCCTTGACCGCCGTCCAGGTGGCCGGCGGAGCACCCCATCCGCAGACCACCCGCTTCAGCTACCGCGAGCTGTCACACATGGCCGACCGCATCGCCGTGGGCCTGGCCCGCCTCGGCGTGGGCCGCAACGACGTGGTGGCCTGTCAGTTGCCCAACTGGTGGCAATTCACCCTCACCTACCTGGCCTGCTCGCGCCTCGGTGCAGTGATGAACCCGCTGATGCACATCTTCCGTGAGCGCGAACTCAGCTTCATGCTCCAGCATGGCGAGGCCAAGGTCATGATCGCCCCCAAGACCTTCCGCGGCTTCGACTTCGAAGCCATGCACAGTGCACTGCAACCCAGCCTGCCTCACCTCAGGCACCTGGTGATCGTGGACGGCACCGGCCCCAACAGCTTCGAGGCCCTGCTCAGCGGCCCCGCGTGGGAGAACAGCCCCGAGGCGGCGGCCGTGCTGAGCCGTTCGCGCCCCGGCCCCGACGACATCACCCAGCTGATCTACACCTCGGGCACCACCGGTGAACCCAAAGGCGTGATGCACAGCGCCAACACCACCTTCGCCAACATCATTCCCTACGCCCAACGCCTGCAACTGGGCGCCGATGACGTGGTGCTGATGGCCTCGCCCATGGCCCACCAGACCGGCTTCATGTACGGCCTGATGATGCCCATCGAGCTGCGCGCCAGCGCCGTGCTGCAAGACATCTGGGAGCCCCGCACCGCCGTCGAGGTGATCAACCGCGAAGGCTGCACCTTCACCATGGCCTCGTCGCCCTTCCTCAACGACCTCTCCAAGGCCGTGATCGAGACCGCGACCCCGGTGCCCACCTTGCGCAGTTTTCTGTGCGCCGGTGCGCCCATCCCGGGGCCTCTGGTCGAACAGGCCCGCCAGTCGCTCGGCGCCAAGATCGTTTCGGCCTGGGGCATGACCGAGAACGGCGCCGTCACCCTGACCCGGCTGGACGACGACGACGAGCGCTCGGTGAACACGGATGGTCTGCCGCTGCCCGGCGTCGAGATCCGGGTGATCGACATCGACGGCCAGCCCCTGCCCACCGGCCAGACCGGCAAGCTGATGCTGCGCGCCTGCTCCAACTTCGGGGGCTACCTCAAGCGCCCGCACCTGAACGCCACCGATGCCGAGGGCTGGTTCGACACCGGCGACCTGGCCCGCATCGACGAGCGCGGTTATGTGCGCATCACCGGCCGCAGCAAGGACGTGATCATCCGCGGCGGCGAGAACATCCCGGTGGTCGAGATCGAAGCGCTGCTCTACAAACACCCCGCCATCGCCATGGCCAGCATCGTGGCCTACCCCGACGAGCGTCTCGGCGAACGGGCCTGCGCCGTGGTGGTGCCTCGGCCCGGCCAACACATCGACCTGCCCGCCATTGTCGAGTTCCTCAAGAGCCAGCAGGTGGCCCTGCAGTACATCCCTGAAAAGCTGGTGCTGCGCCAGGAGATCCCGTCCACGCCATCCGGAAAGA
Organism: Curvibacter sp. GW821-FHT01G03; assembly: GCF_059422285.1. Lineage (NCBI taxonomy): Bacteria > Pseudomonadati > Pseudomonadota > Betaproteobacteria > Burkholderiales > Comamonadaceae > Curvibacter > Curvibacter sp. GW821-FHT01G03. Next base: position 14,850 of record NZ_JBWKWP010000013.1, read on the forward strand.
TCCAGAAGTTCCGCCTGCGCGAGCTGCTGCGCGAAGGCCAGCTCTGACCTCGGCCCCCGGTCCTGCATCCACCACGGAGACAACCATGATTTCAAACACCTTCAGCGGCCTGCGCCGCAACACCCTGGCCTTGATCGGCACCATGCTCTGCGCAGCGGGTCTGGCCCAGGCCCAGACACCGGCCTGGCCGAGCAAACCCCTGCGCGTCGTGGTGGGCTTTGCCCCCGGCGGCACCACCGACGTCATGGCCCGGCTGATCTCGCAACAACTGGCCGAATCCCTGGGCCAGCCCGTGCTGGTCGACAACAAGCCCGGTGCCAGCAGCAACATCGCCGCCGCCGAGGTGGCCCGTGCCGCACCGGATGGCCACACCCTGCTGATCGCCCCCACCTCGGTCGAGACCGCCAACCCCTGGCTGTTCAAGTCCAACCTGCTGCCAGCGCGTGACCTCACGCCCGTGGTGGCCGTGGGCCGCACCCAGATGTACCTGGTGGCCAAGCCACAAAGCACGGCGCACGACGTGAAAGAGCTGGTGGCCCAGGCCAAGGCCGCACCGGGCAAGATGTCGTATGCCTCGTCGGGCGCGGGCACCGCCCCCCACCTGGCCTGCGAGCTGTTCAAGGTGGCCACCGGCACCTACGTCACCCACATCCCCTACCGGGGCGCCGCCCCCGCGCTGCAGGACGTGCTGTCGGGCCAGGCCGATTTCGTCTGCGACCCAGGCATCGCCTTTCCCCACATCCGCAGCAACAAAGTCAAGCTGCTGGGCATCGTCAGCGCCCGCCGATCGCCCTTCTTCCCCGACGTGCCCACCGTGGCCGAACAAGGCTTCCCGGGCGCAGACCTTGACATCTGGTTTGGCCTGTGGGCCCCCAACGGCACGCCGCCCGAGGTGCTGGCGCGCCTGGGGCGCGAGGTGGCCACCATCCTGAACCAGCCCAATGTCAAGGCCCGCTATGCCGACCTGGGCGGCGAGACCACCTACCTCGACAACGCCGAGTTCCGAAAACTGCTGATCGACGAGAACAAGCGCCTGGCCGCCCTCATCAAGCAGCAGAAGATCAACGTCGACTGAACAGGAGCCCCGGTGCAAGAAGATGCCCCCATCCTCAGTGAGACCCAGGGCCGGGTGGCCCTGATCCGGCTGAACCGGCCGCGCCAGATGAACGCCCTCAACGACGCCTTGATGGACGCCCTGGGCGCCGCCCTGCTCGGCTTTGACGCACGTGAGGACATCGGCGTGATCCTCATCACCGGCAACGACAAAGCCTTTGCCGCTGGCGCCGACATCGCCCAGATGCAGGGTGCGGGCCTGATGGACATGCTCAACAGCCAGTTCATCACCCGCAACTGGGAAACCATCCGCCAGGTGCGCAAACCCGTGATCGCTGCCGTGGCCGGCCTGGCCCTGGGCGGCGGCTGTGAACTGGCCCTGGCCTGCGACCTGGTGCTGGCCGCCCAGGGCGCTCGCTTCGGCCTGCCCGAGATCAAACTCGCCCTGTTGCCCGGCGCCGGCGGCACGCAGCGCCTGCCGCGCGCCATCGGCAAGGCCAAGACCATGGACCTGTGCCTGAGCGCCCGCACCCTGTCGGCCGACGAGGCCGACCGCTACGGCCTGGTCTCGCGCGTTCTGCCCGACGATCAACTGCTGCCCGAAGCCCTGGCCCTGGCGCAGCAGATGGCCGCGTACTCGGCCCCCGCGCTGATGGCCATCAAAGAGTCGGTCAACCGGGCCTTCGAGGGCCCGCTGTCCGAGGGCATCCTGTTCGAGCGCCGGGCCCTGTACGCCCGCTTTGCCAGCGCCGACGCCCAGGAGGGCATGAACGCCTTTCTGGCGCGACGCGCCCCGGTCTTTCAGCACCGCTGAGTGCGGGGCACAATCGCCGCCATCATCGCAATCACGCCCCTCACAGCAGGAGAACCCATGCAGGCAGCCTTCATCACTGGCCACGGTGGCAACGAAGTGGTCCAGGTCGGCGAGCGCCCCATGCCGACTCGCGGCCCCGGCCAGGTCTTGGTGCGCCTGCGCGCCGCCACCCTCAACCAGGTCGACCTGTACATGCGCAACAGCGGCGCCGGCATCCGCCACCAGCTGCCCCAGATCATGGGCCTGGACGGCTGCGGCGTGGTCGAGGAAGTGGGGCCCGAGGAAGCCCGGCTGCAGCCCGGCCAGCGCGTGCTGGTCTACCCCGGCATCACTTGCGGTCGCTGCGAGTTCTGCCTGGCCGGCCAGCCCGTGCTGTGCGCCGGCATGAGCCTGCTGGGCGAACACCGCGACGGCACCTTTGCCCAGTACCTCAGCGTGCCGGCGGCCAACCTGTTCCCGGTGCCCGACGGGCTGGGCGACGCCGAGGCCGCGGCCCTGGGCGTGAACCACCTCACCGCCTGGCGCATGGTCAACACGCAGGCCCGCCTGCAGGCCCATGAAACGGTGCTGATCTTCGGCATCGGCGGCGGCGTATCGCTGGCCGCGCTGCAGCTGGCCCGCCTCACGGGTGCGCGCACCGTGGTCACCTCGCGCGACGACCTCAAGCTGCAGCGCGCCCTGGCCCTGGGCGCGCACCATGCCATCAACAGCCAGCGCGACGACGTGGCCCGGCAGGTCATGGCCCTGACCGGCGGGCGCGGGGTGGACGTGGTGATCGAAAACGTGGGCGCCGCGGTGTGGGACAGCGCGCTGCGCTCCCTGGTGCGCGGCGGCCGCATCGTCACCTGCGGCGCCACCACCGGCGACCAGCCCCCGGCCGATCTGCGCCGGGTGTTCATCCGCCAGTTGCAGGTGCTCGGCTCCACCCTGGGCAACCCCGGCGAACTGGCCCAGGTGCTGGCCCTGTGCCAGCGCGGCCTGCTGCGCCCGGTGATCGACAGCGTCTACCCGCTGGGCGAGGTGCACGCCGCGCTGGCACGGCTCGAATCCGGCGCCCAGTTCGGCAAGCTTGCGCTGCACATCGATTAGCACCAAGGTCTTCAGGGCTTGGGGCGTTTTGCCCTGAAATGCTTGATCACCTCGTTCGACAGGTCGCAGGCATCGGGTCGCTGGGCAGGGGCGAGCGGCATGGGCCTCAGCATCTCCTGGGCCAGAGCCTCGCCAAACAACGGCGGCAACACCTCATGCGCCGGCCGGGCCTGGACAAAAACCTCATCAGTCCATTCAGGGTTGGGTCGCTTTTTCATGGGGCTTCTCCTGCCCCGCCGGGCGCCATGGCCGCGAGCGTGCGGGTGCGGAACTCGCGCGGGGTCTGCCCCGTGTGCTTGCGGAAGAAGCGGGTGAAGTAGGCCTCGTCCACAAAGCCCAGGTGGTCGGCCACCTGCTTGATGCTGCTGCGCGTGTACACCAGCTCGCGCTGGGCCTCGTGCACGATGCGGGCATTGATCACCTCCAGGCTGGAGTGCCCCATCACCTCCCGGCACAGCCGGGTCAGTTGCCCGGGCGTGATGCCCAGGTGCTCGGCATAGGCCTGCAAGGGCCAGCGCTGGCGGAAGTGCGCATCCACCAGGCTGCGAAAGCGTTCAATCTGCTGCGCCTTGCGCGAATGGGCGGGCGCGCCGGTGCTTTGCTGCACCTGCTGCACGCGAGCGATCTGCACCAGCACCGCCGTCAGCAACGACAGCCCCGCCGCCACCTGCCCCAGCGCACAGGCTCGGGCCTCGCGCTCCACCGCCAGAAAAAGCGGCACCAGGTTGTCCAGTGCCCGGTCCTGCCCCTGCAAGGACAGCACCGCGGGCCGGCGCAGGGTTTGCAGCAACTCAGGCATCACCACGGCGGCCAGCGATTCCAGCGGGCGCTGTGCCGCCGTCACCACCGGGCCGTCGACATCGGGCGTGAAGTGAAAGCCATGCACGGTCTGTGCAGGCACCAGCAGCAGACAAGGGGCCTGCACTGCCGTGCGGCTGTGGTCGATGAAGACCTCGCCGCCGCCGCTTTGCAGCAGCAGGATCTGCAAAAACGCGCCATGCGTGTGCGGCTTGATGTCGAAGTTGTAGGGCACCGAACGCTGCGGGATCCATTCGAAGTCAAAGCCGGCCTCCCAGCCTGGGGGGTCCTGGTCGCCGTACAGCGCGTAATTGGGAATGGCTTTGGACATGGCAGCTCGTGAAGGTCTGGATTTGCACGAATTGTCCAATTCTTGGCCTGAATCGTCAAAGCCGGCAACGCCCCCAAATCCAACAATCCGCCGAGTCAAACCAAGGAGACAAGATGAAGCAAGAAGCCGAGGCCGGCCGCGACTGGCTGGGCCTGCAGGAGCGGGTGTGCGTGGTCACCGGGGCGGGCAGCGGCATTGGCGCCGCCATCGCCGAAAGCCTGGTGGCCGCAGGCGCCCGGGTAGCCCTGCTGGACCGCCAGGGTGAGGCCGCGCTGGGCGTAGCCGCCCGCATCGACCCCACAGGCCAACGCACCCTGGTGCTGCCCTGCGATGTGAGCGATGTAGCCAGCGTGGCCCAGGCCGCCGCCGCCGTGCGCCAGCGCTTCGGCGCCTGCCACAGCCTGGTCAACAACGCCGGCCTGCTGCGAGCCGGTCCGCTGCAAAGCGTGAGTCTGGACGACTGGAACACGGTGTTGGCCGTCAACCTGACCGGCTACCTGCTGTGCGCGCGTGAATTCGCCCCGGCCATGTGCGAGCAAGGCACGGGCAGCATCGTCAACGTGGCCTCGATTGCGGGGCAGTTCCCACAGACCGGCAGTGGCGCCTACAGCGCCAGCAAGGGCGGCGTGCTGCTGCTGTCGCGCCAGATGGCGGTGGAATGGGGCCCGCGCGGCGTGCGCAGCAATGCGGTGTGCCCCGGCATGATCCGCACCGCGCTGTCGGCCAAGTTCTACGAAGAACCAGGCTTCGAGGCCAAGCGTGCCGCCGTCACGGCCAGCCGCCGCATTGGCGAGCCGCAGGACATCGCCGACGTGGTGCTCTTCCTGGTCAGCCCGCGCAGCGCTTATGTCAACGGCGCCGAGCTCAACGTCGACGGCGGCATGAGCTCGATGCTCATGGACATGGTGCCCCGCCCCGGCTTCAACCAGACCGCCTGAACCGCCCCGGAGACCCCCATGACCCCTCAATACGAATGCGACCTGATCGTCGTCGGCTCCGGCGCTGCCGGCCTGGCCACCGCCATCACCGCCCAATCCCGCGGCCTGAAGGTCGTGGTGCTGGAGAAGGAACCCGTCTTCGGCGGCACCACCGCCTTGTCGGGTGGCGTGCTGTGGATTCCCCTGGGCCCGCACGGCCGCCAGCAAAACGCAGGCGACCACCGCGACGCGGTGCGCCAGTACCTGATGAACGAGACGGGCCAGTTCTATGACGAAGCCACCGTTGAGTCTTTTCTGGACAACGGCCCTCGCATGGTCGAGTTCTTCCAGCGCGAAACAGACATGCAATTCGTGCCCACGCTCTACCCCGACTACCACCCCGACGTGCGCGGCGGCGTGGACATCGGCCGCTCCATCCTGGCTGCGCCTTTCGACATCCGCACGCTGGGGCCCGACATGGCCCGGCTCAAGCCACCGCTCAAGACCATCACCTTCATCGGCATGATGTTCAACTCCTCGAACGCCGACCTGAAGCACTTCTTCCGCGCCACCAAGTCGCTGACCTCCTTCGTCTACGTGGCCAAGCGCCTGGTCACCCACCTCAAGGAGCTGGCCCTCTACCGTCGCGGCATCCAGGTCACCAGCGGCAATGCGCTGGCGGCCCGGCTGGCGCATTCGGCCCTGCAGCGCGGCATCCCCATCCGCACCGGCACCCCGGTGCGCGAACTGCTGATCGAGGACGGGCGCGTGCAAGGCGTGGTGGCCGAGGGTGCGCAAGGGCGGCAGACGCTGCGCGCCCGCCACGGCGTGGTGCTGGCCTGCGGCGGCTTTCCACACGATGCCCGGCGCATCGCCCAGGCCTACCCCCATGTGCAGCGCGGCGGCGAGCACCTGTCGCCCACGCCCACCAGCAACACCGGTGACGGTGTGCGCCTGGCCGAAGGCGCGGGCGGCGTGGCCGACATCCGCTTTGGCGACAGCGCGGCCTGGATGCCCGTGTCCCGCGTGCCCTTCGGCCATGGCGAGTTCGGCGTGTTCCCACACCTGTTGGACCGCTACAAGCCCGGCGTGATCGGCGTGCTGCGCAATGGCCGGCGCTTCACCAACGAATCCAACTCGTACCACGATGTGGGTGCCGCCCTGATCCGCGCCTGTGAGGGCCAGACCGAAACCGCCATGTGGCTGGTCTGCGACAAAAGGACACTGGCCAAGTATGGCCTGGGCTATGTCAAACCGGCGCCGATGCCGATCGGCCGCTTCATTCGCAATGGCTACCTGTTCGAGGGCCGCACCCTGGCCGACCTGGCCCGCGTCACCGGCATCGATGCCGAGGGCCTGGAGACCACGGTGCGGGCCTACAACGTGGACGCCGTGCGCGGCGACGACCCGGCCTTCGGCCGTGGCCGAACCAGTTTCAACCGCTACCTGGCCGACCCCGAGCACCACCCCAACCCCTGCGTGGCGCCGGTGCAGACCGGCCCCTTCTATGCGGTCAAGGTACTGATGGGCGACCTGGGCACTTTCGACGGCCTGCAGACCCGCGTCACCGGCGAGGTGCTGCGGCGCGACGGCAGCGTGATCGAAGGCTTGTATGCCGTGGGCAACGACCGCGCCAGCATGATGGGCGGCAACTACCCCGGCGCCGGCATCACCCACGGGCCCAACATGACCTTCGGCTTTGTCACCGCCCACCACATTGCCGACCAGGCCGGAGCGCGCGTATGAGCCCCCAGTCCACACAGCCCAAGCCCCTGGTGGACCATCGCGTCTACACCATTGCCCTGCGCAAGATGCCCGAGTTCCTGGAGGTCTTCCACCGCCTGGCCATGCCGGTGCTGCTGCAGACCCTGGGCCACCCGCTGGGCTTCTACACCAGCCTGGTCGGGCCCCAGAACCAGTTCGTGCACCTGTGGGGCTACGACAGCTTGGCCGACTACGAGCAGCGCTGCGCCGCGCGTGACAGCCACCCCGACTTCGCGGCCTACCTGGCGGCCTCGGGCCACCTGATCACGGCCCAGGAGACACGGCTGATCCGGGCCACTGCCTGGCCCATCGCTTCTGCATCACCTGCCGCCCCCGCAGCGCCCACCCCGCACGCTGTGCGCGCAACCTAGGGAAATCCCGAGCCATCGATGCACGATTTGTCCTGCTTTTTGCGCCAATCGTGAAGGGGGCCACCGGCCCCGAAAAACACAATCTGCCCCAGCCCCAGGCCCGTGAAGGGCTTGCAGTGGCCTGCCAGGTGCCGCGATCAGACGGCCCGGCCCCCACCCCGCTCAGAGGAGACAAACATGAGTTCACACCTGCCCCCCTGCGGGGCGCCGGACACCGCACGCCCGGTGGCACTGATCACCGGTGCCGCCCAGGGCATTGGCTGGGCCTGCGCCCAGGCCCTGGCCGCCCAGGGCTGGTCCGTGGCCTTGCTCGACCTGGACGGCACCAGCGCCGCCCAGCGTGCCGCCGAGCTGGGCACCTGCCACCTGGGCCTGCCCTGCGACGTGACCCAGGCCGAGGCGGTGGACGCCGCCGTGCAGGCGGCGCTGGCCCACTTCGGCCGGCTCGACGGCCTGGTCAACAACGCCGGCATTGGCGACCAGACCGGCCCCACCGTGGCGCAGAGCGCCGATGCCTTCGACCGCGTGCTGGCCGTGCACCTGCGTGGCAGCTTTCTCATGAGCCAGGCCCTGGGCCGGCACTGGCTGCAACAACCCGTGGTTGCCGGCCGAGCCCGGGGCGCCATCGTCAACCTGGCTTCGATCGCCAGCCTGGGGGGCCTGCCCACGCGCAACGCCTACAGCGCCGCCAAGGCGGGCGTACTGGGCCTGACCCGGGCCCTGGCCTGCGAATGGGCGCGGGCCGGCATCCGCGTCAATGCCGTGGCCCCGGGCTATGTGCAGACCGCCCTGGTGGCCGAGCTGGCGCGCCAGGGCGCGCTCGACGCCACCGCCATCGCCCAGCGCACCCCGCTCGGCCGCCTGGCCGAGCCCGCCGAGGTGGCCGCCGTGATCGCCTTCCTGCTCTCGCCGCAGGCCAGTTACGTCACGGGCGCGGTGTGGCCGGTGGACGGCGGCTGGAGTGCCTTCGGCGCGCCCGACAACACCCTGCCCCCTCTCTCTTTGATCTCCTGAAAGCCGACATGCTGACCATCAACTTGTTCAACGGCCTGGTCTACGGCGCATTGCTGATCGTGATGTGCTCGGGCCTGGCCCTCATCTACGGCCTGCGCCGGGTGGTGAATTTCGCCCATGGTTCGCTCTACATGCTGGGCGCCTACCTGGGCTACTCGATTGCCGCGCACAGCAATTTCTGGATCGCCCTGGTGGCGGCCCCGGCCTTGATGGCCGTGCTGGGCGTGCTGCTCGACCGCTATGGCTTTCGCTTGTTGCAGGACCGCGATCCGCTCAGCGTGGTGCTGGTCACCTTCGGGCTGCTGCTGGTGATCGAGGACGTGGTGCAGACCGTCTGGGGCAAGAGCAACCTCTCGATGGCCGTGCCCGAGCTGCTCAACACCTCGCTGAACCTGCTGGGCACCCCGGTGCCGGCCTACCGTCTGGCGGTGATCGGCGCCGGCATCACCGTGGCCCTGGGCCTGAGCCTGTGGCTGCGTTTCAGCCGGGTAGGCCTGTTCGTGCGGGCCGCCAGCACCGACCCCGTGACCACCGCCATGCAAGGCGTGAACACCGATGTGCTGAGCGCCGGTGTGGTGGGCCTGGGCACCGCCCTGGCGGGCCTGGCCGGCGTGGTCGCGGCGCCCTTTCTGTCGCTGTCGCCGTCCATGAGCAGCGACGTGATCATCGACTCCTTCGTGGTCGTGGTGGTGGGCGGGCTGGGTTCGCTGGCCGGCGCCTTCATCGCCGCCATGGTGCTGGGGATGATCCAGGCCCTGGGCGCGGTCTACCTGCCCGATGTCGCCGTGCTGCTGCCCTTTGCCGTGATGGTGGGGGTGCTGATCTGGAAGCCCGCAGGCTTTGCCGGCAGCCGCACCTGAGCCCCGTTGACGTTTTCACGCGCTCCGCCCTCCTCGCCCCTGCCTCGCCTTCCTGCCCCGACCTCCGGACCTGTCCCATGACCCTCTTCAACTCCCTTCCGATGCGCCTGCTGGCAGGCGCCGTGGTCGGCGCCGCACTGGCGCTTTCGATCAGTTCGGGCACCGTGCTGTCCCTGCTCACCCAGGCCACCATCTATGCCGTGTTCGCCCTGGGCGTGGGCCTGCTGCTGCGCCAGAACGGCATGGTCAGCTTCGGCCATGCGCTGTACTTCGGCAGCGCCGGCTATGGCGTGGGCCTGCTGCTGCAACAACAGGTGATGCCAGCGGAGCTGGCCCTGCTGCTGACCCTGCTCGGCCTGGGTCTGGTGGCCTTCTTGATCGGCCTGGTGATCGTGCGGGTGCCGGGCGTGGCCTTCGGCATGCTCACCCTGGCCATCGGCCAGGTGTTCTACCTCAGCGCCTCCCGATCGCGTGGCCTGACCGGTGGCGCCGACGGCATGAACATCGATTGGCCGGCACGCCTGTTCGGCGTCGAGCTGTCGGTCCTGCTGCAACCCAAAGGCTTGTTCATGCTGAGCTGGGCCGTGCTGCTGGGGGTGATGGCCGGCCTGACGCTGCTGCTGCGCACCCGCTTCGGCGCCATCACCGAGGCGGTGCGCGACAACGAGGAGCGCGCCCGCTTCATCGGCATCCGCACCCTGGTGCCACGGGCCGCCATCTATGCGCTGTCGGCCATGGTGACCGGGCTCGCCGGCCTGTTGGCCGCCCTGAACACCGGCTTCGTGTCGCCCGAGAACCTGCACTGGAGCCTGTCGGGCGTGGCCCTGATGATGGTGGTGGTGGGGGGCTACAAGGCCTTGTGGGGCCCCGCGCTGGGCGCGGTGGTGTATTTCCTGGCCAAGGATGTGCTGGGCGATTACGCCAACCACTGGATGGCCATCTTCGGCATCGCCCTGATCACCGTCATCGTCTTCGCCCCGACCGGCCTGGCCGGTGCCCTGGGCCAGTGCCTGCGGCCCCGAGCCGCCAAGCCGGCTCGTCGCTCTGCTCCCGCAGCCCACTGAGGAAACCCCCATGAACCCTTCATACGCATTGCAGGCCGAGGACGTGGCCATCCACTACGGCGGCGTGAAAGCCCTGGACGGCGTCTCGCTGACGCTGGAGCCCGGCCAGATCCGCGGACTGATCGGCCCCAACGGGGCGGGCAAGAGCACCGTGATCGACGCCATCACCGGGCGCCGCCCCTTGACCCGCGGCACCGTGCACCTCAAGGGCCAGGACGTGAGTGCCCTGGGGGCCACCGAAAGACGCCAACGCGGCCTGTCGCGCAGCTTCCAGCGCACCAGCGTGTTCAGCCAGATGCCGGTGCGCAAGCAGGTGGAACTGGCCTCGCACAAGATGGGCGTGGCCGATTCGCAGGCCGACGCCGACGCCGTGCTGCGTGAACTGGAGCTGCACGACCTGGCCGACATCACGGCCGACGAACTCGGCTACGGCGAACAACGCCGCCTGGACCTGGCGCTGGCCCTGGTGGGTCGCCCCAGCGTGCTACTGCTCGACGAGCCCATGGCCGGCCTGTCGGTGAAAGAGTCGCACGACCTGGCCCGCCACCTCAAGGCGCTGACCTCGCGCTGGGAGGTCTCGGTGCTGCTGGTGGAGCACGACATGGATGTGGTGTTCGGCATCTCGGATGTCGTCACTGTGTTTGAACTGGGGCGTGTGATCGCCAGCGGAGAACCCGCTGCCGTGCGCGCCAACCCTCGCGTGCGCGAGGCCTACCTCGGGAGTGCCGCATGAGCGCCTTGTTGAACCTTGAACAGGTCGATGCCTTCTATGGCTCGGCCCACATCCTGCACCGCCTGGACCTGACAGTGCAGCCGGGCGAACGCGTGGCCCTGATCGGTCGCAATGGCGTGGGCAAGACCACAGTGGTGAACACCATCCTGGGCCTGGCCAGCCTGCGTGGCGGGCGCATCCGGCTGGGCGCGCGCGAGCTGCCCCGCCCCCGCCCCTACCTTGCAGCCCAGAACGGCGTGGTGGTGGTGCCCCAGGGTCGGCGCATCGTCGCCAACCTGACCGTGGAAGAGAACCTGCTGCTGGGCGCTGCCAGCAGCGACAAAAAACGCAAGGGCCCCTGGACCGTGCCCGAAATCTACCGCCTGTTCCCCATCCTGCAGGAACGCGCCCACACCCCGGGCACGGCGTTGTCGGGTGGCCAGCAGCAGATGCTGGCCGTGGGCCGGGCCCTGATGGCCAACCCCTCGCTGATCCTGCTCGACGAACCCACCGAGGGCCTGGCCCCGGTGATCGTGGATCAGCTGGGCCAGATCTTCAATGCGGTGGCCGACCAGGGCACGGCCCTGCTGCTGATCGAACAGAACATGAGCCTGGTGGTGCGTGTGGCCGAGCGCTACTGCGCCATGGCCAAGGGCTCGGTGGTGGCGCAGGGGCCGGTCGAGAACTCACCCGCCGGCCTGCGCGACCTCGAAGCCCACGTGATGGTCTGACCCACCCCCCCTTTTTTCGAAGCACCAACCCAAGGAGACAAACCATGTTCACCACCCGCCCCCTGACCCTGGCCATGGCAACACTGCTGGCCACCGCCCCCCTCGCCACCCTTGCGCAAGGCAAAGACCCGGTGCGCGTCGGCCTCGTCACCTCCAAATCGGGCGTGTTCGCCCAGCAGGGCGAAGAGGTGCTGCGTGCCGTGCAGTTCGCCATCGATGAGGCCAATGCCGCAGGCGGCGTGGACGGCCGCAAGGTGGAGGTGCAGATCGCCGACGACGAGGGCACGCCCGATGCCGGCCGCCGCGTAGCCGAGAAGCTGGCCCGCGATGGCTACAACCTGTTGATCGGCGCCATCCCGTCGTCCATCTCGCTGGCCATTGCGCAGAACCTGGAGCGCTGGGACGCCGCCTACTTCGTGGTGGCCAGCAAGTCGGACAAGCTCACGGGCGACACCTGCAAGCCGCGCAGCTTCCGCACCAACCACGCCGACGCGATGGACATCGCGATGATCAACGCCTGGGCCAAGGACCTGAAAGAAAAATCGTTCGCCGTGCTGGCGGCCGACTATGTGTGGGGCCGTGACTCGGGCGAATCGTTCAAGAAGGCCGCCGAGGCCGCCGGCAAGAGCGTGCCGCTGTCGCTGTACGTGCCCATGGGCACCAAGGACTTCTCGCCTTACATCGCCCAGTTGAAGGCCTCCAATGTCGAGGCCATCTGGGTGGCCGAGATCGGGCGCGATGCGATCGCCTTCGTCAAGCAGGCGCAGGAGTTCGGCCTCATCCCGGCCAAGAAGCTGATCGGCCACGCACTGATCCTGAACTTCATGGTCAACGCCACAGGCGACGCGCTCAAGGACACGGTGGGCACCACTGGCTACACCCCGGACATCGCCACGCCGCGCAACAAGGCCTTCGTGGCGGCCTGGAAGGCCAAGTTCAACCGATTGCCGACAGACAACGAAGGCCAGGCCTACAACGGCGTCCAGGTGATGTTTGAGGGCGTGCGCAAAGCCGCCAGCGCCAAACCCGGCGAGGTCAGCAAGGCCTTGCGCGGCGCCAGCTTTGACAGCCTCTACGGTCCGGTCACGATGCGCAGCCAGGACAACCAGTTGCTGCTGCCCAACTTCGTGGGCCGGGCCAAGGTGGTGGACGGTGTTCTGCGCCCCAGCATCGAACGTCAGTTCGAGCCCTCGATCACACCCGCACCTTCGCCGCTGTGCAAGATGTGAAGCCTGGGGCCCGGCGAAGGCGCGGGGCCCCAGTTCAGCCGAATTTCGGCCAGATCCAAGCCAAATGAGAGGAAAAGCCGGGGTTTCCACCAACTTCTTCACACTCCGACGATTCCGAGGGGGCGCCAGAATACGATCATCAAGGCGATGACCCGGCCCCCTCTCCATGGATCGCAACACACTGATTGATCGCCTGTTCCGCCGGCTGGAAGGCATCCCCCGGCAACGCATCTGGCTGCTCGGTGTCGGACTGAGCGTGCTGATGGTGGAATTGCTGGTCGCCCCCATCGGTTACCTGATCAAGGGCTACGTCCCCACCGACTACCTGTTCACCGGTCTGGTGACCGCCGTGGTGGTGGCGGCCGTGGTGTTGTGGCTGGCCAACCGCTATCTGCAGGAGGTGGCGCGGCAGAACCTGCGCCGGCAGTTGCGCATGCAGCATGTGATCTTCGAGACCACCCCGCTGGGCGTGCTGACCCTGAACGCCGACCTGCAGGTGACCCGCATCAACCCCGCCGCCCTTCAGCGCATGCAGACGCTGGGGCTGAGCATGCAGTCCACCCTGGCCGATTGGTGGCACCCCGACGATCTGCCCACGGTGCACGCCCACCTGCAGCAGTTGAGCGCCGCCAGCGGGCGCCTGATTCTGCAAAACCAGCGCGTCACAGGCCCCAGCGGGCGCGTGATCTGGGTCGACCTGGCGCTGAGCAGCCTGGTGCACAGCCATGGCCTTGTCGAGGGGGTGCTGCTGATCCTGACCGACGTGAGCCAACGCCATGAGGCGGAGCAGGCCATCCAGAAGCTGGCCTATTTCGACGCCCTCACCGGCCTGCCCAATCGCCGCCTGATGCAGGACCGGCTGCAACAGGCCCTGGCCAGCCGCCAGCAGGGTGAGGGGCACGCCCACGGGGCGGTCATCTTCATCGATCTGGACAACTTCAAGACCATCAACGACCGGCTGGGCCACCAGGTGGGTGACCGCTTTCTGCGCACCGTCGCCGAGGCACTGGGCCGCTGCCTGCGCCAGGGCGATACCCTGGCCCGCCTCGGGGGCGATGAGTTCGTGGTGATCCTGCCTGAACTGGACGCGAACCCCACCGTGGCTGCCCTGGACACGGCCCGGGTGGCCAAAAAGATCCTGGCGCAGTTGGAGCTGGTGCTGGGCCAGGCCTACCCGGGCTTCTCGACCAGCGCCAGCCTGGGCGTGGTGCTGTTCCGACCGGGCGGCCCGGACAGCGACGAACTGCTGCGCCGTGCCGACATCGCCATGTACCAGGCCAAGGCCGCCGGGCGCAACACTTTCCGCTTTTTTGAAGAGGCCATGCAAAACGAGGTGAACCAGCGCGCGGCACTGGAGACGGATCTGCGCCAGGCCTTGCCCGCACAACAGCTGTTTTGCCTGTACCAGCTCCAGACCCGCCAGGTCGGCCGCGTCTGCGGTGCCGAGCTGCTGCTGCGCTGGCGACACCCGCAAGCGGGCGTGCTGCTGCCCGAGCAGTTCATCGGTCTGGCCGAACAAAGTCAGCAGATCCAGGCCATTGGCCAATGGGTGCTGGAGCAGGCCTGCGCCCAACTGGCCTTATGGCAATGCCAGCCCCTGCTGCAGGACCTCAGCCTGAGCGTGAACGTGAGCCCGGTGCAGTTTGCCCAGGCTGATTTCGTGGGGCAGCTGCTGCAGACCCTGGCGCGCCACCGGGTGCCGCCCGGCCGCCTGCGCCTGGAGATCACCGAAGCCTTGATCCTGCAAGACCTGGAGAGCTGTGCGCTCAAGATGGCGCAGCTGCGTGCGCACGAGGTCCGGTTTTCGGTGGACCACTTTGGGGCAGGCCATTTCTCGGCCACAGACCTGTCGCGGCTGCCACTGGATCAGGTCAAGATCACGCGCGGCATCGTTCAGACCCTGCCCGACAACCGCCAGGGCATCGTGGTGGTGAAGACGCTGATCGACACGGCCCACAACCTGGGGCTGGAGGCCCTGGCGGTGGGGGTCGAGACCGATGCCCAGCGAGAGCAGTTGCTGGCCCTGGGCTGCAGCGCCTTCCAGGGCCACGCCCTGGGCGAACCGGTGCCGGTGGACGAGCTGGCTCAGCAGCTCATGGTCCGGCAGCTCGCCGCGGGTTGAGGTGGGGTGCCCTCAGTGTCCGACCGGGTCATCGACCTGGGCCACCATGCGTGCCGAGGCGTTGAGCCCGCCCTGCCCGTCATAGCCCCCGATGCGCTGCACAAACTCGAAGAAAAAGCGGCCCTCGAAGCGCTCGGTGTAGATGTGCAGGTAGGCGCCGTCGGCACTGGCGTCGTAAAGGATGCCGGCCTCGCGCAGGCTTTGCAACAGCGCCGGCTCGATGTCGAGCCGGGTCGGCAGGTCGTCGTAGTAGTTGGGTGACACCGGCACAAAGGCCACGCCCCGCTCGCGCAGGCGCCGCACCGTGCCGATCAGGTCGGCGCAGGCGAACGCGATGTGCTGCACGGCGGCGCCGCCCTGCTGGCGCGCGTCGCGGGCGGTGCGCGTGCGCTGGCTGTCGGACACGTTGAGCACCAGGCGCACGCTGCGCGCCGGGTTGAACACCGCCTGGTTGCGCACCAGACCGAAAGGGTCGGCGATGTTGACACTGTCGCCGGTCTCCAGGCCCAGCACGGCGCGCGAGAACAGCACCCAGGTGTCACGCTGGTCCAGCGCCAGCCCCAGGCCCAGGTGGT
Organism: Curvibacter sp. GW821-FHT01G03; assembly: GCF_059422285.1. NCBI lineage: Bacteria > Pseudomonadati > Pseudomonadota > Betaproteobacteria > Burkholderiales > Comamonadaceae > Curvibacter > Curvibacter sp. GW821-FHT01G03. Next base: position 30,294 of record NZ_JBWKWP010000013.1, read on the forward strand.
CGATGTGCTGCAGATCGGCCACGGCGGCCTGCTCCGACAGCGGAGCCAGTTCAAAGTCGGCCTCGAACAACCCCATCTCTCCCAGGGCCGCCGGCACAAAATAAGTCAGGTTGCCACCGGGCACCACGATGGCGGGCACGTGCATTTCGCTCGGGCCGATGGGGCCGTCATAGCGCTGCGAGCACATCGCGGTGGCGCGGTTCACCGCCGCCAGCGGGCTGCCCGTGCGCAAGCCCCAGGCGCACACCGAGGCACCATGCGCCTCAAAGCGCTGGCTGGCCACCGAGCCGGGCTGGGCGTTCACGATCAGGTTGACGCCCCCCTGGCGGTACAGGTCCACCGACTTGGAACGGTGTCGCCCCACGCGCTCGAAGCCCATCTTGCCCAGCCAAGCGCCCAGCTCAGCGGCCGAGTCCCCTTGCGCGGCAAACTCGAGGAACGAGAAGCCCTCCAGCGCCGGAGCCGCCGGGGGGCTGAACAGCTCGACCTGCAAGGAAGCGGACGCCGGGTTGGCGGGTGTCGCGGCTGCACGCTGCTTGCGCACCTCGCTCTCGAGGTACAGCAGCGAGCGCATCGCATCGACAGCGATGCGGCGGTTGGGCGTACCGCGGAAGACGTCGTTGAAGATTTCGAGCGACAGCGGGCCGCTGTAACCGGCCTCGAGCACGCGCTGCAGAAAGGACACCACCGGCAATTGCCCCTGGCCCGGGAAGTTGCGGTGATGGCGCGCCCAGTGCAGCACATCCAACTGCATCCAGGGCGCATCGGCCATCTGCAGGAAAAAAATCTTGTCGCCTGGAATGTCGGCAATGCCTGCCGGATCATCGCGCAGCGACAGGGTGTGAAAGCTGTCCAGAATCAAACCCAGGTGCGGGTGATTGGCGCGACGCACGATGTCCCAGGCCTGGCCATACAGATTTGTGACGCGGCCCCAGGCCAGGGCCTCGAAGCCCACGCGCAGGTTGCGCCGGGCCGCCCGCTCGGCCAGCTCGTACAACTGGGCGGCGGCCAGGTCCGCATCGTCGATCACGGCGGGCGAGGTGTTGGAGCAGCACAGCATCAACTGGGCGCCCATCTCCTGCATCAGGTCGAACTTGCGCTCGGCGCGGTCCAGGCTCTTGCGGAACAAGGGCTCGGGCATGGCCTCGAAATCACGGAAAGGCTGGAACAGGTCGATGCCCAGCCCCAGGTCCTGCGCCATGCGCCCCAGATCGCGGGCCGAGCCGTTGAAGTGGATGAAATCGTTCTCGAACAGCTCGATGCCGTCGAAGCGGGCCGCGGCGATGGCCTCCAGCTTTTCACGCAGGGTACCGCTGAGGGAGACGGTGGCAATGGAACGGCGCATCGAAGTCAAGCCCGGAAAAATCAATTCTTGAAACAACAAGGCCTGGGGCAGCGCCCCAGGCCCTCCATCAGGCCCAGGAGCCCAAGATCAGAAGCGATGGACCACGCCCACCTGGAAGCCGCTGATGGTGCGGCCATTGACGTCCGTGCCCGCGAAGTTGGGCGACAGGCCGGCCGAGCCCGAGGGGCGGAAACCGGCATTGGTGTCGTTGCGCATGGTTTCCCACAGCGCCGACAAGGTGGTGCGCTTGGACAGGGCGTAGTACGCACCGATCGAGCCACCGTTGGCGTTCTGGCCGGCACCCGACTTGTCGCTGATGCGGCCATACAGGGCGCCCACACGCAATTGCGGGCTGACGTTGTAGTCGGCCGAGACCTGGAACACATCAAAGGTGCGGTTCACGCTGGCGCTGGTCCAGTTGACCGCACCACCCACATTGCCCAGCACCTGGGCCGCGTTGTTGCCGTTGGCGCTGGACGCGATGTTGTTCGACTTGATGTAGACGGCGTAGACCTTGCCCTTGCCGTAGTCGTAGTTGGCGTAAAGGTTGTGATAGAACACATTGGCATTGATCGCAGCGTTCTGCGGGGCCTTGGCCTGCAGGCCGGCGTAGCCCACGCGGAACGGGCCGTTCAGGTAGTCGGCGGCCAACTGGGTGATCGGGGTGCTGACCTGCGTCGTGGTGGTGCTGGCCTGTTGCTGCGCAAAATGGCCTTCGAGTTGCAGGCCGGCCCAACGCGGCGAAATGTACGACACGTCGTTGTCGAAACGTGAGGGCACGCCGAAGTTGTTGACGATCGAGCCCAAGGTGCGCGAGGTGTAGTCGATGTAGTCGCCACGGTAGAAGATGGCGGTGTTCTGGCGGCCAATGCGCACCTCACCCAGGCTGCTGTCGGCCAGACCGACCCAGCTCTGACGGTCGAAGGCGCGGCTGGCGTCTGCAGTGGCGCCCGTCACGGCGGCAATGCCCATTTCAAGCTGGAACTTGGCCGACAGACCGCCGCCCAGGTCTTCGACCCCGCGGACGCCCAGACGGCTGCGCAGGTCCTTGCCATCTTGCAAGGTGTTCAGCTTGGCACCGCTGCTGCTGGTCATGTGGTTGAAGTATTGATCGATGCTGCCGTAGAGGGTCAGGCTGGATTGGGCCTGGGCGGCACCGGCCAGGCCGAGGGCCATGACGGCGGCGATGATGGGGTTTGTCTTCTTCACGGAGTGCTCCTGGTGACTTTGTTTTGACTTGCTTGTGCGTTTCAATCGGCGCGTTGCTCAGACTCATCACCCGTTTGCGTGCCGGGTGAACAAAACAGCGTCGGCACACAGGCCGGCGCTCTTTTGCAGGGGACCCGGGCCGCTGCCGTCAGCAGCCTGGGGGAACAGGTATCCAGGCGTCGGACTTGATCGCCCGCGGTGGCAGCCGCGAGCGAAAGACCCATGGAACGCCGCCCCCTCGCGAAGGCACGGCGCCCCTCCCGGCACCTTGGATGGCTGAATGCTAGGCATCGCCCCAGGCCAATTCAATGCAAGCCCTCGCGCCCCGTGCGCATAGCGCGCAAGTCGAGCGCCGGGCACCCGATTCAGGGGATATCCCTAGCGCCCTGCGCGTCCAACAAACAACAAGCCGTGTCCGCCAAGTCCTTGCCACTCAAAGGAAAAACCCTGTGATGGCAGCCTGGCCGGACGGCCTGCGCGCTGTGCGCCCACCCGCCGTGGCGCCCGCTTGAAGCCCGGCGATCCAGCCACTATCGTGCGGGCCTCGTTCATTGAAGTGCCGGCAACGGCGCCCTTTTCGCATGCTCATCGACGGACACACCCAGGTCTTCTTCGTGCTCGGTCACCCGGTCAACCAGGTGCGCGCGCCTGAGGTCTTCAATCCCTTGTTCCAGGCCCATGGCGTGAACGCCGTGCTGCTGCCTGCCGAGGTGGCACCCGAGCGTTTCGAGGGCTTTGTGCGCGGTGCCCTGGCGGCCGCCAACGTGCCCGGCCTGTGGCTCACCATCCCGCACAAGACACCCGCACTGGCCCTGTCCCAGCACGTGGACCGGCTGGGCCGGCGCGCCGGGGCGGTGAACGCGCTGCGCCGCGAACCGGATGGCAGCCTGCGGGGGGCCCTGTTCGACGGGCTGGGCCTGTCCAAGTCGCTGGACCATTTCGGGCTGGCCCCGGAAGGCCGCCGGGTGCTGGTGCTGGGGCTGGGCGGCGCGGGCACCGCCGTGGCCACCTCGCTGGCCGAACGCCGCCTGGGCGAGTTGGCCCTGTGGGACCGCGACACAGCCCACACACAGCGGATCGCTGCGCGCCTGGCCGAAGGCGCGGCCAGCCCGGTGCACGCCATGGCCACACCCGATGCCAGTGGCTTCGATCTGGTGGTGCACTGCACCTCGCTCGGCTTGAACCGCGACGATCCGCTGCCCTTTGACGTGGCGGCCCTGGCGCCGGATGCAGCGGTGGTCGACATCCTGATGAAGCCCCATGCCACGCCCTTGCAGCAGGCCTGTGAAAAGCGCGGCATCACCGTGCATCCCGGCTTCGAGATGCTGACCCAGCAGGTACCCGAGTACCTGCGCTTCTTTGGCTTCGAAGCCATGGCCGATGCGCTGACGGCCGACCTGGGCCCGGTGCGCCAGGCCTTGCAACGCGTGGCCTGACTCAGGCCAGCAGGTCGCCAAGGCGCTCGATGAAGTGCACCTGCTGCACCAGGGTGTCGGGCAGGCCGGCGCGGGGGTGCAGCGAGCAGGCCCGCATGCCGGCGGCCAGGGCGGCTTGCAGGCCGGGCAGACTGTCTTCAACCACGGCGCAGCGTTGCGGCGCGACGCCCAGGGCCTGCGCCGCATGCAGGAACAGGCCCGGCTCGGGTTTGAAGCTGCCCACCTCGTAGGCGCAGTAGACATGGAGGCCAAAGGGCTCGCGCAGACCGGTCAGGCCCAGGGACAGTTCGACCTTCTCACGCGGTCCGTTGGTGGCCACGGCGATCGGCAGGCCCTGTGCGCACAGGGTGCTCAGCAACGTCTGCGCACCCGGCATGGCCTGCAGGCCCTGGTGAAAGCGGATGTCGGTCTGGCGCCGCACCCGGGCGATGAAATCGGCCTCGAATCCGGCAGGTCGGCCTGGGCGCTGGGCCGCGATCCAGGCCACGCACTCGGTCATGCGCACACCACGAAAACGCAGCCGCGCCTGCGCCAGGGTCAGGTCGAGGCCCGCTTCAAGCGCCAGCGCATGCAGCACTTCGAGGCCCGGCTCCTCGCTGTCGACCAGGGTGCCGTCGCAGTCAAAGATCAACGCGTCGATGCCCTGCAGCACGAGGGCGCTCACACCAGATCCCGCAGCACGTTGGCCACCTCGGTCAGGCGCGGCAGAAAGCGCTGCACCATCTCGTCGTGGGTATAGGGCTGGGCCGGCATGGTCGAACCGATGGCACCCCGGCATTCGCCCTTGCGGTCTTTCACCGGCAGGGCAATGCCGCGCAAGCCCAGGGTGAGCAGCCCTTCGCTGGTCCAGTAGCCCTGGTGGCGGGCGGCGGCCACGGTCTGCAGAAACTGCGGCGCATTGGCCGCGCTGTTCTGGGTGAAGGCGTTGAACTCGTGCACCTCGGCCCAGGCCTCCAGGGCCGGCACCGGGAAGGTGGAGAGCATCGCAATGCCCGGCGTCACCAGGTGGGCCGGCACCCGTGCACTGACCGCAAAGCCGATGGATTCCATGCGGTTGCTGGCGCTGCGCGCCACGTACACCACCTCGTGGCCGTCGAGCACGCTGAAGTTGAAGGTTTCGCCGCAGTCGGCCGACAGGCGCTGCAAGAAGGGTTGCACCAGGCGCGGCAGGCGCGCCGAATCGAGGTAGCTCTGGCCCAGGCGCAGGATGCGCGGCATCAGCCAGAAGCGCTTGCCGTCGGTGTCGGCATAACCGAAGTGCACCAGGCTGAGCAGGTAGCGGCGCGCGGCGGTGCGGGTGATGCCCGAGCGCGCGGCCACCTCGGACGAACTCAGGCGCGGATGCGCGTCGTCGAAGGCTTCGATGACGCGCAAGCCCCGGCCCAGGCTGTCGATGATGTCGCTGGAATCAGCGTTGTCTTTGGAAGCGGCGGGCGCAGTGGACATGGCGGTACGGCATTCAGGTTTGACGGGGCGGCACCCACTGGAGTGCCGCCATGGGCTGCATCATGCCTCAAGCGCAACCCCATTAGGCTCATGGAAATGGGCCTGCGCCATCGTGCGCAGGTCGCTGGCGATCAAGGGGCGGAAGTCCATCTGATCGATCACGTCGCGCTGCAGGTCGATGCCCGGCGCCAACTCGAACAGCTCCAGCCCTTGGGGCGTGAGCCTGAAGCTGGCGCGCTCGGTGAGGTAAAGCACCTGCTGGCCCCGCACCAGGCTTTGCGGCCCGCTGAAGGTGATCTGGTCGACCTGGCGCACCAGCTTGCGCACCTGGCCCTGCTGCAGCACACGCATCTGGCCGTCGCCGGTCTGCAGCTTCACGCCCTTGGCGGCCAAGGTGCCGCAAAACACCACCTTGCGGGCGTTCTGGGCGATGTCGATGAAGCCACCAGGCCCCACGGTCAGGCCCCCCAGGCGCGACACATTGACATTGCCCTGGGCATCGAGCTCGCCCAGACCCAGGAAGGCGATGTCCAGCCCGCCCCCGGCATAGAAGTCGAACTGCGTGGCAGCATCGAGCATGGCGCTGGCATTGCGGGCGTAGCCGAACAGCACGCCATCGAGCAGCGTGCCGCCATAGGTGCCGTGCTCGATGGTCTGGTACAGGCGGTGCTGCTCGCCCCGCGCTGCGATCAGCTTGGCCACGGCATCGGGCACGCCCACCCCGAAATTGACCACCGGGCACGGCTTGCCGGTGTTGAACAGCTCTTCGGCCGCCCGCCGGGCCACGGCCTGACGCTCGCCAAAGGCCTGGGTGGCGGCCAGTCGCTCGGCCTCCCGGTCGGCCTGTTCGCTGGCATGGCGGGCTTCGCCCGTCAATTCGCCGCTCAGGGCCGGATCGAAAGGGATGTCGTAGCTGGCGCGCTGCCCGGGGTCGACCACGATGGCGTCCACCCAGGCGGCCGGGATGCGCACCTCGCGCGCCTTGAGGGCGCCGCGCGGCAGCCGCTCCCTGACCTGAACGATCACCTGGCCGCCGCTGTTGCGCGCAGCCAGCGCCAGCGACTGGGCATCGAGGTTGGCGGCCTCATGCTCGAAGCTGATGTTGCCGTCCTCGTCGGCCGCACTGGCCCGCACCAGCGCGATGTGGATGGGAAAGGGCTTGTAGCGCAGGAACTCGCGGCCATCGAGTTGCAGCACCTCGGCCAGGTCGTCGCATGCGCGCTCGTTCATGCGGCCGCCGCCCTGGCGCGGGTCGCACACCGTGCCCAGCCCCACATGGGTCAGCAGGCCCGGGCGGCCGGCACCGATCTCGCGCATCAACTGGCTGGACACCCCACCGGGCAGGATGTAGGCCTCGATCTTGTTGTCCAGCGCCAGTTGCTGCATGGCCGGCGACCAGACCCAATGGCCGCCGATGACGCGGCGCACCAGGCCCTCGTGGGCAAAGCAGTTCATGCCCTTGCTCTTCTTGTCGCCAATGCCCAGGGCATGCACCACGCTGAGGTCGCGCGGTGCGCCACTGGCCAGGAAGCGGGCCTGCACCGCCTCGAACAGGCAGGTGGCCTCCATCAGGCCACCACCGCCGCCCATGAGGCCCACGGTGTCACCGTCACGGATCAGCGCCGCGGCCTGGGCCGGGCTCATGAACTTGGATGGCTTGTGTTCGCTCATGTCGGGCCTCAACGGTGCAGGTCGAACAGGGTGGCGCCCTTCTTGAGCACGCTGCGCGCAATCACCGTGCGGTGGATCTCGCTGGTGCCGTCGAAGATGCGGTAGATGCGGGCGTCGCGGTAGTAGCGCTCGATCGGCAGCTCCTTGCAGAAGCCCATGCCGCCAAACACCTGAACGGCGCGGTCGACCACGCGGCCCAGGGTTTCGGCGGCATGCACCTTGACCTGGGCGATGCTTTCGCGGGCATCCTGGCCCTGGTCGAGTTGCCACGCCGCGTGCAACACCATCCAGCGCGCGGCGTTGATCTCGATCACGCTGTCGGCCAGCATCTGCTGGACCATCTGGAAGTCGCCGATGGGCTGGCCGAACTGCTGGCGCTGCGTGGCGTAGTCGACCACTTTTTCGAGCACATGGCTGGCCTTGCCCACGGCACGGGCACCGACCTGGGCCAGGCGAACCACGTTGAGCGCCCCCATGGCCAGTTTGAAGCCCTGGCCCTGCTCACCGAGCAAGGCCACGGGTTCGAGCGGCACATTGTCGAAGAACAGCTCGACGTGAGGCGTGCCGCGCAGGCCCATCATCTTCTGGTCCTTGCCCACGGTGAAGCCGGGCAGGCCCTTGTCCACCATGAACATCGAGATTTCGCGCTCGCCCGTCTTGGCCGAGACGAGGAAGAAGTCGCTCCACTCGCCATCGCTGATGAAGTGCTTGCTGCCATTGAGCACCCAGCCGCTGTCGGTGCGGCGGGCATGGGTGCGGATGCCCTGGGCGTCCGAGCCGGCGCCGGGCTCGGTGATGGCAATGGCGCAGGTGCGCTCACCGCGCACCGTGGGGCGCAGCCAACGCTCCACCTGCTCGCCTTGGCATTTGAGCAGCGGCTCGTAGATGTTGCCGAAGGCACGGCGGATCAGGATGTCGCTGGTGTGGCCGAACTGCTCCTCGCACAGGATGCGGTCCACCACGCCCAAGCCGCCGCCGCCATGCTCGGCCGGGATGTTGAGGCCGTACAGGCCCAGGGCCTTGGCTTTTTCGTGCACGGCACGGGCCTTGTCGGGGGCCAGAAAGCCCTGCTGCTCGATCTCGTCTTCGAGGGGCTGCAGTTCTTCGGCGATGAATCGACGCACGGTGTCGATCATCATTTTCTGTTCGTCATTGAGGGCGAAGTCCATGGGGTTCTTTCAGATTCGGGAAACGGCAAGCCCCCACGCGACGACACAGCGACGACGTGGCAGGGCCTGGATGGCGAGCACAAGACAGCGCCAACTCAGGCGCTGCTGTACCAACGGGCTCCGAAAAAGAAAGGCAGGCGCGACAGCGCCTCGCCGCACGACACCGAGGTGGCGCAGGCCGACGCCAGCCCGGCCATCAGCCGGCAGGGCATGGGGAACATCGTGGGCGCAGACATGGGTGATCGTGGCATGAATTCAAGTTCTGGAATCTTATTCCATTTTTGAAGATCATTCCAATATCAACCCCTTCAGGTCATCGGATCAGTGGGTGAAGGTGTGCAGGGCGTTCGGCCCTGAGCGCAGTTCATCCACCAGAAACGAGAGGCCATGGCGCAGCTTGGGCGACTGCTGGGCCCGGGCGGCCGTGACAGCCCACACGTCGGCGTTCTGGCGATACTCCGGCAACACACGCACCAGGCTGCCGTTGCGCAAAGGCTCGTCCACATCCCAGCTCGACAGCAGCACGATGCCCTTGCCGGCCAGGGCCAGGTGGTTGACCACATCGCTGTGGTTGGAGCCCAGGGTGCCGGTGACCTTGACGGTTTCGGGCCCGCGCGGCCCCTCCAGCCGCCACACGCCAAAGCTCTGGTGCCGCTCGCGGAACAGCAGGCAATCGTGCTGCACCAAATCGGCCAGTTGACGCGGGGCCCCGCGCCGGGCCAGGTAGGTGGGCGCCGCGCACAGCACGCGCACGCTGGGCAGGATGGGGTGGGCGATCAGGTGCGGTTCGGTCACCTCACCCATGCGGATGTCGATGTCAAAGCCCTCCTCCAGCAGGTCGATGCGGCGGTCCACCAGCTCCAGCCACACCTCCAGCGCGGGGTGCTGGTCGGACAGCCTGGCCAGGATGGGCGACAGGTGATTGCGCCCCAGCCGCAGGCTGGTGGCAATGCGCAGCGTGCCGGTCAGCGCATCGCCGCTCGCAGGCCCCTGGGCATGCCACTCGTTGGCGGCCTCCAGCACCCGCCTGGCCCAGGCATAGGCGGCTTCGCCCGCTTCGCTGATCAAGACCCGCCTCGTGGTGCGGTGAAAGAGCGTCACCCCCAGGGCCCGCTCCAGGCCCGCGATGCGCTTGGTCACATAGGCCGGCGAAATGCCCAGCTCGGTCGCGGCCCCCACAAAGCTGCCGCGCCGGGCCACGAGGCAGAACACCTGCAGGTCCACCAGGTCCCAGGCTTGATTCATTTATTCACCATCAGGAAATTGTGAATGGAATTTCAAGCACATTGTGAATGGATCAAGCGGTTTTATCGTGGCAGGGCCGGCGCAACAAGACCCTTCCAGAATTCGAGACACGCATGACCCACCCCCTTCGCATCGCCGTGGCCGGCGCTGGCACCATCGGCCAGGCCCACATGGCCGCCCTGCAACAGACCCCGGGCGCGCGCCTGAGCGCCGTGGTCGACCCCTCCCCTGCCGCGCAGGCCCTGGCCACGGCGGCAGGCGTGCCCTGCTACCCCGGCCTGGACGAACTGCTGCGCCACGACCGCCCCGACGGCATCGTGCTGGCCACCCCCAACACCTTGCACGTGCCGCAGGCCCTGCAATGCCTGGAGGCGGGTCTGCCGGTGCTGCTGGAAAAGCCGGTCGCGCCCACCGTGGCCGAAGCCCTGACCCTGGTCGAGCGTGTGGACGCCACGGCGGGGCGGGTGTTGATCGGCCACCACCGGGCCCACAGCCCCATCATGGCCAAGGCCCGCGAGGTGGTGCAGGCCGGCACCCTGGGCCGCCTGGTGGCGGTGATGGGCAGCGCCACTTTTTTCAAGCCGGCGCGCTACTTTGACGAAGGGCCCTGGCGACGCGAGCCCGGCGGCGGCCCGATCCTGCTCAACCTGATCCACGAGGTGCACAATCTGCGCCTGCTGTGTGGCGAGGTGATGGCGGTGCAGGCCCTGGCATCGAACGCGGTGCGCGGCCACGCCGTCGAAGACACCGTGAGCATCAACCTGCGCTTTGCCAATGGCGTGCTGGGCAGCTTCATGCTGTCCGACACGGCGGCCTGTGCGCGCAGCTGGGAGCAGACCTCGCAGGAAAACAAGGCCTATCCAAGTTACGATGACGAGGACTGTTACGTCATCACCGGCACCCAGGGCAGCCTGTCGGTTCCGACGATGCGGCTCAAAACCTACCCCCGCAGCGGCGAGTCCTCCTGGTGGAAGCCTTTCGAGGTGGGCGTGGTGGGTCTGGTGCGCGACGATCCGATCATGCAGCAGATGGCGCATTTCGGGGCCGTGGTGCGTGGCGAAGCGCCCCCGCTGGTGAGCGCACGCGACGGCCTGGCCAACCTGCGCGTGACCGAAGCCATCGCCCGCGCGGCGGCCAGTGGCGAGACGGTCGAACTCCTTTGAAGCCCCCTGATCACCACCCGATTCAAGCAACACAGAAAGACAAGCGATGAAGATCCTCATGCTGCACGGCATCAACCACAACATGTTCGGCAAGCGCGACCCCAAGCAGTACGGCACCATCACGCTCGAACAGATCGATGGCCAACTGCAAGACCTGGGCCGCGAGCTTGGCGCCGAAGTGGTCAGCTTTCAAACCAACCACGAAGGCGCGATGTGCGAGCGCATCCACCAGGCCTACGAGGAAGGCATGGACGCCGTGCTGATCAACGCCGGTGCCTGGACCCACTACAGCTACGGCATCCGCGACGCACTGGCCATCCTGACCGTGCCGGTGGTCGAGCTGCACATGTCCAATATCCATGCGCGCGAGGCCTTCCGCCATGTCTCGGTGTTCGCCGAAATCGTGAAGGGCCAGATCTGCGGCTTTGGCGTGGACAGCTACCTGCTGGCCTTGCGCGCCGCCGTGTCAGCCGTACAACAAGCCCAAACCTGATCCCATTGATTTTTTCTCAGCGCCCGCCGGCCGAAGCCCGCGGGCGCTGAGCCGTTTTCAGCCTCCCACATGCTCGACATCCTGGCCATCACCGGCCCCATCTACATCGCCATCGCCCTGGGCTTTCTGACCACGCGCGCCGGCCTGTTCAGCAAGCCCGACATGCGCCTGTTCGGCAAGTTCGTGGTCAACCTGGCCTTGCCGGCCATGCTGTTCAATGCGCTGGCCAAGCGCCCGATCGGCGAGATCCTGAACACCGGCTACCTGGTGGCCTACCTGGTGGGCTCATTGGCGACGATGGGGCTGGGCTATGCCGCCTGGCGCCGGCTGGGTCGACACTCCGCCTTGCAAAGCACCTGCTACGCCATGGGCATGTCGTGCTCGAACAGTGGCTTTGTGGGCTTTCCGATCCTGGTGCTGACGCTGGCGCCCGTGGCCGGTGTGGCCCTGGCCCTGAACATGGTGGTGGAGAACGCCTTGATGATCCCGCTGCTGCTGGCCATGGCCGAGCGCGCGCGCGGCCACGCCACGGGCTGGCGGCACATGCTGGTGGACACCAGCCGGCGCCTGATCACCAACCCGATGGTGATCGGCCTGCTGCTGGGCTTTGCGGTCTCGCTGTCAGGCCTGCACCTGCCGACTGCCCTGGAACGCAGCGTGGGCCTGTTTGCCCAGGCCAGCAGCGCCTTGTCGCTGTTCGTGATCGGCGGCACCCTGACCGGGCTGTCGTTTGGTCGCCTGCTGCGCCGGGTGGCCCCCATCGTGGCGGGCAAGCTGCTACTGCACCCCCTGGCCGTGCTGGCCGCAGCATCGGCCCTGCCTCTGATCGGGCTGTCGCCACTGGCGCCCCAGCTCAAACTGGCCGCCGTGCTCAGCGCCGCCATGCCCATGATGGGCATCTACACCATCCTGGCCCAAGCCTACGGCGAAGAAGACACCGCCGCCGCATCCCTGCTGGCTGGTACCGTGGTCTCGTTCTTCACGGTCAGCGGCTTGTTGATGGCGTTGCACACGGTGTGAGCCAAGATCGCCCCCGTGGAGCAAGGAAACGAACCGATGAACTGACAATTCAGCAGCTTGAACTGCAAGCAACGCCCCCTCGTGCACTGTTGAAAATGGAAGGCCGCATGGTGCTTCAAACCGTTGCCCATGCTCACTCCAACCCCTTGGTCAACGGAGCGCTATCACCATGGTTAAACAATTGGCAGTAAAGGGGCACACGGTCACCCTCATCTCGAAGGCTGGGCAAGACTACATCTCGCTCACCGACATGCTGAAAGCCAAACATGGCGATTTTTTCATTGCTGACTGGTTGCGCAATCGAAACACCATCGAATTCCTGGGCATCTGGGAGTCGATCCATAACCCTCACTTCAATGAAGGCGAATTCGCCACAATTAAAAGTCAAGCGGGGCTGAACAGCTACAAGCTCAGCGTCAAGGAGTGGACGAGCAAGACCGGGGCCATCGGTCTGGAAGCCAAAGTGGGTCGCTACGGCGGCACCTACGCCCACAAAGATCTGGCATTTGAATTCGGAATGTGGATCAGCCCTGAATTCAAGCTCTACCTCATCAAGGAATTCCAACGCCTCAAAGACGAGGAAGCCCGCAGCCAATCACAGGCCTGGAACGTGCAGCGGACGCTGGCCAAGGTCAACTACAAGATCCACACCGATGCCATCCAGGCCCACCTGATGCCACCGCGCATCACGCCGGAGCAGGCACGCACCCTCTACGCCAGCGAAGCCGACCTGCTCAACATGGCCCTGTTTGGCCTCACGGCAGCCCAGTGGCGTCAGGGCCAGCCTAAGAGTCTGTTCACGATCTCCCTCGGGTCGCGCAGCGGTCTTTTCGGGATGGGATGCAAGGCGCGGTGCGCCGTCGATAGCCCGCCTATCGACAAGCGCCGCAACGCCGCAGACCGCCCGAAAAGGCCACTGCCCGAAGGGTTGGAGCGAAATCGGGCGATTGGGCGCCCCGACTGCTTGCATGGGCACCAGCCCATGCAGCGCATCCGGGCCACCCACTCATCCCGATTGCGCTCCAACGCGGCCCGTGCGAGATCGTGAACAGGCTCTAAAGCCGGCGACAACCTGCGGGACACCGCCACCCTGGAGCAGTTGGTGGTGCTCTCCAACCTGGAGAGCATCAACGCGGTGTTCATACATCAGGGCCTGGGTTCGGAGCAGCGCCTGGCCCAGCTGAACGCCATCGCCATCACCCAGATGCGTTCGCTGCTGGGACTGGCCGATTTGCGGGCCCTGCAGGGGCCGCCCCCGGCCTGATCAGTACTGGATCTGCGCCACGGCGCGCAGTTGCTCCGGGGTGGCGCTGCCGAAGCCGAAGAACTCCAGGTAGGCCGGGATCATCTCGAACAGCATGTCGGTGCCCAGTTGCACCGGGCAGCCCTTGGCCAGCGCGGCTTGCAGCAGCGGGGTGTAGGCCTGCTTCATGACCACTTCGCCCACAAAGGTGCCGGGGGCGATGCGGTCCACATCAAAGGGCAGCGGGTCGCCTTCCTTCATGCCCAGGGGCGTGGCATTGACGATCAGTTCGAAACCGGCCGGGTCGTTCGAGCCCATGCTCACCTTGAGCGCGGGGTAGTGGGCTCGCAGGCGGCCGGCCAGGGCCTCGCAAGCGGCGGTGTTGAAATCGAACAAAGCCATCTCCGCCACGCCAGCCGCTGCCAGCGAGGCGGCAATGGCCGAGCCGACGCCGCCGCAGCCGGACACCAGCACGCGCCGGCCGGCCAGGGCAAAGCCCTTGCGTTCCACGCCGCGCACAAAGCCGGCGCCGTCGAACTGGTCGCCCAGCAGGCTGCCATCGGGCCGCAACAGAATGGCGTTGCAGGCGCCCGCGATGCGGGCCGTGGGGGTGGCCTCATCCACCAGGTCCAACGTGACGACCTTGTGCGGCATGGTGATCAGGGCCCCGTGCAGATTGGTGAAGCGCCGCAGCACCTGCAGCGTGGCACGGTAGTCGTCAGCCCTCACGCCCATGGGCACCACCACCGCGTCGATGCCTTGCTGCTCGAACCAGGGGTTGTAGATCATGGGGGCCTTGAAGCTCTCGGTGGGGTAGCCGATGTGGGCAATGAGTCGGGTTTTTCCGCTGATGGGCATGTCAGTTCCAGGGGGCAAAAGGGTTCGAAGGGGATCGGGATCAGGGCTAGGCTCAGAGGCCTTCAAGTGCCACGGTGCGTTCTTCGCGCGCACTCAGGGCCAGCGCTTCGAGCGTGGCCATGTTGTCCAGGCTGCTTTGCCGCGCACGCTCGAACAGCGCCCGGTCGCCATGGGCCAGCGCCTGGGCAAAGGTTTCGGCGGCAAAGCGAAAGCCGCTGCCTGTGGGACAAGAAATCTCTTCAAACGGCAGGCTGTTGGCCACGCCGCGGCGCAGGCGCAACTGGCTGGGCAGGTAGCCCCAGGGGTTGTCGCCCGGGGCCTCAGCGGTGTGGTTGAGGTATTCGGTCTCAAGCGTGCCCAAACTGCCCATCACGGTGGCGCGGCGGTGGTTGGCCGTGTCCATGGCACAAGAGAGCTGAGCGCGGCGGCCATCGGCGTAGTACAGGGTGGCGCTGGTGCTGATGTCGACGCCGCTGTCGCTCCAACTGGCATCGGCCCGCACGCGCTGGGGCGCACCGCCCATCACCGAGCGGATCAGGCTGAGGGCGTAGCTGCCGGCGTCCAGCAGTGCGCCGCCGCCCAGCTCGGGCTGCAGGCGGATGTTGCCCGTGCCCTGGGCCACAGTGAAGCCAAAGCAGGCCTGCACGCTGCGCACCTCGCCCAGCACCCCCTGGCTCAACAAGCCCAACAGGGCCTGGTTCTGCGGCTGAAAGGCATAGGGGTAGGCCTCCAGCAGTTGCACGCCGTGCCGTTCGGCTGCATCGAACATGCGGCGCGCCTGGGCCACGCCCAATGACAGGGGCTTCTCGCACAGCACGTGCTTGCCAGCCTCAGCGGCGCGAACAGCCCATTCGGCATGCAGGCTGTTGGGCAGGGGCAGGTAGATGGCATCCACCGTGCCGTCGGCCAGCAGGGCCTCGTAGCTGCCATGGGCCCGAGCGATGCCGAGTGCCCCGGCAAAGGCCACCGCCGTCTCCAGCCGGCGACTGGCCACCGCCACCACCTGCACGGCCGCGCAGGAGGCGGTGTCGCGCACAAACTGACGGGCAATGTGGGCGCAGCCCAGGATGCCCAGGCGCAGGGTTGACGGTTCAGAGGAGAGGGGATGGGTCATGGCGGGGCTCCGGTGAAAGGGCAGCCGGGCCAGAAGCCGGCAGCCGGGATCCATGAAAAAGGCCCGCCCTTGGCGGGCCCTGGGGCCAGCGCCCCCTGCCGTGGCAGGGGGTGTGGCGGACATCAGCGCTTGGCCGTGGCCAGGGCCTGTGCGCGGGCCTTGTCGTAGTCCGCGGTGGACACCGGGCTTGCGTCGGGCTTGCCCAGGTCCTTGGTCTGCAAGCGGTAGGTTTCGCGGGCCGACCAGGCCGCCAGCGAGGCGATCACGGTGATGCCCAGGGCGATGGCGCCCACGGTGGTCGGGATGTCGGCGGCGCCGGGCGGGGCAACGGCAGCAAACAGGGCCGGCAGCAGGGCCGTGATCATGGTGCCCACGTTCTGCGAAATGGCCATGGCCGTGACCCGGGTGCGGGCTGGGAACAGCTCGGGGTAGAAGCTGGGGAACACGGCGTTGTAGCCTTGGTACACCACGCCCCACATCAGCAGAGACATCACCACGGCCAGGGGCACGTTCTTGGTGCTGATGGCATACAGGTACACAAAGGACAGCAGACCGGCACCGATGGCGCCCACGATGATCGGCGGGCGACGGCCGATGCGGTCGGACAGGTTGCCGACAAAGGGGATCACCAGCACCGCCACGATGTTGCCCAGCACCGGAATCCACAGGTACACGCTCTTGTCAAAGCCGACGCCATAGCCTGGCTGCACCGCGTAGGCGGCACCGAACACGGTGGTGACCACGGGGATCACATTCATCAGGGCCATGCAGACCACGCGCAGCATGTTGGGGCCGCTTTCGGCAAAGGCCTGCACCACCGGGGCACGGGGCACGACACCTTGCTTGGACTCTTCGGCAAACACCGGGGTTTCCTCGACTTCGCGACGGATGTAGTAGCCCACGATGATCACCACAAAGCTCAGCAGGAAAGGCACTCGCCAGCCCCAGCTGTTGAATTGCTCGCTGGGCAGGTAATAGGCCAGGGGCAGGAAGATGGCCGCCGCCAGGATCTGGCCGGCCTGCACGCCTTGCAGGGTGAAGCTGGCGTAGTAGCCGCGACGCCCCATGGGGGCGTGCTCCAGGATCATCGAGCTGGCGCCCGAGATCTCACCGGCCACGGCAAAACCTTGCACCAGGCGCATCAGCACCAGCAGTGCCGGGGCCCACAGGCCGACCTGGTCGTAAGTGGGCAGCAGACCCACGGCCATGGTCGACAGGCCCATCAGGAACATGCACAGCACCAGCACCTGCTTGCGGCCATGGGTGTCGCCCCAATGGCCCAGAAAGAAGGCACCGATCGGACGCGCCACGTAGCCCACGCCATAGGTGGCCAGCGACGCCACGATGGCCACGGTCGGGTTGCCCGAGGGGAAGAAGATCTGCGGGAAGATCAGCGAAGCGGCGGTGGCGTAGATGAAGAAGTCGTAATACTCCAGCACCGAGCCGATCCAGCCGCTGGCGGTCGCTTTCTTGGTTTGTTGCAAGCCGTGCGCAGCGGCTTTTTGATCAGACATGGATGTCTCCAATCGTCGGTTGTGTTGTCGAATGCCGTCCAGAGGCACAGCGTGCTCACACGACTGCGCCCCCGACACATCGAGGCGGCCGGCAAGCCGCTTCGGGGTGGAGGCGAATGTAGGTGGCGAGGCTTTGAAATGCCAGTGCCTACCCCCATAACGCGTGCGATGATCGAACGCTGCTGTGCGCCAATGAATCACAATAGGGGTTTCACCCGAGGTCACCCTGATGAGTCAGCCCCCCGCCATCGACCGCCAGCACCTGATCGAAGGCCTGGGAAAAGGCCTGCGCGTGCTGGAATCGTTCTCGGACGAACACCCACGCCTGACCGCCACCGAAGCAGGCGAGCTGGCCGGCCTGACCCGAACCGCCGCACGCCGCTACCTGCTGAGCCTGGTCCACTTTGGCTACGCCGACACCGACGGCAAGCACTACTGGCTGCGCCCGCGGGTGCTGCGCATCGGGCAGACCTACCTCGAGTCCGCCCGCCTGCCCCGACTGGTGATGCCTTTTCTGCAGCGCCTGTCGATGCAGACCGGCGAGACCGGCAACCTCAGCGTGCTGGACGGCCACGACGTGGTGTACCTGGCCCGCAGCAACTCGCCGCGCGTGCTGTCGATCGGCTTTCACACCGGGGCCCGCATCCCCGCGCACTGTGTGTCGCCCGGACCGGTGCTGCTCAGCAGCCTGGAGCCCCCGGCGCTGGCGCATTGGCTGCAAGAACACGATTTCAGCCGCTTCACGGCCAACACCATCACCTCGCAGCAGACCTTCGAAGCCTCGGTGACGCTGGCCCGCCAGCAGGGTTATGCCGCCACCGACCAGTTCATCAATCTGGGCATCTGCGGCCTGTCGGTGCCCCTGGTCAACCGCAAAGGCAGCAGTGTGGGGGCCCTGAGCCTGACCTTCCAGCGCGAGGCCTACCCCGCGGACACGTCGTTGCACAAGCTGCTGCCTGGACTCAAGGAGATTGCCGAAATCTTGCGCGGCCTGGTCTGAGTCGGCGCTCGACAAGCCTCTCGCCCGGAAAATTCTGGGCGACTATCGCGCAGTTCGCGCGCCAGCCGATGGATCTGGGCGCCAGGCCCGACTTTCGTCGCAGTCCTTGGCAGCATTGGCGGCATACTCGCCTCATCGCCCTGCCAACGGCCGTATCAGGCCCCTGGACGGGCTGTTGCGAACCGAAGAGGACCGAATGACCCCACTTGGCACCGACCGCGAAGCCGTGCCCGACATGCCCAATCGCCTCGGGCTGAACGGCATCGAATTCATCGAATACGCCACCACACGCCCCCAGGCCCTGGGCCATGTGCTGGAGACCATGGGCTTCAAGCCGATCGCGCGCCACCGCTCGCGTGAGGTCATGCTGTACCGCCAGGGCAGCATGAACCTGATCGTCAATGCCCACAGCGAGGACGCCCGCGTCAGCGCCCTGCTGGACGAAAAGCCCGTCATTTCGGCGGTGGCCTTCCGCGTCAAGGATGCCTTGCGGGCCCACACCCGCTGCGTGGAACTGGGGGCCTGGCCGGTGCCCAGCCATGCCCAGGCGATGGAGCTGCACATCCCCGCCATCCACGGGCCCGGCGGCAGTCGCATCTACCTGGTGGACCGATGGACCGAGTTCTCGATCTATGACATCGACTTCAAGCCCATCCCGGGTGTGGACCAGCACCCGCCGGCCCTGGCCGGGCTGGACTACTTTGGCCTGGTGCAGTACGTGGACCCGGGTCGCAGCGAGGACTGGATCCGCTATTACGAGACCATGTTCGACTTCAGCACCGTGCCGGAAGACGAGCGCTACGGCATCCTGCCCAAGGGCAAGGTTCTGAAGAGCCCCTGCGGCCAGTTCATGTGGCAGTTGATCGAACCCGACCCCTGGATGGAAAGCGACCGCGCCCCCGAGAACCTTGAACGCATCGGCCTGGGCACCCCCGATGTGGGCCAGGCCGTGACCCTGCTGAAAAGCCGGGGGGTCGAATTCATCGAAACCAGCAGCCTGCACCCCGAAGACCGCGGCGCGCTGACCCGGCGCGAACTGGGCTCGGTGTCCTTCGAGCTGGTGCACCGTACAAGCGAGTGACAGAGGCCGCCATGACGATGTTTGAAAGCTACAGCCTGGACAGCCGCACCCTGGCCGGCCCACTGGAGGCCCGGCTGACGGCCATCCGCCAGGCCGGCTTTGCCAAGGTGATGCTGGACGCCCGCGACGTGGTCAGCCACCCCGGTGGCGTGGCCGGGGCCGTGGCCGCCCTGCGGGCCAGCGGCCTGCGCCCGGCCGGCCTGCAGACCCTGCACGACTTTGAAGGCCTGAGCGGGCCGCTGCACCAGTACAAGGTCGAAGTGGCCAAGGGCATGCTGCAGACCTGCGCCCAGGTGGGGGCCCCGCGGCTGCTGGTCAGCGCCAGTACCCTGCCCCAGGCCAGCACCGACCTGGCCCGACTCGCCGCCGACCTGCACAAGCTGGCCATGCTGGCCGTGCCACTGGGGCTGCAGGTGGCCTACAAAGCCCTGTCCTGGGGCCAGAGCGTGCGTGGCTTCCTGGATGCCTGGGATGTGGTGAGCGATGCCAACTGCAGCAACCTGGGCCTGTGCCTGGACGCCTTCCACATGTTTGCCAACAGCGACTCGCTGGACGACCTGATCGAACTGGAGCCCGAGCGCATCTTCCAGGTACAGCTGTCCGATGTCATCGGTGCGCTGCCCGAGCCCGCCGCCCCCGACCCCTCGGCCCGCAGCCTGCGCGTGTTCCCCGGCCAGGGCGCCCACAGCGAGCAACTGGCCAACCTGGTGCTGCGCCTGGCCCGCCTGGGCTACACCGGCGACTACAGCCTGGACGTGAGCAACGACGACTACGCCCAACTCCCCGCCCAACACGTGGCCGCCCAGGCCCGCCAAAGCGCCAGTTGGCTCAACGACGACGTGCTGCACCGTGCCGCCCCCCTGCCCCACTGGACCCGAACCACCACGGATGCGCGCTGAAGCGCGGCGCGCCCGCCGTCGGATCAGACCCAGGAATCCGAAGCGCTCGTACGGGCCCACGACGCCCGATAGCACCGCGGTCTTAACGTTCAGAAGGCTGCGGAGCAAGCCATGCCAGCAGACACCGCGGAGCTGGCTTTGCCAGGCCGCGGGTGTCATCCCTTGGGGTGCGATGGCGTCAAATTGGGACCCTACCCAGACATCAGCACTGGGCGCTGCATCCGAACAAGAAGGGCTTCACCGTTCAAAAGGCTGCGGAGCAAGCCAAGCCAGCAGACACCGCGGAGCTGGCTTTGCCAGGCCGCTGGTGTTGTCCCCCTCGGGGGGAAGGCGCCGAAGGCGACTCAGGGGGGGGTCACAACACTTGTTGCAACTGCATCGCCACGTCGGTGACCCGCGGCAGCAGGCGCGCCACCATGGCCTCGCGGCTCTGGTGCATGGTCATGGTGGCGCCCACCGCGCCCACGCATTCACCGCGCCGCGTCTTGATCGGCACGGCAAAGCCGCGCAAGCCCGAGCTGAGCTGCTGCTCGGCCACCCAGTAGCCCAGCTCGCGCGCGGCGTCCACGTCGCGGCGGAACACCTCGGCATGGGTGGGCGTGTTGGCGGTGAAGGTGCTGAACTCGTGCTCGGCCACCCAGGCCTCCATGGCGGCCGGCTCCCAGGCCGACAGGATGGCCGGCCCCGGCGTGACCACGTGGGCCGGCACGCGGGCCCCGACCGGAAACCCGATCGTCACCATGCGGTTGCTCTGGCTGCGCGCCAGGTAAACCACCTCGTGCCCGTCGAGCACACTGAAATTGAAGTTCTCGCCGCACTCGGCCGCCAGCCGCTGGATGAAGGGCAGCACCAGCCGGGGCAGGCGCGCCGCGCTGAGGTAGCTCTGCCCCAGCATCAGCACACGGGGTGACAGCCAGAAGCGCTTGCCATCGGTGGCGGCATAGCCGAAATGCACCAGGCTCAACAGGTAGCGCCGCGCCGCCGTGCGCGAAATGTCGGCCCGGATGGCGGTTTCAGAAGCCGTGAGCCGGGCATGCTCGTCGTCAAAGGCCTCAATGACCCGCAGCCCCTTGCCCAGGCCGTCGATGATGTTCTTGCGCGCAACTTCCATCACCGATTCTGTGCCGGGCGTCTCGGGCCTGGCCCTTGGTGATATCCCTCAAAACACCCGGCTGGCGCCCAAATTGCGCGCATGTCGCCCATTCAAAGGCGACCGAGAGGTGTTGAGGCAAGCTGATGCATGCCTCTTCCCAACAGCGGTCGATCCAAAAAGCACTTTTAAAGATACTCTTAGAAGCACTAATATGAACACCTGTTTGATAACAAAGCCCCCCATGCCCCATCTCATCCTGGCGGACATGAGTGCCAGCGTGTCCGAGCTGAAAAAAGACCCCATGGGCACCGTCGCTGCTGGCGACGGGCTGCCGGTCGCCATCCTGAACCGCAATGCACCCGCGTTCTACTGCATCCCCGCAAAAACCTATGAGGCCATGCTGGAGAAGCTGGAAGACCTGGAGCTGAACGCCATCGCCAACGCCCGTGAAGGCCAGGCCATCATGGCCGTGACCCTCGATGAGCTATGAGCTCGCCTTCCTGGACGAAGCACTGAAAGAGTGGCGTCGGCTCGACAGCACGACAAGGGAGCAGTTCAAGGCGAAACTGGCAGAGCGGCTCGCCGCCCCCCGCGTCCCGACGGCCAAGCTCAGCGGTCATCCGGATCGCTACAAGATCAAGTTGCGCAGCGCGGGCTACCGCCTGGTCTACGAGGTGCGCGACCAGGTACTGCTGGTACTCGTTGTGGCCGTGGGCCGACGAGACCACAACGCGGTCTACAGGGCGGCCTCACGGCGCTGACACCACCAAATCACTCAGCACCGCGCGGCTGGCCGCCAAAGCCGCACGCGCCCAGGCGGTCAGGCCCAGGCGCGCCACCCGCACCTGGTGCGGCACCTCGACACTGATGGGCAGCTCGGCCGGCAGGGCGGCAAACATGCCGGCCAGGTCGATCACGCCTTCGCCGGGTAGCTGGCGCTCGCAACGGGCCGTGTGGATCATCTGGGGCACCGTGAGATCGGGCCCGCCAGGGGCGTCGCAGATCTGGGCGTAATGCAGCAGCTCGCGTGGCAGGGCGCGCAGGTCGTCCAGCGTGGTGCCGGAGCGCCCCACATGGATCGCGTCGACCAGAATGCCCGCCGCCTGGGGGGTGCCGGCGGCCTGCACCACGCGCAGCGCGGCGCGGGCATCGGGCACCGCGGTCCAGGGCATGAACTCCAGATCGCAACTCAAACCATAGGGCGCCGCCAGCTCGCACAGGCGGGCATAGCCCTCGACCAGCCGCGCCTCGTTCGTGTCGTCGCCAGCCACCAGCAAGGCCTTGGCCTTCAGCGCCGCCCCCGCTTCGAGCAAGGGGCGGTAAGTCAGAGGATCGAAGCCCTCGCCAATGCGGATGATCTCCAGATCGAACACGCCCACGCCGGTGTCGCGTTGGGCCGCCAGCGTCTCGCGCTGCTGCTGAGGATCGTCCAGCCAGGTCTGGTAGGGCCCGCCGGGGCCGTTGGGCAACAGGCGCAGGCCCACGTGGGCATAGCCCAGCTCCGCGGCCAGCCGCAGCATGGCGGCCGGGGTGAGTGAGCCCGCCGTCAGATAGGCCAGAGAGTAGGTCCGCATGGTGTTGACCTCATTTCAAGGGCGACACCGCCGTGGGCAGGGCGATGGTCGAGACCATCTGCGTGCTCAGGTGCGCCGGGCCCCCCTTGGGCGGCCAGATGCCCTGGGCCACCGCATCGGCGCGGGCCTGGCTGCGGGCATCCAGCGTGGGGTAGGCCCAGATGTTGGTGAAGCGCAGTGGACCGTCGAGCGCCACCATGGCCACCACGCAGGGCGACAGGGCCTCGCGCGCGGGCACACACTGCGCCCACAGGTCGATGGTGGGCTGCACGCCACCGGGCTTGATGCCATAGGTGCGAATCTCATACACCGGCCCCACGATGCCCGACTCGGCGCTGGGGCGCACTGGCTTCATCCAGGGGAAGCCGCGAAAGCTCTCCAGGCTCAGGCTCTGGTACAGATCACCGCAGCCGAAGGGGCTGGCGCTGTTTTGCGTGCGCTGGCGCTCGGCTTCGAGCGTGGTCAGATCGGCAAAGCCGCGCAGCACGATCATGCGGTTGAGTTCACCGATGTCGGTGGTCCAGCAGGCCAGCAGTTCGCCCTGCGCTTCAGGCGCGTTGGCAAACGCCTGCACCTGGGTGGCCGCCTGGCCGGCGGTGCCGAAGGGAAGAGTCAGGGTAGCGAGTTCGTAGTACATGGACAGACCAGTGGAGTGTGAATCAAGGAAAAAAGCCCGCGGGCTGCGCGCCCTCAGGTCGGCAGGGCCACGCCCGCCGCATGGTGGGCCGCGATGAAACCGAAGGTCATGGCCGGCCCCAGCGTGATGCCGCCACTGGGGTAGCAACCGCCCATGAGGCTGTTCATGTCATTGCCAGCGGCGTACAGGCCGGGAATGGGCAGGCCCTGGGCATCGAGCGCCTGGGCATGGGCGTTGGCACGCAGGCCGGCGAACGTGCCCAGGCTGCCGGGCAGCACCCGCACCGCGTAGAACGGGCCGCGCTGCAGCGGCGCCATGCAGGGGTTGGCGGTGCCGGCAGCCGCATCACCCTGGATGCAGTTATAGGGGCTCTCGCCCTTGGCAAAGTCGGTGTCGCGCCCTTGTAGTGCGGCGGCGTTGTAGTGCTGCACCGTGGCCTGCAAGCCCGCCGGATCGATGCCGCAGGCCCGGGCCAGTTCGGCCAGGGTGTGACCGCGCAGCAGGTAGCTGCGACGCAGCCAGGGGCCCAACGGCATGGGCGCGGGCTTGACCGCCCCCAGACCGTAGCGACGGATGAAGCGGTGGTCACACACGAGCCAGGCTTGCACCGTTTGGCCTGCTGGCGTGGCGGCCAGCAGCGCACTCATGAAGTCGTGGTACGAGTCGGCCTCGTTGACAAAGCGCCGGCCCGCCGCCGTGACCGCGATCAGGCCGGGCTTGGCCCGTTCGATGAGGTGCGGAAAATGCGCCACCGAGCCATCGGCGCGTGGCACCAGGGACACCGGGGCCAGTGCCGCGGCACTGCGCAGGTCACGCGCCACCACGGCGCCGGCCGATTCACCCAGGCGCAAACCATCGCCCGTGTTGCCACGCGAGGCGGCCGACCAGTGCTCGCGTCCGCTGGGGGCATGCGGCAGCAATTCGCGCTTGCGCGCCTCGTCGTGTGGAAAGCCGCCACAGGCCAGCACCACGCCACAGCGGGCGCGCAGGGTTTGGTTGCCGTCGGGGCCAGCGGTCTGCACCCCAGCCACGCGCCCGCCCTCGATCAGCAGGCGCCTGACCGGGGTGTCGACCCGGATCGTCACGCCGGCCTCGATGGCCGAGGCCGCCAGCGCGCCCACCAGGGCATTGCCATTGACCAGTCGCATGCTGCGCCCATGCAGCAGGCCATCGCGCCAGTAGCGCAACACCAACCCGGTCACATGCCAGAACGAGCGCGGGCTGCGCAGTGCATTCAGAAAATGCCGCAGCTCAGCCCCCGAGGCAATGCCCATGCCCCAGAGCGTGGTCTCGGCCAGCGGAGGCTTGAGGCGGTCGATGTGGCGGCCCAGGCGGCGGGCATCAAAAGGGGCTGCACAAACCGAGCGCCCGCCCAGCGCGGCCGCCGGACTGAGGCCATGGAAGTCGGGTATGCCGTTGCCATCGATGAACTGCAGCGCGGTCTGGCGCCGGAAGAACTCGACCATGCGCGGCCCCTGGTTCAGGAAGGCGCTCACGCGCGGGGCATCAAACTGCTCGCCCAACTCGTGGCGCAGGTAGGCCTCGGGCAGGGCCGGGTCTTCGTCGATGCCGGCGGCGCGCGCCAGCGGGTTGCGCGGGATCCACATCCAGCCGCCCGACCAAGCGGTGGTGCCACCGTACTGGGGGTCTTTCTCCAGCACCAGCACTTTCAGGCCCAGGTGCGCCGCAGCCACGGCGGTGGCCAGCCCTCCGGCCCCTGAACCCACCACCAGCAAATCGACATCGGCGTTGGAAGAGGGGCTGGCGGGGTTCATGCAGGCGTGGTGGGGCCCTCAGGCCGCGTAAATGGGTTTGGCACCTGCCGCGGCGCGCACGCCCTGGGCAGGTTTGCTGAAGAAAGGCGAGCTGCCGCTGGCAGCCGCCAGTTGGGCGGCGCAGGCCTGCAGCTCATCGCCCAGGGCCTGCATGCGCTCGGGGGTGAAGCGCACGGTCGGGCCTGCGATGCTGAGCGTGCCCAGCGGTGGCTGGCCATGCAGGCGGATCGGGGCGGCCATCGCATTGAGGCCGGCGGTGTAGGTTTCACTGGTCAGGCTGTAGCCGCGCTGGCGCGTGGCCTGCACCTCGGCCATCACGGCCTGCAGGCTGGTGGGGGCATTGGGGCCGTATTTGCCGGGCTCACCCAGCCCTTGCTGGGCCAGCAGGGCCAGGGCTTCGTCGTCGCTCAGGCCCGACAGCCAGGCCAGGCCCGAAGACGAACAGGCCAGCAAGGCATCGCTGCCCATGTCGGGGTCATAGCGCAGGCCTTGGCGTGCCCCCTGGGCACGGGCCACCCAGGTGAGGCGGTGACCGTCGACCACGGCCAGGCGCACCAGTTCCCCCGAAATCTCGGCCAGCCGGTCCAGCAGGGGCTGGGCGATGTCGACGATGCCCGTGCTGCTGAGGAAGGACAGGCCCATGGCCACCAGCTTGGTTGTGAGCATGTAGTCACCATGGTCGCGCAACTGGCGCACATAGCCACAGCGCACCAGATCGGTCAGCAGGCGGTGCACCGCGCTGCGCGGGATGTCCAGGCGGTCGGCGATGACGGCCAGTTCCAGCCCGTCGCCATGCTGGGCCAGCAGTTCAAGAATGCCCAGGGTTCTTTCCAATACGCCACTCATTGCTCAACACTCCATGCGGGAAGGAGCCCGAGCGTACCCGAGCCACAGCCAGCGGTGGGGATGAGTGACGGGGCGTTGCGTGACAGCATGGCCCAATCATATCCATAAATTAGAATTAAATTCAATAGTTGAATTGAATTCCACTTTCAAATACGATCTGGCTTCTTTTCACCAGTCATCACCCTCACACCATGACAGACAAGCTGAGCCTTTCGCTCGACGGCGCCACCCGAGTCCACTACATCGTGGGCGACCCGATTGCCCAGGTCAAATCCCCCGCCGGGGTCAGCCTGGCCTTGCAGGCGCGTGGCCAGCACGCCCTGGTGGTGCCGGCCCATGTGCCGCCGGCCGAGCTGGCGGCGTGGACGCGTGGCGTGTCGCTGGCCCGCAATGTGGACGGCATCATCGTCACCGTGCCGCACAAGTTCGCCTGCTTCGATCTGTGCAGCGCCCATTCCGAGCGCTCGGCCTTTTTGCACACGGTCAACGTGATGCGCCGCCTGCCCGATGGCAGCTGGTATGGCGACATGTTCGACGGCCTGGGTTTTGTCAGCGCCATGCAGGACCGCGGCTGCCACCCGGCGGGAAAAAAAGCCTTGCTGGTGGGCGCCGGCGGCGCCGGCTCGGCGATCGCCCACGCGCTGGTGCTGGCGGGTGTCAGCGAACTGGCCATCCATGACGAGGACAACACCCGCCGCCAGACCCTGGTGAGCCGCCTGGCCGGCCTGGGCCGCTGCCCGGTGCAAGACGGCAGCGCCGACCCGAGCGGCTTTGACATCGTGCTCAACGCCACGCCCGTGGGCATGAAGAACGGTGACCCTTACCCCTTGGACGCCAACCGCCTGCAGGGCCAGATGTTTGTCGGCTGCGTGATCACCCAGCCGGCCGTGACCCCACTGATCGCCCATGCGCGCAGCCTGGGCTGCACGACCATGACTGGCGCGGACATGTTCGCGCGGGTGAAGGACCTCATGGTGGATTTTCTGTCCCCCGCTTAAGGCCGCTCCCTGAGCCGCCTTCGGCCCCACCGTTTTCTCTTGGATCACTGAAATGCAGTTGTTGGACAAAGACCTGAGCGGCCTCACAGCGGGCCAGACTTTTGATGTGGTGGTGGTGGGTGCAGGGGGGGCCGGGCTGTCGGCGGCGCTGTTTGCGGTCATCGAGGGGGCGCGGGTGTTGGTGGTGGAGAAGACCGGGTACGTGGGGGGTACAACGGCCCTGTCGGCGGCCACCACCTGGGTGCCGGGCACGCGCCAGGGCGCCGCGGTGAACCCGCAAGACAGCCTCAACGAGGCGGCGCGCTACCTCGACAACGCCATCGGCGACAACGCGCCGCGCGCCCTGCGTGAGGCTTTTCTGGCCCATGGACGGGCCGCGGTCGAGCAGATCGAGGCGCACTCCGAAGTGCGCTACCGCGCCTACGCCAAGCACCCCGACTACATCTCGGACCTGGGCGGCTCGACGCTGTGCGGCCGGGCGCTGGAACCCCTGCCTTTTGATGGCCGCCGCCTGGGCCCGCTGCTGAAGTTGCTGCGCCCACCCATCCCCGAGTTCACGGTGCTGGGCGGCATGATGGTGGACCGCAACGACATCAACCACCTGCTGGGCATGACCCGCTCGTGGGCTTCGCTCAAGCACTCGATCAAGATCCTGGCGCGGCACGGCCTGGACCGCCTCAGCCACCCGCGTGGCACCCGACTGGTGATGGGCAATGCCCTGATCGCGCGCCTGCTGTATTCGCTGGCGCAGCATGACTCGGTCAGCCTGGCACTGAACACCAGCGTGGCTGCCATCGGCCCCGACCAGCAGGGCCTGCGCGAACTGACACTGGAGCACCAGGGCCAGCGCCTGAACGTGCGGGTGCGCGGTGGTGTGGTGCTGGCCAGCGGGGGCTTCAACCGCCACCCCGAGTGGCGCCAGAAACTGCTGCCCGGGGCGGACGAGGCCTGGTGCCCGGCCGCGCCCGGCCACACCGGCCAGGCCCAGAGCCTGGCCCGGAGCCTGGGTGCCCGGCACGGCCAAAACGGCCTGAGCCCGGCCTTCTGGGCCCCGGTGTCGCTGCGCCGCCGGCCCGACGGCAGCCAGGCCGTGTTTCCGCACTTCGTGATGGACCGGGCCAAGCCCGGCATGGTGACCGTCAACCAGGCTGGTGAGCGCTTTGTCAATGAAAGCACCTCGTACCACCTGTTTGGCTTGGCCATGCAAAAGGCCGCCCCACACGCCCCCGCCATCCCGGCCTATCTGGTGTGCGACGCCAAGGCCCTGCGCCAATACGGTCTGGGCATGGTGCGCCCGGGCGGCAAGGGGCTGGCGCCTTTCCTGGCCGAGGGCTACCTGCTGCGCGGCCAGACGCTGGCCGAGCTGGCCGCCCAATTGAAGGTGCCGGCGCAGGCGCTGCAACACACGGTGGCACAAATCAACCGCTACGCCGAGACCGGCGTGGACCCCGACTTTCACCGCGGAGAAACCGCCTACCAGCAGAACATCGGCGATGCGGCGGCGGGCCATCGCAACCCCAACCTGGGGCCGCTGAGCGAGGCGCCGTTCTACGCCATCCGCCTGTACCCCGGGGACATCGGCGCCAGCACCGGCCTGGTGACCGACGCGCAGGCCCGATTGCTCGATGAGCACGACCAGGCTCTGCCCGGCCTGTACGCGGTGGGCAACGACATGAACTCGATCATGGGGGGGGTGTACACCGCACCGGGCATCACCATCGGACCTGGCCTGGTGTTTGCCTACCTGGCAGCGCAGCACGCCTGGGCGCGCGCCAGATCTGCGCTCTGAGGGTTGAAACCTTACATGGGCACCGCGAGCAAGGCCTGCTCGCTGTCGCCCAACTGGCCCAGCAACTGATCAGCGTCGAGCAGGATCAGCATCTGTTGACGGCCCTCCACGCTCAACTCACCCAGGCCCTGGATGAACGTACCGCGCCCCCCATCGGCCAGCTCAGGGGCGGGCTGGATTTGAGCCAGGGCCAGGCCCACCACATCGGTCACGCCATCCACCACAAAGCCCACGGTGCGCTGCTTGAGGTTCATCACGATGGTCACGGTAGCCACCCCGATGTCGGCCGGCAGGCCCATGCTGTGACGCAAATCCAGGATGGGGACGATCACGCCACGCAGGTTCAACACGCCGCGCACCACCTCGGTGGCACCCGCGATGCGGGTCGGCATCTCAAAGCCGCGAATCTCCTGCACACGCAGGATGTCAACGCCGTACAGCTCTTTGCCAACCTGGAAGGCCAGGTACTCACGCACCTGGGTTGCGGCCTCAGTGGGTCGGCCGGCACGGCTGGTAGAAGGCATTGAAATCGAGCGCTCCATGATTGACTCCAGAAGGCAAGCTTGTTGCCAAGTCGCCATATTTGCTTAAATTGATTTAAATGATAAGCAAAACAAATGAAAAAATCAATAGAAAACACACCCGCAGCGCGCCTCCCCTGCCCCGCAGAAAGCGAGGGGTCGCGCCGGGACAACGGCCGTCCAGCCGCTCACAGGCCACAATCGGGGCCGTGGCGAGCGGCGACTGAACCACCATCGCCCTGCCAAACAAATCAATGAAATCAATGGAGACCCCATGACCAAGACCGTGGTCTATGAAGTGAAGGTGATGTTCGGCGACTGCGATCCTGCGGGCATCGTGTTCTTTCCGAACTTTTCGAAATGGATGGATGCCTCGTCGCTGAACTTTTTCGTGAGCTGCGGCGTCCCGCCTTGGCGTGAACTGGTCAAGACCACCGGCATCATCGGCACGCCGCTGCTGGAGATCAACACCAAGTTCATGCGCCCCGCCACCTATGGCGAAACGCTGCAGATCCACACCAGTGTCGAGGAATGGCGCGACAAGACCTTTGTGCACCGCCATGTCGTGATGCGGGGCGACGACGTGCTGTGCGAGGGCCGTGAGGTGCGCGCCTTCTGCGTGCGCCTGCCCGAAAGCCCCGAAGGCCCTGAACGCATCAAGGCCGTGCCGGTGCCAGCCGACATCCTGGCGTTGTGCCGCTGAGCTGAAGGCCGGTCCGCATTCGATGCGGTAGCGTCTTCAGGCCTGTGACAGCGCCCTGCCCGAGGGGGCGACCATCACCATCGGCTGCGGCAACAAGGCCTCGGCCACCACATCCCCGATCATGTCCGCGGTGACGGCGCTCAGCGTCCAGCCCAGGTGACCGTGACCGGTGTTGTAGAACACCCCGGGAGCCCGGCCCCGGCCCACGCGCGGCAGCATGTTCGGCATCATCGGTCGCAGCCCGGCCCAAGGCACCACGCTCTGGGTGCTGACACCCGGGAAGCACTGCTGCACCCAGTCGATCAGGGGTTGGATGCGGTCGGCCCGGATGTCTTTGTTGAAGCCGTTGAATTCGGCTGTGCCCGCCACGCGGAATCGGTCCACCCCAAGGCGGCTGGTAACCAGCTTGGTGGCGTCGTCGAGCAGACTGACCTGGGGAGCGGCACGCTGGCTGGTTTCATCGCGCAGGTTGACGGTGATGGAGTAGCCCTTGACCGGATAGATGTTGATGCGGTCTCCCAGGCTGGCGGCGATCTGGCGGCTGGCGGTGCCCGCGCAGACCACGACCCCGTCAAAGCGGTGCTGCATCACGCCCGAATCATCGGCTGCCGTGATCTGGATGCCGCCACCATGTGCCTTCACGCCCTGAACATCCTGCCCGAACAGGGTGCGCACCCCGCGGCGTTCAGCCGCACGGGCCAGGCCATTGGTGAACTTGTGGATGTCGCCGGTGGAATCGCTCTCGGTGTAGTAACCGCCAAAGTACTGGCCGGCCAGCGTGGGCTCGATGGCTTTCATCTCGGCGGGGGTCACGGCACGGCGCGGCAGGCCGCCGCGCGCCAGCAATTCGGACACCCGGCCCGCATGGTCAAAGCCGGCCTTGTCGCGGTAGATGTGCAGGATGCCCTGCTTCTTGAGGTCGAAGTCGATGGCCTCTTCCTGGGCCCAGCCAAACAGATGCTCGCGCGCCGCCACCGCCAGGCGGGCCGTCTCGATGGTATTGCGCTCGTAATGCGGCAGGTGGGCCATGAACTCAGCGAACCACGAGATTTTGTGCCAGCTGGGTTTGGGGTTGACGAGCAGCGGGGCATCGTTGCGCAGCATCCACTTCAGGCCCTTGAGCAGGGTGGAGGGATGGTTCCAGACCTCGGCGTTGGAGGCCGACAGCTGGCCGCCGTTGGCAAACGAAGTCTCCATGGCGGCGTAGCGGTTCTTCTCGAACAGGGTGACCGACAGGCCGCGGCGGGCCAATGCGTAGGCGGTGGTGACACCGGTGATGCCGCCGCCAATGACTGCGATGGTTTTCATGGGAAAAGCTCCAGAACTCGTCATGAGGTTGGGGCCTGCACGCGACATTGCGTGGCAGGCGCCCCCTCTGTTCTGGACCTGAGAGATTCACCCGGCCGCCGCCCTGACAGGGGGGCGGTGCGGGCTTGCTCCTTCGGTGCGCCGGACGACGAAAACGATTTCCGGCAGCTCTTCAGAGTATCTGTCGCGTGTGAACCCGGTCCTTTTGCCTGAGAGTTTCCGGGGCGGTTGCTCCTTCGGCGCTGCGCACCAGCCATCGAAGGCGGGGCAGTCTCTCCCGGGTTCACTTGGTGTCGGAGGTTTTCAACCGACAACCGGGCGCAGTGTAGAAGAACCCGGGCCACTTGGAAACAAAAAGTTTTTACCCCCATGCCAAAACCCACCAGTCGCCGACACGACAAGGGTGAGCGAATGCGTTTGCGAACATCCGGACACATTTTCAAGGGCCGACAGCCCCGAACCCTCAAAACAGCCCCAAGGAGACACAGACAATGCAACAGCCCGGCCGCATGATGGACCGCCCCCTGCTGGTTTCGGCCATCCTGGAACACGGCACCGCCCAGTTCGGCACTCAGCAGATCGTCTCGCGCGAGACCGATGGCAGCCTGCACCGCTGCACCTTCACCGACCTGGCCCGGCGCGCCCGACAACTGGCCAAGGCCTTGCAGGCACTGGGCCTGAAGACGGGCAGCACCGTGGGCTCGATCGCCTGGAACAACCACCGCCACCTGGAGGCCTACTACGCCGTCTCAGGCAGCGGCATGGTGATGCACACCTGCAACCCGCGCCTGCACCCCGAGCAACTGGCCTACATCATCAACCACGCCGACGATGAGGTGGTGCTCTTCGACACCACCTTCGCCCCCCTGGTGCAGGCCGTGGCAACGCATTGCCCCCGCGTGCGCCACTGGGTGGCCCTGTGCGACGAGGCGGCCCTGCCCTCACTGGAGGCCGGCCCGGCCGTGCTGGCGGTGGACAGCCTGATCCAGGCCCAGGACGACCGCTTTGAGTGGCCGGAGCTGGATGAAAAGACCGGCGCCGCCCTGTGCTACACCTCGGGCACCACCGGCCACCCCAAGGGGGTGCTGTACTCTCACCGCGCCCTGTGCCTGAGCGCGTTGTCGGCCTGCCTGCCCGGCGTGCTGAGCCTGTGGGCGCAGGAGACCCTGCTGCCCGTGGTGCCGATGTTTCACATCAATGCCTGGTGCCTGCCCTATGCGGCCCTGATCTCGGGCGCCAAGCTGGTCTTGCCCGGCCCTCGTCTGGACCCGGCCAGCCTGTACGAGCTGATGGAGTCCGAACGTGTCACCGTCAGTGCCGGCGTGCCCACCATCTGGATGGGTCTGATCCATCACGTGGAGCAGCACCAGCTGCGCTTCAGCACCATGCGCCGCACTGGCGTCGGTGGCTCGGCCATGCCCAAGGCCCTGATCGCCAAGTTCAATGACGTGTATGGCGTGGACGTGCGCCACGGCTGGGGCATGACGGAGACCACGGCCATCGCCACCATGAGCCACCTGGGCCCCGACGAGATGGCCCGCCCGGCCGAAGAACGCCACGCGCTGGTGGGCAAGCAGGGCAAATCGGTGTTCGGCATCGAGATCAAGGTGGTCGACGAAAACGGCCACAACCTGCCGCGTGACGGGGTGTCGCAAGGCGAGCTGATGGTGCGCGGCCAGTGGATCGTGGAGCGTTATCACAAGGCCGAGCGCGAGGCCCTCGTTGACGGCTGGTTCCCCACCGGTGACATCGCCACCATCGACGCCCAGGGCGTGATGCAGATCCGCGACCGCACCAAGGACGTGATCAAGTCCGGCGGTGAATGGATCAGTTCGATCGATCTCGAAAACGCTGCGGTGGCCCACCCCGCCGTGGCCATGGCTGCGGTGATCGGCGTGAAGCACCCACGCTGGGATGAGCGCCCACTGATGTTCATCGTGCGCAAGCCCGGGCAGGATCTGAGCAAGCAGCAGGTGCTCGATTTTCTGACGGAGCGGGTGGCCAAGTGGTGGCTGCCCGACGAGGTGCTGTTCGTCGACAGCCTGCCCCTGGGCGGCACGGGCAAGGTGCAGAAAAACGAGTTGCGCCACCAGCACGGCGGCGTGTTCGAAGGCCAGTGACCCACCGGCCACGGCTTCCCACAACAAAAAGCGCCTAGGCGCGCCTGGAGACTTCATGACCCTGTTCAAACCCTCAAGCCTGCGCCGCCGCACCTGGCTGGCCACCGCCCTGCTGGCCGCTGCGGCCCACGCCGGCGCCGCCGAGACCGTGCGCATCGGCTTCATCGACCTGCTCTCGGGGCCCTTTGCGCTGACCGGGCAAAGCTCGCTCAAGCAGTTGCGTGAGGTGGTACAGCAACTCAATGCCAAGGCCGGCCCGAACGACCCCAAGTTCGAGGTGGTCGACTTCGACAACAAGGGCTCGCCCCAGGAAAGCCTGAACGTGCTCAAGGCGGCCACCGACCGGGGCATCCGCTACATCACCCAGGGCGGTGGCTCAGGGGTGGCACTGGCCCTGGTCGATGCGCTCAACAAGCTGGCCGAGCGCGAGCCCGAGCGCGCCACGGTGTACCTGAACTACGCCGCCATGGACCCGCTGCTGACCAACGACAAATGCAGCTTCTGGCATTTCCGCTTCTACCCCTCGAGTGAGATGAAGATCGAGGCGCTGACCACCTACCTGCAGGGCCGCAAGGACATCAAGAAGGTGTACCTGCTGAACCAGGACTACACCCATGGCCGCCAGGTGTCCAAGGCAGCCCGGGAGTACCTGGCGCGCAAGCGGCCGGACATCCAGATCGTGGGCGACGACTTCATTCCGATCGCCCAGACGCGCGACTTTGCCTCGTACGTGGCCAAGATCGCCTCCAGCGGGGCCGACACGGTGATCACCTCGAACTGGGGCAGCGACCTGACCCTGCTGTTCAAGTCGTCACGCGACTACGGGCTCAACATCAACTACTTCACCCTGAACGCCAACAACCCGGGCACCCCGGCCCAGTTGGGCAACTGGGGTGAAGGCAAGGTAGGCGTGGTGTGGAACTGGGTGCACAACGCGCCCACGCCCGAGCTGGAGAAGATCTACGTCGACTACAAGAAGAAGTACAACGACGAATTCATCTTTGCCGCGCACTGGAACAGCATGAACATGCTGCGCGAGGCCATGCGCAAGGCCAGCTCCACCGACGCCAAGAAGGTGGCCCTGGCGCTCGAAGGCATGAGCTACAAAAGCCCCATGGGCGAGGTGAAGATGCGCAAGACCGATCACCAGCTGGAGGCCCCGCTGTACCTGGGCATCTGGGCCAAGCAAGGCAGCAAAGGCGTGAAGTACGACGCCGAGAACACCGGCTACGGCTTCCGCTCCGAGGTGGCCTGGGATTCGTACATCAGTGCCCAGCCGACCTCCTGCCAGATGAAGCGGCCCAGTTGAGCGCCGGCGCGGCGACACACATCAGGGCCGGGCGGGCGGCGCCACTGCCGCCCCTTCGATGCCGTGGCGGCGCAGGCTGTCGGCCACCCGGCCCGAGGCCTTCATCTCTTCAATGAACGCACTGAGCCAGGCCTGCGCGGCCTGCCGCCCCTTGGGCACGGCCATGGCCTGCTCGATCACCATGAAGCGGCCGGGCAGCAGCCGCAGCGCAGGGCCGCCGGTGGCGGCCAAGCGATCCCTGTCGGCCTGCAACTGCTGACGCACGCCGGCCGCCACCTCCAGCCCCTCGGCCAGGAACTGATCGACCACGGCCGGCGAGGTGGCGGACCGCACCAGTTGGGCGTGCTGCAGCGTCCGCGTCAGGTACAGGTCGTAAGCGCTGCCACGGCCCACCACCACCCGGTTGCCCGGGCGGTCCACCTCGTCCAGGCGGCTCAGCGCCGAGTCGGCCCGCACCAGGTAAGCGCCCTCGATCACCACGTACGGCGGCGTGTAATCCAGGTCGGCGCCCCGCACCGGGTCGATGGCCACGAAGGCCAGGTTGACCTGCCGGGCCCGCACCGCCTCGACCGCCCGGCCCGCCGCAGGCAACTCGACCCATTCGATGGGCAGGCCCAGGCGTCGACCCACCTCACGCGCCAGATCGACCGACACGCCCTGGGGCGCACCGGGCTCGTGGCCCCGCGACGCCAGGATCGGGTTGCCCAGGTTGATGGCCACCCGCAGACGCCCCTCGGTCGCGAGTTCAGACCGAACCGCAGCGGCGGAGACATCACCCGATCGGCTGGCGCAAGCCGCCAGCGGCCAGCTGAGTGCACAGGCCCCCAACAGTTCACGGCGGCGAACCGAGACAGCCCCGGGCGGGGTTGGGCAGGTGATCGGGCGCATGCAGTCTCCTTGGGGGCGGGTCGCCATCGTCGTCAGCGACCAAGCCCCTGTCAACCCAGACCCGGCGCCACCCCGCCCAGCAAAAACGGAGGGCCTATGCAATACTTTGAAACACAAAACAGGAGACAGACCATGTTCAAGACATCCCGGCTTTCCACCGTGGGCGCCGCGCTGGCACTGACTTTCAGCTGCGGACTCAGCACCGCGGCGGCCCAGAACGTGAAGGAAAGCGTCAAGGTCACGCCGCTGGGCGGCATGGCGGGCGAGTTCTGCCCCCAGGACCGAGCCCTGGTATTTGAAGATCCGAATGGCACCCGCATCCTGTACGACCCGGGTCGCACAGTGGCCGGTGCCAACGACCCACGCCTGGGCAAGATCGACATCGTGCTGGTCACCCACTTGCATGGTGACCATGTGGGCAATGCCCACAACAAGGCCCCCAACGCAGGCAGCTGCGCCCAACCCGATGTGTCGGTCTCGGCCCTGCCGGCCACCAGCGCGGTGGCGATTGCCGTGGCCAAGAAGTCCAAGATCATCAGCGGCAGCGAAATGCCCGCCTTCTTTGCCGCCAAACTCAAGTCCAACGGCGGCGACCCTGGGCAATCGGTGCTGGCCCGCTTTGGCGGCAGTGTGATGGTGGGTGGGGTTCGCATCGCCACCGTGACGGCCCTGCACAGCAATGGTGTGGACCCCGACTACATCGGGGGCGATCTGGGCCGGGCCATGAAAGAAGCCGGCATTGCGGGCGATGCCGGTGCGGCCACCGGCTATGTGCTGACCTTCAGCAACGGCCTGGTCGCCTACCTGTCGGGCGACACCGGCATCCTGGCCGATCAGGAGCGCGTGGTGCGCGACCACTACCACGCCAAGCTCGCCGTGATGAACATGGGCGATGGCTTCACCACCGGCCCTGCCGAGGCCGCCTATGTGATCAACGACCTGGTCAAGCCCGCCTCGGTGATCCTCTCGCACGCCAACGAGGTCGGCACCGTGGGCGGCAAGGTGCGCCCCGGCAGCAAGACCGAAGCCTTTCTGAAGGCCAGCAAGGTGCCGGCCTATGTGCCGCTGTCGGACAAGACGCTGGAGTTCGATGCCGGCGGCCTGTGCACGGCCGGCTGCTCCTGAAGCACAGGCCTGCAGGCCGACAGCCCCGGTGCATGCCGCTAACATGCCGGCATGCCATCCCCCACCCTGACACAACGCCTGCGCCCGGGGCTGCTGGCGGCCCTGCTGGCCAGCAACGCCCTCTGGGCCCACGCCTCGGATGAAGCCTTGCCGGCCACGCCCCCCGCGGGCACGCGCCCCTCTGCCATCGCACCCGCCGCCGACCTGAGCGGCAATGAACACCGGGCGGCCATCCGAGCCAACCGGATGCAACACCTGAGCGAGCGCATCAACGGTGACCCCCAGCTCACGCGCGAGCGTTGCCGCTACGAGTCCGAGATCTCAACGCCCCCCCCGCCCCAGCACGTGGCACTGACCTTTGACGACGGCCCCGAGCCCGGGCAGACCGAGCACATCCTCGAGGTGCTGGAGCGGCACCAGGTACCGGCCACCTTCTTCATGATCGGCGAAAAGGCCAAACGCCACCCCGAGTTGGTGGCTGCGGTGCAACGCTCGGGCCACCACCTGATCGGCAACCACTCCTGGAATCACCCCAACTTTCACAGCATCGCGGTCGACGTGCAGGCGCGTGAGGTGCGCGACACCGAGGCCACCCTGGGCGCCGCCCTGAACCCCAAGTTGTTCCGCTACCCCTATGGCAACTCAAGTTGCGAAACCAACGCGCTGCTCAAGACCGAGGGTTACCAGACCGTGGGTTGGCATGTCGATTCGTGCGACTGGGCTTTTGACGCCAACGGCAGCGTGGACAGCAAGGAAGCGCTGGAGTGCGGCGTGCTGCCAGCCTACCGCAAAGACTACGTGGGCCACGTGCTGTCAGCACTGCGGGCGCACCGCGGAGGCATTGTGTTGATGCATGAGATCCACCCCAACACCCTCAAGTCGCTGGAGCCCCTCATCGAGGCCTTGTTGGCCGCAGGCTACACCTTCGGCTCGCTCAAGGACGAAGGCTTTGCAAGCTCCCTGCGCTGAGGCCGGGCAGCGCTCATGGCCCCGGCTCGCGGGTCAACGCCGCCTCGAACAGGGCCATCTCCTGCGCCAGGCTGCCGCGGCTGCGAAAGTGCCGGGCGGCGCGGTTGTACCAGTTCTCGGCATCTTCCAGGTCGCCCTCTTGAAGGTGCAGCAGGCCGTGCAGCCAGGCCGCCAGCATGGAATCGTCGTGCTGGATGCGGTCATGCGCCTCGTTCCAGCGGCCGGCCTGCATGAGGCGCAAGGTTTGGCGAAGGTCGGACATGGGTACGGGCTCCTGGTGGCGGACAGACAGCAGGCAGGATAAGCGCTGGCGAGCCGCGCCGACCCCGCCCGCCAGCGCATCGCAGGCTCAGCCCAGGCTGGCCTGCAGCAGCGTGGCCAGGGGCGTGGTGGGGCGCGCGATCAAGCGGCCCAACTGGCCGCTGCCCTCGTACAAGCCGCCCTGGGCCGCACCGGCATCCGAGTTGGCCAGCAGTTCGGCAATGGGCTCCGGCAGACCGGCCTGAAGCAGCGCCCCCTTGAAGTCTGCCTCGGGCAGGTTCACATACGGGACGGTCTTGCCCGTGGCCTGACTGAGCTCGGCGGCCAATTCGCTCAGGGTGTAGGCGCTGTCGCCCGCCAGCTCATAGACCTTGCCGGCCTGATCGGCCTGAGTGAGTACGGCAGCCGCGGCGTCGGCATAGTCAGCCCGCGCGGCCGACGAGATGCGCCCGTCGCCCGCGCTGCCAATCAAGGCACCGTGCGCCAACGCAGCCGGCACACTGGCCAGGTAGTTCTCGGTGTACCAGCCATTGCGCAGCAACACATGGGGCAGGCCCGAGGCCTTCAGGGCACGCTCGGTGGCCAAGTGCTCGGCCGCCAGGCCCAGGGGCGAGGTATCGGCCCTCAGCAGGCTGGTGTAGGCCAGCAGCTTGACGCCGGCGCGCACCGCGGCATCGATCACGTTCTGATGCTGAGGCTGGCGTTGGCCCACCTCGCTCGAAGAAATCAGCAACACCTTGTCCGCGCCAGCGAAGGCGGCGTCCAGGGTGGCCGGGCGGTTGTAGTCGGCCTCGCGCACCTGCACGCCCAGGGCGGCCAGCGCGCTGGCCTTGGCTGGCTGGCGCACGGCGGCGACGATTTGCGAAGCGGGCACGCTGCGCAGCAGCGATTGAATGACGAGTTGACCCAGTTGGCCGGTGGCGCCAGTGACGACGATCATGAGATGCTTTCCTGTGCTTGAAAAAGAGATGAGCCGCTATGATTGCGACGACACTAACTTTTCGCAAGTACGCACAAAAAGGTAAGCGCCATGAACAAAACACGCCCTGAGGACATCCCCCTGGCCGGCACCCTGGCCGAACGCATGGCCCGGGGCGATGTGTTCTCCGAGGCCTGCCCTTCGCGCGAGGTGCTGCGCAACGTCACCAGCCGTTGGGGGGTGTTGATTCTGGTGGCTCTGCGGGGCGGCACGCACCGCTTCAGCGACCTGCGCCGCAAGATCAAGGGCATCAGTGAAAAGATGTTGGCGCAGACCCTGCAGACGCTGGAGCAGGATGGCTTTGTGCTGCGGGTGGCCCACCCGGTGATTCCGCCCCATGTGGAGTACTCACTGACGCCAGTGGGGCAGCAGGTCAGCCAGCGGGTGGAAGACCTGGCCAACTGGATCGAGCAGAGCCTGCCCGTGATCCTCAGTGCGCGCGAATCGGCGCAAGCCAAAAGCCCCTGAGGCCCTGAATCTGGGGGTGCCGGCCTGCGTGTTGACCGAGCACAAAGCAAAACGCCCACTGATCAGTGGGCGTTTGCTACAAGCCGCAAGGGCTTGGGTATTGGTTGCGCGGGCAGGATTTGAACTTGCGACCTTTGGGTTATGAGCCCAACGAGCTACCAGGCTGCTCCACCGCGCAGCCGAATCATAACAGTGTTCGGAATATGAAATTCCGTTGATAGAAAAATAAGTTTTAAAAACTGCCAGCCCCCCCGCCGGTGCTTTGCCAGGCTGAGACACAGGCGAGCGCCAAAGCGATGACAATCGCGCCGTGCTCGGCAGCTTCCATCGCCCGGCCCTCCTGCAACCCACCCCCTGGAACCGCATGATCACCGTCCACCACCTCGAAACCTCGCGTTCGCAGCGCGTGCTCTGGCTGCTCGAAGAACTGGGCCTGCCCTACCAGATCAAGACTTACAAGCGCGACCCCAAGACCCGCCTGGCGCCGCCCGAACTCAAGGCGATCCACCCGCTGGGCAAATCGCCGGTGATCACCGATGGATCCATCACGGTGGCCGAGTCCGGGGCCATCCTGGAGTACCTGGCCGAGCAATATGGCCAGAGCCTGAGCGGTGAACTGGCCGGCCTGGAGCCCGCCCGCGGTACCGAGGAGCATCGGCAATGCCGCTTCTGGATGCACTACGCCGAAGGCTCGTTGATGAACTGGCTGGTGATGAAGCTGGTGTTCATGACCATCCCGACCCAGCCCATGCCCTTCTTCGTGCGCCCCATCGCCCGCCAGCTCTGCGCCAAGGTGCAGGCCGCACTGATCAACCCCAATGTGGACACGGCCATGGCCTTCATGGACAGCCACCTGGCCACCCACACCTGGTTTGCCGGGCCGGTACTGACACTGGCCGACTTTCAGATGAGCTTTGCGGTGGAGGCCGCCCTGTCCCGCGCCGGCAAGGCCGACCGCTATCCGCACCTGGCGGCCTTCTGCCAGCGCATGAACGCGCGCCCAGCCTACCAGCGCGCCATCGCCCAAGGCGGGCCGGTGGTGATGTGATGGCCATGAAGCCCGCATCGCTGGCCGGCCTGGCCCTGGTACTGGGGTGCTGCCTGGCCGATGCCCAGACCAACGCCCCGCCCGGCAGCCAAGCCGCGCTGGAGGCCGAGGCCCTGAAAAACTGCGAGGCCAACCAGATGAGCTTGAACCTGTGCTCTTTTCACCGCTACAAAAAGGGGGATGCCGAGTTGAACCGGCTGTACCAGGCGCACCTGGCCCGCATGTCGTCCAAGGTGGATGCGCAGCGCTACCGCGAAGCCCAGCGCGCCTGGCTGAAGTACGCCGAGGCCGATTGCCTGTACCGCAACGGGCCGCGTGAAGAATCGGGCACGATCTGGCCTCTGCTGCAAAACACCTGCCTGAGCGAGCACACCGAGGCGCGGCTGCGCATCCTGCGACAACAATTCAACTGCACCCAGGACGGTTGCCCAGGCAACTGAGGCACCCAGTCGCTGCCTTTCAGCCGCGGCTTTGGCCCAGTAGATCGCCAGCGCTGGTGAACCCTTTGGAGGCCCGAGTCCACCACTGCGAAAACGAGGTACAGGGCCGCTCCACCAGCGGGAACAGCCTGGGCGCCGGCAGGCAAGTTGCCCATCGGCTCAGCCAAGACTGCAAGTGCGGCTCGGCCACGCAGCGCACCTTGCGCGCGGCGGCAAGGGCGCAGCCCACCGCCTCGGCATCGCCCCACCATGACAGACTGGTCAGCTCGGCCAGCCGTGTTCCGACAAAGCGCCAGCGCGCCTCGCTCCAGGGCCAGGCTTGGTGAAAATCCGCCAGCCACAGGCCGATCACCACCGTGTCAGCCGGCAGATCCGCAGGCAAGGCCCCCAGCTGCCAGGGGTGCACCAGCCAGACCTCCCGGCCCGCCACATCCGCAGCCTGGGGCGAGTGGGTCCGCAGCCCCTCGGGGGGCTGGCTGTGCAATGCGGGCTCATTCAGCGCAGGCGCCAGCGCAGCCCCTGGTGACACAGCGCCAGGGCTGCGCGCCATCATGTCCAGCGCTTCGTAGCGGGTGTCGATCACGCTGCCCTCGCTGTGCCAGGACGCGGGCGCAAAGCGCGCCACATTCTCGGCATTGAACACAT
Source organism: Curvibacter sp. GW821-FHT01G03 (assembly GCF_059422285.1). NCBI lineage: Bacteria > Pseudomonadati > Pseudomonadota > Betaproteobacteria > Burkholderiales > Comamonadaceae > Curvibacter > Curvibacter sp. GW821-FHT01G03. The sequence goes on from NZ_JBWKWP010000013.1 coordinate 71,696, forward strand.
AGGGCTTGCTGCTGCCCGTGCCCGCCACCCATTGCCAACTCAGGTGGTTGCTCGCCAGATCGCCGTCCAGCAAGTGGCCATACAGCCAATCAGCCCCCGCACGCCAATGCACCTTGCGCACATGCACCACATAGCTCGCCAGCCACATGCGGGCGTGGTTGTGCAGGTAGCCCGTGGCGTACAAGGCCCGCACGGCCTGATCGACCGCCGGCACACCCGTGCAGCCCAGCCGGACGTCAGGCGGCAGCTGCGGCGCATACGCCTCGTCCGGCAAGGGGCCAGGATGCAAAGACTGAAAAATACCGTCCCCCAGCCGCCCCCAGACATGGCGACCAAATTCGCGCCAGCCCAGTTCGTAGACCCACTTGTGCTGCACCTCGATCGGGTGGCGCTCGTGCACGCCGGCCAACACCTGCGGCAGGCTCAGCAAACCATGGGTGATGTAGGGTGACAGCCCGCTGACGGCCCCCTCCAGCGAATTGCGGGTGCGCGCATAGGCGACAGGGTCCAGCGCGGCCAGGCGGGCCTGGGCCTCAGCCTGCGTGGGCGGGGCTTGGGTTTTGCTGACAAGCCAACCCGGGGCGAGAGGCCTGGCCTGCGGCCCATCGTCCGGGCCTTCAGTCTGATGCCATCGACTCATGAAGTGTCTTGGGAGAGGGCGTGGCCAAGCCACGGGCAGGTTCAACGATAGGCGTCAGGGTGGAGCGTGGCCATGGCACGGAAAGCCGGGCGCGCAAACAGATAGCCCTGCATCAATTCAATGCCCTGATCCAACAGAAAATCTCGCTCAGAGGCAGTCTCCACCCCCTCGGCGATGAGGGTGATGGCCATCTCGCGGCTCAGGCTCACCAGGCTTCGGACAATCGCCTGCCGCGCCGGGTTCAGATCGACACCGCGAATCAAATCCATGTCGATCTTGACCAGATCAGGCTGAAAGTCTGACAGCAGCTTGAGCCCGGCGTAGCCTGCCCCGAAGTCATCAATGGCTGTCTTGAAGCCACAACGCTTGTATTCACGAAGAATGCTGGCAAACCACGGCCCATCCTCGATCCGTTCGCCCTCGGTCACCTCAAAGATGATGTGGTCCAACGGAAAACCATGCACCCGGGCCGCTTCCAGCGTGGTGCGGATGCAGACTTCGGGTTGGTAGATGGCGTTGGGCAGAAAGTTGATGGAAATCGGCTCTTGAATCCCAAGCGCCTTCGCCCCCTTGATGGCCTTCACGCGGCAGGCCTGGTCAAAGCTGTAGCGATTCACATCATTGACCTGCGCCAGAACGCTTGCCGCCCCCTCACCATTCGGCCCGCGCACCAAGGCTTCATGCGCGAACACCGCCTTGCGCGCCAGATCCACGATGGGCTGATACGCATAATCGAAGGCAAACCCCACACGCTCGCCACGACCGCAATCGATGCAATCTTGAGCACTGCCCACCAAAGGGATGAACGTGTCCGGGAAGGATCTGTTCCCTGCGTTGGAAAGAGAAGACTCTGTCGACATGATGTGAATGGCGGGGCAGCCATGGCCTCGGAAATGGAAGCGCCACCCGAACGTCCCGCCCCCAGGTTCTACCACGTTCCAATTCGATGGACAGCCGGAGATTCATGGTGGCCCGAGCCGAACTCACGCCAGCTTTTGCATGCAAACCCAGCCTTCAGCCAGTGATGTTGCCACCGGGCTGCCACAAGGCCTCAGGATCAGTCACTCAGCACACGGGCCCGCGTCACCAGTTCGGAAAACAAGGCATCCAAAGCCGTGGCTCTCAGGGCAAAGGGATCAAAGCCCACCGCCGGCGAATAAGAAAACAACAGCGACAGGTTGTCTGCAACAGCGGGCACCAGCCCCATGCTCCACCCACCAAACAGGCGCCGATCGATTTCTGAAAAAGCCAGAATGCAAGTCTGCTGATGGCGAGAGTCCAGCGCAATCCGGTGATAAAGCGCATTCACAGAGGCGACGCTGCCTTCAAGGCACTGTAAAAACACACCATCCACCAGCAGCAGGGCACCGGTCACGCCGACTTTGGCATTGTTGCGTTGAGACGTCCGGATGATGTCTTTGACATCTGCCGGGCCGAGCACTCCCTTGGTGCGGCTGGCATAGGTCAGGCGGATGAGCATTTGGCGATGTTCCTCATGGCGGGTGCCCCAGTCTAGGCACTTGCATGAAACCCGACGCCTGAAAGGCTATTCACCGCCACACCCCCCCTGCCCCCCTCTGGACTCCATGGGGTGGCTTCGCCTTCCTTCAGGCACGCCAACAACGCAGAAGCCCAAAGGGCCCGGCATCGAGACAAGGGTGGGACGGGAAGGTGCGCGACGGCACCGCCGCCGGCGTTGGCCGGAATTTCATTTTTTGCACCGACAAAGAAAAACGGTCTGCGCTAGCTTTTCAGTAGCAACAGACCGTTGTCTTGGAGGAGAGAGAGGGATTCGAACCCTCGATACAGCATAACTGTATATCGGATTTCGAGTCCGACGCATTCGACCACTCTGCCATCTCTCCGTGGTCCCGAAACTTTCAATGCCAGTTTGGCCAGCTTTGAAAGCCGCTCTGCGAGAGACCGCAGAGCTGAATTTTTTGACATTCGGCTTAGCGCCGTTTGTCGAGCCTCGAATTCTAGCAGGGTTTTTTGGGCCTTTTGAAGAATCTCAGCAACAACGCCCCATTCGCCCTTTGCCGCCCCCGTAGCGGGCCTCCTGGCGCTCACGGAAGAAGGCCTCGTAGCTCATCACCGGCTCGCCGGGGTGGGTGCGCTGGCGGTGGGCCACGTAGGTGTCGTAGCTGGGCTGGCCCACCATCAGGCGAAACGACTGGGCAATGTAGCGCCCGGCCTCCAGCAGCGGGCTGGCGGCGGCGGGCGCCGCTGCGGTGGTGGGCGCTGCGCTCATGCCCGGGCCTCGGCCGGCAGGGGCTGGTAGGGCACTTCGCGGGTCTGGTCCCTGGCCTGGCCGCGGGCGCGCAGACAGGCGCGCACGCTGTAGACCAGGGTGCTCAGCACCACGGCCATGAACAGCACGCACAGGCCGGCGTCCAGGCGGTCGTTGAAGATCACCCGGGCCATGGCTGCTGCCGTCTTGGCGGGGGCCAGCACCTGGCCCTGGGCCAGGGCGTCGGCATAACGGTTGGCATGGGCCAGAAAGCCCACCTTCACATCGCTGGAGAAGATCTTCAGCCAGCCCGCCGACAGGGTGCAGGCCAGCAGCCAGGCCGCCGGCAGCGCCGTCACCCAGGCGTAGCGCTCGCGCTTCATGTTGAACAGCACCACGGTGCCCAGCATCAGGGCCACGGCCGCCAGCATCTGGTTGGAGATGCCAAACAGCGGCCACAGGGTGTTGATGCCACCCAGCGGGTCTTGCACGCCCTGGTAGACGAAGTAGCCCCAGGCCGCCACGGTGAGGCCGGTGGCCAGCAGGTTGGCGCCCAGCGATTCGGTGCGCTTGAGGGCGGGCACGAAGGTGCCCAGCAGGTCTTGCAGCATGAAGCGGCCGGCGCGGGTGCCGGCGTCCACCGCGGTCAGGATGAACAGGGCTTCGAACAAGATGGCGAAGTGGTACCAGAAGGCCATCATGGCCTGCCCCCCCACGGCCTGGTGCAGGATGTGGGCCATGCCGACGGCCAGAGTGGGGGCGCCGCCGGCGCGTGCCAGGATGGTGTTCTCACCCACGTCCTTGGCGGTCTGGATCAGCACGTCGGGCGTGATCACAAAGCCCCAGGTGGAGATGGTCTGGGCCACCGCCTCGGGCGTGTTGCCCACCAGGGCGGCCGGGCTGTTCATGGCGAAGTAGATGCCGGGGTCGATCACCGAGGCCGCGGCCAGAGCCATCACGGCCACAAAGGATTCGGCCAGCATGCCGCCGTAACCGATGAAGCGGGCCTGGGTTTCGTTCTCCAGCATCTTGGGCGTCGTGCCCGACGAGATCAGGGCATGAAAGCCCGACACCGCACCGCAAGCGATGGTGATGAACAGGAAGGGAAACAGGTCACCCGCCCACACCGGGCCATTGCCCTGGGCAAACTGGGTGATCGAGGGCATGGCCAGCGTGGGGTTGACCACCACGATGCCCACGGCCAGCGCCAGGATGGTGCCGATCTTCAGGAAGGTCGACAGGTAGTCACGCGGGGCCAGCAGCATCCACACCGGCAGCACCGAGGCCACAAAGCCGTAGCCGATCAGGATCCAGGTCAGCGCCTCGGGGCTGAAGTCGAAATACGGGCCCCACACCGGGCTCTCAAACACCGCCTGGCCACCCACGATGGCCGCCATCAGCAGCACAAAGCCGATCACCGACACCTCGCCGATGTGGCCCGGGCGCAGGTAGCGCACGTAAAAGCCCATGAACAGCGCGACCGGCACGGTGGCCATCACCGTGAACGTGCCCCAGGGCGAGTGCGCCAGCGCCTTCACCACGATCAGGGCCAGCACCGCCAGGATGATGATCATGATCATGAAGGCGCCGAACAGCGCGATCACGCCGGGCACGTTGCCCATCTCCTGCTTGACCATCTCGCCCAGCGAACGGCCGTCGCGTCGGGTCGAGATGAACAGCACGATGAAGTCCTGCACCGCGCCGGCCAGCACCACGCCCGCCAGAATCCACAGCAGGCCAGGCAGGTAGCCCATCTGGGCGGCCAGCACCGGGCCCACCAGGGGGCCAGCGCCGGCAATGGCGGCAAAGTGGTGGCCGAACAGCACGTGCTTGTGGGTGGGCACAAAGTCCAGCCCGTCGTTGTGGCGCCAGGCCGGGGTGTTGCGCGTGGCGTCCAGGCCCAGCACCTTGTCGGCGATGAACAGGCTGTAGTAGCGGTAGGCGATCAGGTAGACGCAGATCGCAGCCATCACCAGCCAGGTGGCACTGACGGCTTCGCCGCGGCTCAGGGCCAGGGTGGCCAGGCCCCAGGTGCCGAGCAAGGCCACGGCCAGCCACGGCAGGTGGCGTTTCAAGAATTCCATGCAGGTCTCCGTTGTATGAGAAGGCCGGCGCCGCCCCTGTGGGGGCACGGCGCCGCGGTGCGGAAATTGTCCAGAGCAGGTCGGGCCGCCGCATCCGTCGCACCACGTGGGTGCGCACGCGGCAACACCTAATGGATAACCCTGATCACCGAGTCCTGATCACAGACGCCCCTGCCGGGCCTCGAAAGACGCCAGTGTGCGTTTGGCGATGTTCAATTGGTGGATCTGGCTGGTGCCTTCGTAGAGGCGGAACAGACGCACGTCGCGGTAGAAGCGCTCGATCGGGTGGCCATGGATGTAACCGCTGCCGCCCAGCATCTGCACACAGCGGTCGGCCACCCGGCCGCACATCTCCGAGGCAAAGTATTTGCAGATCGAGGCCTGCAGGCTCACGTCCTCGCCCGCATCGCGTTCGCGTGCGGTTTGCAGGATCAGGGCCCGGGCGGCCTGGATGTCGGTCTGGCAATCCGCGATCAGGGCCTGCACCAGCTGAAACTGCGCCACGGGCAGACCAAACTGACGCCGCTGCGTGGTCCAGCGGATGGCCTCCTCCAGCATGCGGATGGCTGGGCCTGTACACAGGGCGGCCAAGTGGATGCGCTGTTTGTTGAGCACCTTCATGGCCGTTTTGAAGCCCTGCCCTTCACGCCCACCGATCAGGTTCGCGGCCGGAACACGGCAATGGTCAAAGTGCACCTCGGACACCGGGGAGCCCGCCTGTCCCATTTTTTTGTAGGGCAGCCCGGTACGAAGGCCCGGCGTGTCGCGTTCGACCAGAAAGGCCGAGATGCCATGCGCACCGGCCTGCTCGGGGTCGGTGCGGGCCAGCACGGTGAACAGGCCCGCCAGGGGCGCGTTGGTGATGAAGCACTTGCTGCCGTTCAGGATGTAATCGCTGCCGGAGCGCAATGCCTGGGTCTTGAGCGCGGTGGCATCCGAGCCGGCCTCGGGCTCCGTCAAGGCGAATGCGCCCGTGATGTCACCACTGGCCAGACGGGGCAGGTAGCGGGCCTTCTGCTCTGGGCTGCCATCGGCCACCAGGGCCTCCGAACCAATGCCGGTGTTGGTCCCCACCCGGGCCCGGAAAGCCACCGAGGCCTGGGACAAGGCCATGGCGGCCAGCACCAGCTCTTCGGTCGTCATGCCCTGGCCACCCCACTCTTCCGGAATGGACCAGCCGAAGTAGCCCAGGCTTGCCATCTCGGCCACCAGATGCGGCGGCACTTCATCCTGGGCCTCCACCTCGGCCTCACTCGGAATGAGGCGCTCACGCACAAAGCGCTCGATGGATTGCAGGGCTTGGGAAAACGCTTGGGGATCTCGGATCATGGTGGACTCACTGGGTTGATGGGTGGAATGGACGCAGAAAAAAACAGGAGGAGAACACTCAGATGACGCGCTCGTCACGCAGGCGCGTCAGGTCCTCGTCACTGAACCCCAGGCCCCGATACAGGACCTGGTTGTGCTCACCGACCGAGGGGCCGGTGCGTGGCAGCGGCGGCTGAAAGCCAGTGATACGGGGCACCGTGGCCGGCGCAGGGACCGAGCCCAACTCCGGATCTGGCAAACGCACAAAAGCACCTCGGGCCAAAAAGTGAGGGTCCTGCAGCGCATCGTCGATCGAGTTGACTTTGCTGAACGGGACATCCTGCTCACGCAGCCGCTCGGCCAGTTGCTGAAAGGTTTGCGAAGCGCACCACTCAGCGACCCAGGCATCCAGCACCTGCAGGTTCTCAACCCGGGCCGGGTTGGTCGCGAAACGAGGGTCGGCCCCCAGCTCAGGCCGGCCCATGGCGGAGCACAGCCTGCGGAAAATGGGGTCCGATGTGCCCACCAAGGTGACCCAGGCCCCCTCCCGCGTGCGGTACACGTTCGAGGGCGCTGTGTAGCCGGCCCTTGCGCCCATGCGCCCCCGCGCCAGCCCCAGGCGTTCACGCTCGACGGCCAACGGTTCCAGAACCCGAAGCAGCGCCTCAGTGGCCGACAGATCGATTTCACGGCCCGGCGCCTGAGGGTGGCGCTGCCGATAGGCGGCCTCGGCCGCGAGGCTGAACGCGGCGAAAAGCCCGGCCATGGAGTCGCCCAAAGGAAAGTTCAAGTGCTGGGGACTGCCGTCGGCTTCACCCGCGAGGTGGGCCAGACCACTCATGGCCTCGAAGATGCGGGCAAAGCCCGGCCGATTCGCGTCAGGCCCGGTCTGGCCAAAGCCGGTCAGCCGCAGCACCGTCAGCCGGGGCTGCCGGGCATGCAGGACAGGCAAGCTCAAACCCCAGCGGTCCAGCGTGCCGGGGCGAAAGTTCTCGACCAGCACATCGAACTGGGGCAGCAATCGCAGAAACAACTCGCGCCCCTGCTCCTTGCGCACATCCAGCGTGATGCCCCGCTTGCCGCGATTGAGCACCTTCCAGTACAGGGCATGCCCGGGTTCGACCGGGGCCAGTGACCGCAGGGGATCGCTGCCATCGGGCAGCTCAAGCTTGACCACCTCGGCCCCCAGATCGGCGCACAGGCTGGAGGCAAAAGGTGCGGCCACCACGGTCGCCATGTCAAGAATGCGCAGACCGCTCAAGGGGCCTTCACCGCGCACGCCAGGTTCGAGGGCATCAGTCAATGCGTGCTCCCGTCGATTTGACCAAGGCACCCCAGGTCCGGGTATCCTCGGCGATCACCTTGGCAAAGGCCTCAGGGCTGCTGCCGACCGGCTCGGCCCCGAGTTCGATCAGGCGCTTGCGCAATTCGGGGCGCAACAAGGCCTGGGCCACAGCCTCCTGCACACGTCGCACCACCTCGGGGGGCGTCCCGGCGGGGGCCATCAAGCCCTTCCAGGCTGTCGATCGGAATCCGGGCAAGCCCGCTTCGTCGACCGTGGGAATGTCCGGCGCCCCTGAGGCGCGGTGGTCACTGGCCACGCCCAAGGCACGCAATCGGCCGGTGCGCACCTGGGGCAGCAACGCGGGCATGTTGTCGATCATGAGCGTGATCTGCCCACCCATCAGGTCATTCAGGGCAGGGCCGGTCCCCTTGTAGGCCACATGGATCAACGACAGGCCGGCCATCTGATTCAGCAGTTCACCCCCCAGATGGGCAGGCGTTCCGTTGCCCGGAGAACCAAAGGAAAGGCGGTCAGGTCGCGCCTTGGCGTAGTCCAGAAACGACTTGAGATCGCTGACCGGCAAGCGGGCTGAAACAGCCATCAAGTTGTGCTCACGAACGATCTGAGTGACGGGAACCAGATCGACATCGGGGCGAAACCCCATTCGGGGATAAAGGCTCGGATTGATGGCCACCGGGCCGGTGGCTGCCAGCAACAGGGTGTAACCATCAGCGGCTGCCTTGGCGACCATCTCCCCCGCGACATTCCCGCCTGCGCCGGGTCGGTTGTCCACGACCACGGGCTGTTTCAGGCTTTGGCGCATGTCCTCGGCCACGAGGCGGGCCAGCAGGTCAGCCGATCCGCCAGCGGCAAAGGGGACGACGATCTTGATGGGCTTGCTGGGCCAGGGGGGCGCCTGGCTCATGGCCTGGTGAGGTGCCAGCAATGTGCCGGCAGCGAGGGCCATCGCTGCGATCCGCTTGAACATGGTGTCTCCGTTCCGACAGCCCGCCGAAAGGAGGCCGTTGCCGGGAGACTAGGGCTGAGGCCGACGACGCTCCAGCTTTGTTTCGCTATATTGAACGCATGCCGGCAGAACCCCCTCTCAGCACGACAAGACGCGTGGCCGACCCGCGCATGGCGTCCTCCCTGGGCCATGGCCTGGATGTGCTGGAAGCCCTCTGCAAGGCCGGCACGGCGCTGAGCAATACCGAACTGAGCCGGCGAACCGGGCTCTCCAAGGCCACCATTTCGCGCCTGACCCTGGCCCTCCTCAGCCGGGGGCTGCTTGACGACAGCGCCCCCCAGCGGGGCTTCCGGCTGGGCCTGGGCGCGCTGAGCCTGGGTTATCCGCTGCTGGCCCGATGGGGTCTGCGACAACTGGCCCGCCCGGCCATGCTGCAGCTTGCCCAGGCCTGGGGCGCCTCCGTGTCCCTGGGGCTGCGCGACCGCCATCGGATGATCTATGTCGAAACCGTTCGAGGCAGTGATCCCGCCCAGTTCAATCCCGAAGTGGGTGCCCAGCTGCCCATGCTGGCCACCGCCATGGGCAGGGCCTGGCTGGCCAGCGCCCGCACTGACGAGCTGCAAGACCTGCGGCTTCAATTGAGCCGCCAGCAGCCCTTCGACCCCGCCCAGTTCGAAGCGCGCAGACACGAGGCCGTGCGCCAGCTTCAAGGCCAAGGCTTCTGCATCTCGGCAGGCGAGTGGTTGAGTGATGTCCACGCCCTGGCCACCCCGCTGAACATCGAGGTGCTGGGTCAGCGCCTGATCCTCAACCTGGGGCTGCCCAGGTCCAGGTGCGACGCCCCATCATTTCCGGCAACACCGGGGGCGGATCTAGGCCGGCTCGCGCAACACATCGAGCGCTGCTGGAACGAGCAGGGGGCGCCCAGGCCAGCCCCCTTCCATGCCGCCCGCCGTGCGGCGCCCAAACCCAGGCCCCGCCTTCGGCATCCCTCGGCCCAGACGCTGAGCGCCGGCCTGGACCTGCTCAGCCTTTTCGAGCCCGGCCAATGGGAGCTGGGCAACAGGGAAATCGCCGACCGGCTGGGCGTCTCGCCCCAGACGGTCGTGCGCCTGACCCACACCCTGTGCGAGCGGGGCTTCCTGCAACGCAGTGGACAGCCTGTCCGCTACCAGTTGGGCTGGGCAGCCCTGACGCCAACCCAGGCCTTGTTGAATGACCTGCGCCTGAGGCGCGATGCGCGGGTGATGTTGCTGAACCTTTCCAGGCGTTTGGGGGCCGCCGTATCGCTGGGGCTGGAGTACCGATCCAGCATGATTTATGTCGAGACGGTGTGGCAAGCTGACGAACGCTTGCGCCCCCCCGACATCGGCGCCCCCATGCCTTTGTTGCGCACCGCCATGGGCCGGGCCTGGCTGGGCCAGGCCTCACCCACGCAACGGGTACAGGCCCTGAATCGACTGCGCCTGCATCAGCCTGAGGAATTCAGCCTGTACCAAGACGCAGCGCAACAGGCGGTCGATTTCTATCAGGCCAACGGCTGGTGTGGGTCCAGTGATTTCCAGGCCGACATCACCGCACTGGCCACCGCGGTGAAAGCGCCGCACGAAGGGCGCACCTATGTGCTCAACGCCGGGCTTCTGCGCTCACGCCCGCTGACAGAGCCCAGGCTGAGGGCGCTTGCCGAGGCCCTTTGCGACACCGCCCGATCCATCGAGGAGACCCTGCGGCACTGACACGCGGCCATCACCCAGACATGAAGCAGCCATCACGCAGCGATCAATGATCGCCCGCATGCTCCACCGCGTACTTGATCAGCTCGGCCTGGCCCTCGATGCCCAGCTTGCGCTTGATGCTCTGGCGGTGCGCCTCGACCGTGCGAAAGCTCAGGCCCAGGCGGGCCGCCATCTGCTTGCTGGATTCGCCGCGCCCCAGGGCACTCAGCACCTCGGCCTCGCGGGGTGACAGCAGGGGTTTGGGCTGGTCGTTGCGGAACAAGCGGCCCGCCACCCCCGGGCTCAGAAAGGTGGCGCCGCTCATCACCACGCCGATCGCGGCCACGATCTCGTCGGCCGGTGCGTCTTTCAGCAGGTAGCCGCTGGCGCCGGCCTGCAGGGCACGCTGCACGAATTCGGGGTTGTCATACATGCTGAACATCAGCACCTTGAGGCGCGGCCAGCGCGCCAGCACCTGGGCCGTCAGCTCGATGCCGTTGACGGGCTTCATGCCGATGTCCATCAGCACCAGGTGGATGTCGTGCCGCGCCAGGCTTTGCAGGGCCTCGGCGGCCGAACCGGCCTCGTCCACCACCGTGAACTGCGCCACATGGCTCAGGCGGGCGCGCAGGCCCTCGCGCACCATGGGGTGGTCGTCCACCAGCAGCAAGCGCACTTCCGATTCGCTCATCCTTCAGACTCCTGATTGAAACGGGGGCCGGCACCGGGGCCGGGGGCCGCCGGACTCAGCGGCACCTGGGCATCGAGCTGGGTGCCCTGCCCTGGCGCACTCAAAAACTCCACCGAGCCACCCACCGCCGCCATGCGTTCGCGGATGTTGCGCAGGCCGATGCCCTGCTGCGGATCGTGGTGCAGGCGCTCGGCCTCGAAGCCCCGCCCGTCGTCGCTGATCTGCAGGTGCAGCGTGGGGCCGGCACCCGGGCTCGCGGCGTCGGCCAGCAGGCTCAGCTGCACCTGCTGGGCGGCCGCGTGCTTGGCCACATTGGCCAGGGCTTCCTGCGCCACCCGGAACAGGGCGGTCTTGATTTCTTCACTGAGCTCGGGCACCTGGGGCCCCACAAAGACCTGAGCGGCCACGCCGCTGGCCTCGCTCCATTCGGCCACCAGTTGCTCCAGCGCGGCCGGCAGGCCCAGGCGGTCCAGCATGGCGGGGCGCAGGCGGTGCGACAGGCGCCGGATCTCGGTCAGGCTGTCGCCCAGGCGGGCCAGGGCCTGATGCAGGCTGTGCTCAGGCGGCGGCCCGCCGTGCTGCACCGCGTGCAGGGCCGATTCGAGCAGCAGCTTGGTCGACACCAGGGTCTGGCTGCTGCCGTCGTGCAACTCGCGCGCCAGCCGGGCGCGCTCGTCTTCCTGCGAGCGCACCAGGCGCTGGGCCAGCAGGCGCAGCTTCTGGTCGGCAATGCGCTGCTCACTGAGGTTCAGCCACAGGCCGCTCACGCTCAGGCACAGCAGGGCCAGGCCGGCAATGCCCAGCATCCACCACAGGGTGGCGCTGATGTTGCCGCGCACCTGCTGATCGAGCTGGGTGAGGGTGTCGTCCATGTCGTCCAGGTACAGGCCGGTGCCCAGCATCAGGTGCCAGCGCGGCAGGGCCACCACGTAGCCCAGCTTGGGCACCATCTTGCCGCTGGAGGGCTTTTGCCACAGGTACTCCACGTACCCGCCGCCATTGCGGGCCTGGGCGATCAGGTGCTGGATGGTGGGCTGGCCCCGGGGGTCGCGCAGGTTCCACAGGTTGCGGCCCAGCAGCTCGGGCTGGCGCGAGTGCATCAACACCTCGCCGTCCAGGTCGTAGACAAAGAAGTAGCCATCGCTGCCATAGTCGAGCGAGGCCAGGCGCTGGATCGCCTGCTGACGCGTGGCCGCATCGGTCAACCCGCTGTCATACAAGGGGCGCACCGTGCTGACGGCCAGGTCCACGTAGTGGCGCAGCTCGACGCGGCGCGCATTCATGTAGGTCTGAAGCACCAGCACGCGTTCGCGCTCGGCCAGCTCATGGTCCTGGTGCGAGACGGCCAGGGCCATCAGGCCCAGTGCCCCCAGCAAGGGCAGCAGGGCCAGCAGCACAAACTTGGCGCGCAGACGGCGCGCGGGTGACCAGCCGCCCAGGCGAAACATCATGCGCTCAGCCTGGCCGTGCCGGGGTGGATCAGGCTCAGGCCTTGAGCACCGTCAGGCCGCCCATGTAGGGGCGCAGCACTTCGGGCACGGTGATGCTGCCATCGGCCTGCTGGTTGTTCTCCAGCACGGCCACCAGGGTGCGGCCCACGGCCAGGCCCGAGCCGTTCAGGGTGTGCACCAGCTCGTTCTTGCCCTGGGCGTTCTTGAAGCGGGCCTGCAAGCGACGCGCCTGGAAGGCTTCGCAGTTCGACACCGAGCTGATCTCGCGGTAGGTGTTCTGCGCCGGCAGCCACACCTCCAGGTCATAAGTCTTGGCCGAGCCAAAACCCATGTCGCCGGTGCACAGCGCCATCACGCGGTAAGGCAGGCCCAGCCGCTGCAGGATCGCCTCGGCGTGGCCGGTCATGGCCTCCAGGGCTTCGTAGCTGCGCTCGGGGTGCACGATCTGCACCATCTCGACCTTGTCGAACTGGTGCTGGCGAATCATGCCGCGGGTGTCGCGCCCGTAGCTGCCGGCTTCGGAGCGGAAGCAGGGGGTGTGGGCCGTGAGCTTGATCGGCAGTTCGGCCTCGGCCAGCACCACGTCGCGCACAAAGTTGGTCAGCGGCACCTCGCTGGTGGGGATCAGGTAGAGCGCCGCGTGGTCGGGCACGGGCTCGCCGTCCTGACCGCCCTTTTTGGCGGCAAACAGGTCGCCTTCGAACTTGGGCAACTGGCCGGTGCCCTTGAGCGAGTCGGCGTTCACGGCGTAGGGCACATAGCATTCGGTGTAGCCGTGCTCTTGCGTCTGCACATCGAGCATGAACTGCGACAGCGCGCGGTGCAGGCGGGCAATCTGCCCCTTCATCACGGTGAAGCGCGAGCCCGAGAGCTTGACGCCCATGTCAAAGTCCAGGCCCAGGGGCTCGCCCAGGTCCACGTGGTCTTTCACCTCGAAGTCGTACTGGCCCGGCGTGCCCCAGCGGCGCACTTCGACGTTGCCCGACTCGTCCGAACCCAGCGGCACCGACTCGTGCGGCAGGTTGGGCACGGCCATCAGCAGGTGGTTGAGCTCGGGCTGCAGGGCCTCCAGGCGGGCTGCCGAGGTGTCGAGCTCGGTCTTGATGGCGGCCACGGCGGCCATGATGTCGTCCACGCTCTCGCCCTTGGACTTGCGCTGGCCGATCTGCTTGGACAGCGTGTTGCGCTGGGCCTGCAGCTCTTCAGTGCGGGTCTGCAGGGTCTTGCGCTCGGCCTCCAGGGTGCGGAAGGCCTCCACATTCAGGTAGGCCTGGGGCTTTTTGCGGGTTTCAAGGCGGGCGACGACCGAATCGAGGTCTTTGCGCAGGGAATTGATGTCTAGCATGGGGCGATTTTAACGAGGGGTCTCAGGGCAATTCCGGCGGTGCGCTTCAGGCCAGGGTGGCGGGGTCGAAATTGGCGCCACACAGCACCAGGCAGACCCGCTCACCGGGGGCCGGCACATAGGCGCCCGACTGCAGGGCAGCCAGGCCCAGCGCAGCGGCGGGCTCGACCGCCAGCTTGAATTCGCTCCACAACGTTTTGCGGGCCTTGGCAATGGCATCGTCGCCCAGCAGCAGGGCCAGGCCCACCTGGGCCTGCGTCACCTGCCAGCCGATGGCCCCGATGCGCCGGGCGCCCAGCGAGTCGGCCGCGATGCCCGACACCGCCACGTCCACGGGCTGGCCGGCCTCACGGGCTCGGAACAGGGTGGGCGCCCCTTCGGGCTCCAGGGCCACCACACGGGCGCGCTGCTCGAACCAGGCAGCAACGCCGCCGATCAGGCCACCACCGCCCACGCTCACCAGCACGCTGTCGGGCAGGCCGGCCTCGGCCTCGATCTCGCGCGCCAGGGTGCCGGCACCGGCCACCACCTCGGGCTGGTCATAGGCATGGGTGATCAGGGCCCCGCTGATTTGCTGGCGGGCCATGCAGGCCTCGAAAGCCTCGGCATAGGTGGCCCCCACCACTTCGACACGGGCCCCCAGTTCGCGCAACTTCTGGCGTTTGGCCGCAGGCGAAACTTCGGGCACGAACACCTCGCAAGGCACGCCCAGGGCGCGGGCCGCCGCCGCGGTGGCAATGCCGGCGTTGCCCCCCGAGGCCACGATCACGCCGCTGGCCGGAATCGGCTGGGCCAGCAGGCGGTTCAGCATGCCACGGGCCTTGAAACTGCCGCTGACCTGCAGGTGCTCCAGCTTGAGCCAGACCTCGGCGGCCGCCACCCCCAGGGTGGCACCGGGCAGCCGCCACAACGGTGTGGCACGCAAAAAACCTTGGGGGCCCTGCTGTTGCAGGCGGGCCGAAGCGGCCTCGATATCGGAACGCAAGATCATGGGGCGGGCAATCGTCGCAAAATACGAAGCTCGCAGTGTATCTAGCCCTGATCGTCGGGGCAGCCCACCGCTGGCCCCCACGGGCGGCTCCGGAGAAGCGCATGTTCTACGTTTTTGGTCTGGGTGGCCCCATCTACCGGGGCACGATGGAAAACCTGTCCGAGCTGAGCCCGGTGCGCGCCCTGTCGGCCACACGGGGTGTGCACCGCAGCGACGCCCTGCACCGCGACGCCTTCGAGTTGCCCGCCGCCACCCCACGCCCGCCGTCCAACGCCTTGCACACCCGGCGCAACGACGCCATGGCGGCCTATGCCGATGCCCAGCAGGCCAAACCGCCGGCCCGCCAACCCCTGGACCGGGTGCAGGACGTGATGAGCCGCGAGGTGTTCAGCGTGCCACCCGAAATCACCGTGGCCGAGGCCTGGGAGGCCCTGGCCGCACGTGGCGTGGGCCAGGCCCCGGTGCTGGATGCCCAGGGCCTGTTGATCGGTTTGCTGCTGCGCGCCGACATGATGCCGCCGGTGCTGATGCCCGCCCCCAGCGCCACCGGCATCTCGGCCTGGAAGCTGGCCCAGCAGAGCGTGCGCGACATCATGCTCACCCCCGTGCCCGCCGTGGCCGGCGACACCTCGCTGCGCCGCGCGGCCCGGGTGCTGCTGGACATGGGCCTGCCCGGCCTGCCCGTGACGCAGGACGACGGCCACGTGATCGGCTTCCTGTCGCGCGCCGACATCCTGCGCGCCGTGGTCGCCGACCCGCCGCTGGACCTGTGGACCTGAGCCCGCCTCCTCAAGCGTCCAGTTTCAGGCCCTTGGGCAAGGGGAACTTCAACGTTTCCTCAATCCCGTCCATCTTGCGCACCGCCACGGCCCCGAAGGCGCGCAGGCGCTCGATCACCTGGTTCACCAGCAGCTCAGGGGCCGAGGCGCCCGCGGTCAGGCCGACCCGGGCCTTGCCTTCGAACCAGGCGGGCTGCAGTTCGGCCGCGCTGTCCACCATGTAGGCGGGGGTGCCCAGCTTTTCGGCCAGCTCGCGCAGGCGGTTGCTGTTCGAGCTGGTCGGGCTGCCCACCACGATCACGATGTCGACCTGGGGGCTGAGGATCTTCACCGCGTCCTGGCGGTTTTGCGTGGCATAGCAGATGTCCTGCTGCTTGGGCTCGCGCACCTTGGGAAAGCGCAGGCGCACGGCCTCGGCGATCTCGGCGGCGTCGTCCACGCTCAGCGTGGTCTGGGTCACCACGGCCAGCTTGTCGGTCTGCCCGGGCTGCACACGGGCCACATCGGCCACGTCTTCGACCAGGTGGATGCCGTGATCCAGTTGGCCCATGGTGCCCTCCACCTCGGGATGCCCCTTGTGGCCGATCATGATGAACTCATAGCCCTCGCGCGCCAGCTTGGCCACCTCGACGTGCACCTTGGTCACCAGCGGGCAGGTGGCGTCGAAGATCGAGAAGCCGCGTGCCCGGGCCTCTTCCTGCACCGCCCGGCTCACGCCGTGGGCGCTGAACACCAGGGTGGCGCCCTGGGGCACGTCATCCAGTTCTTCGATGAAGATCGCGCCCTTGTTCTTGAGGTCGTTCACCACATAGGTGTTGTGCACGATCTCATGGCGCACATAGATCGGCGCACCGAACTTCTGCAGCGCACGCTCCACGATCTCGATGGCCCGGTCCACGCCGGCACAGAAGCCACGCGGCTCGGCCAGGGTGATTTCGGACAGGGTCCTCTGCTGGTCATTTTTCATTGCAATCCTCCATCCGCAGCTCAGCAAATCGCCACGTACTCATCGATCAAAAGGCCGCGGAGCAGGCCATGCCAGCAGACACCGCGGAGCTGGCTTTGCCAGGCCGCTGGTGTCGTCCCCTGGGGGAAGGCGCCGAAGGCGACTCAGGGGGGACCATCTCACAACACTCCGATCAGTTGCACTTCAAAGGTGACCGGCTGGCCGGCCAGCGGGTGGTTGAAATCGAACAGCACCGCGTCATCGCTGAGCTGCTGCACCGCGCCGGCATAGCTGCCGGTGCCATCGGGCGTGGGGAACTGCACCACATCGCCCACGTCGTACTGCTCGTCCGGGTCGCCAAACTGGGCCAGCAGCTTGCGCGCCACCCATTGCAGCATGTCGGGGTTGCGCTCGCCAAAGGCCTCGCCGGCCGGGATCTCGAACTGGGTGCGTGTGCCCTCGGCCAGGCCGATCAACCGCTGCTCCACCGCAGGCGACAACTCGCCCGAGCCCAGCGACAAAGTAGCGGGTTTGTCGTCGAAAGTATTGATGATGTCCCCCGCCGGCCCGGCCAGGCGGTAGTGCAAGGTCAGGAACGAAGAAGGCTGAACGACAGATGCTTGAGAGGGCGTTGTTGACATGGAAGTCCCGATAAACTGACCGCCATTGTAAAAAACCAGCCAGAGCCCCTTCAGCACCGGGGCTCTATTCCCCCGCCTCCCCCCCGCTTTCCGCACTTTTCTCACCATTCCTGCACCTCAGCCCCGCCCCCTGAGCCCCCTGCCCTGAGCCCCATGATCCCCATGAGCCCGCTGAACCTGCCCCCCGAAGCCCGCCCGCGCGAAAAGTTGATCGCGCGTGGCGCCGGTGCGCTCAGCGACGCCGAGCTGCTGGCCCTGTTGCTGCGCACCGGCCTGGCCGGCAAAAGCGTGCTGATGCTGGCGCAGGAGCTGCTCGACGCCTTTGGCGGCATGGCGGGCCTGCTGCAGGCCAAACTGGAAGACCTGAAACGCATCAAGGGCCTGGGCGGCACCGCCAAGCGGGCCGAACTCAGTGCGGTGCTGGAGCTGGCCCGCCGAGCCCTGGCCCAGCAGCTGAGCGAGCGCGCCGTATTCGACTCACCCGACGCCGTGCGCCGCTACCTGCAACTTCATTTGGCGCACAAGGGCCATGAGGTGTTTGCCGTGCTGTTTCTCGACAGCCAGAACCGCATGCTGGCCTTCGAAGAGCTGTTTCGCGGCACGCTCAACCAGACCTCGGTCTACCCCCGTGAGGTGGTGCTGCGCGCGCTGCACCACCAGGCCGGCGCCGTGGTGCTGGCACACAACCACCCCAGTGGCCAGGTGCAGCCCTCGGCGGCCGACCAGGCCTTGACCCAGCACCTGAAGGCGGCCCTGGGCCTGATCGATGTGCGCGTGCTCGACCACCTGATCGTGGCCCCCGGCCAGGCCTTGTCGATGGCCGAGAAAGGGCTGCTGTGAGCGCCCTGCCCGAACGCAGCGGCAGCCCCCTGGTGCTGCACTCGCTGCAAGACCTGAAACAGCTGCAAAAGCGCCTGGCCCAGCAACGCGCCGAGGCCGAAGCCCTGGAGCGCGCCCGCCGCGAGGCCGCCGCCCGCGAACAGGCCCGGCATCGCCTGTTCGAATTGGCCGTGGGCCCGGTGATCCCGCTGCGCCAGCACGGCCGGGTGCTGCTGCAAAACGACCCACCGGCGCCCATCCCCTACCAGCACCAGCTCGACGAACAGCGCGTGCTGCTCGAGTCCATCAGCGACGACTTCGACGTCAGCTCCCTGCTCGACACCGATGACGCCCTGAGCTTTCGCCGCCCCGGCATCAGCGTCGAGGTCACGCGCAAACTGCGCCGGGGCGTCTGGAGCATCCAGCGCCAACTCGATCTGCACGGCCTGCGCACCGACGAGGCGCGAGAGGCGCTGGGCCAGTTCATCCGCGAAACCCACAAGATCGGCGTGCGCTGCGTGCGCGTGGTGCACGGAAAGGGCCTGGGCTCGCCCGGCAAAAGCCCGGTGCTCAAGGGCCGGGTGCAAAGCTGGCTGGTGCAGAAGAACGAAGTACTGGCCTTTGTGCAGGCCCGGCCCGCCGAGGGTGGCGCCGGCGCGCTGGTGGTGCTGCTGCGACCGTCACCGGGTTGACACGAGCCAGGCCAGGGCATGAGGCCACAATGGCGGCACCCACTTCACGGAGCCCGCCATGACCTCACCGTCCCTCGCCCCTGCTGATGCCCTGCTCGACCTCGATGCCCGCGCCCAGGTGGCTGCCCTGGCGCGGGGCGACTGCAGCGCCCTGGCCCTGTGCGAGGCGGCCATCACCCGCATCGAGGCCCATGACGGCCCCATCAACGCGGTGGTGGTGCGGGATTTCGACCATGCCCGTGCCCAGGCCCGCGCGGCAGACGAGGCCCTGGCCCGCGGCGAACGCCGGCCCCTGCTGGGCCTGCCGATGACGGTGAAAGAATCCTTCAACCTGGCCGGCCTGCCCACCACCTGGGGCTTCGAGTTCGCCCGTCAACATCGGGCCGAGCAGGATGCCCTTGCGGTGAAGCGGCTCAAGGCGGCTGGCGCCGTGATCCTGGGCAAGACCAATGTGCCGGTGGGCCTGGGCGACTGGCAATCGGCCAACCCGAACTACGGCCGCACCCGCAACCCCCTGGACCTGAGCCGCACACCGGGCGGCTCGTCGGGCGGTGGCGCCGCGGCGCTGGCGGCGCGCTTTGTGGCCCTGGAGCTGGGCTCGGACATCGGCGGCTCGATCCGGGTGCCGGCGCACTTCTGCGGCGTGTATGGTCACAAGCCCAGCCTGGGTCTGCTGCCAGCGCGCGGCCATGATTTTCCGGGCCTGGGCAGCGGCGCCCCGAACGAACTGGCGGTGATCGGCCCGCTGGCACGCAGCGTGGACGACCTGGAACTGGCCCTCAGCGTGCTGGCCGGCCCCGAAGCGCCGCAGTCAAAGGCCTACACCCTGCAACTGCCGCCGGCCCGCGACATGCGGCAGGCGCGCTGCCTGCTGCTGGACCAACACCCCGACCTGCCGGTGTCACAAGACACCCAGGCGGCCTTGCAAGAGGTGGCCAACACCCTGCAGGCTGGCGGCTGCAGCGTGCTGCGCAGCAGCGAGCGCCTGCCCAATCTGGAGATGGCGCACAAGATCTACACGGGCCTGCTCAACACCTTCATGACCCGGGGGCAGCCCGGCGCCACATCCATCAGCGCACACGAGTGGCTGACCTTGCTGGACCGCCGCGCGGGCCTGCAGCTGCAGTGGCAGGCCTTGTTCGAGGAGGTGGATGTGGTGCTGACGCCGGTGCTGGGCTGCACCGCCTACCCGCACATCGACCCAATGGACTGGGCCAGCGCCACCGTCGAGGTGGATGGCCAATCCCACCTGCTGGGGCCGCAGATCTTCTGGCCCGGCATCGCCACGGTGGCCGGCCTGCCCGCCACCAGCGCGCCCGTGGGCCGCGACCGCGACGGCCTGCCCATCGGCCTGCAGGTGATCGGGCCGATGTTCGAAGACCTCACACCGCTGGCCCTGGTGCGCCGGCTGGAGGCCCTGCGCTGAATCAGGCCGCCCCGCCCAAGCGGGCCAGGGCCTCGCCGGTGACACGGCAGATGCGCCAATCAGGCATCACCGTGGCGCCCATGGCCTCATAGAAGTCGATCGCGCTCTGGTTCCAATCCAGCACCGACCACTCAAAGCGCCCGCAGCCGCGCTGCACGGCCAGCTCGGCCAGGGCCTTGAGCAAGGCCTTGCCCACGCCGTGTCCGCGCGCCTCGGGGCGCACGAACAGGTCTTCGAGGTACAGGCCGCGCTGGGCCAGAAAAGTCGAGTAGTTATGGAAGAACAGCGCAAAGCCCTGCACCTGGCCATCGACCTCGGCCAGCAGCACCTCGGCGGCCGGGTGAGCACCGAACAAGGTGTCGGCCAGCTTTTCAGGCGTGGCCACCACGCGGTCCAGCAGGTTCTCGTACTCGGCCAGGCCGCGGATCAGGCCCAGGATGGTGTCGACATCGGCCGGCGTGGCCGCACGCAGGTGCACGGAAGAAGAAATGGCTTCGGTCATGGGCGCCTATGTTACGCACCCGGGCCGGCGCCGTTCAGATGCCTTTGTTGCGCATCCAGTCGGCCGTGCCGAAAAAGCTTTCCTTGAGGCGGGCCCGCAGGTCCTCGGGCACGCCCGTCTCGCCCATGGCCTGGTCCATGCAGGCCACCCACTGGTCGCGCTCCTTGATGCCGATCGGAAACGGCAGATGCCGCGCCCGCAGCATCGGGTGCCCAAAACGGTCGGTGTAGTGCGAGGGCCCGCCCAGCCAGCCGCACAGAAACCAGAACAGGCGCTGGCGTGCATTGCTCAGATCGGGGCCATGGGCAGCGCGCAGGTCATGGTAGCCAGGCTCCAGGTCCATCAGATCGTAAAAGCGCTCGGTCAGCGCCAACACGCGCTCTTCGCCACCGATCCATTCGAAAGGGGTGGCGGGGGTGGAAGGGGTATCCAGGTTGTCGTCGGTGCTCATAGGATGGCGATTGTCGCCTGGGTCACATCCATCGCGGACTCTCAAACGCCCATTCACCCGACGACCCCAGCGCTCACAGCCAGCGCGACCCGATCTGCGATCAGCCCGAGGACACCATGCCTGCTCATCTGAAACTATCCCGAAATTTGGTGCGCCAGGCCCAAGCTGCCGCCATCAGAGAACACCGGACGACCGCCCAACAAATCGAGTACTGGGCGCGCATCGGCAGGATTGCACTGCAAAACCCAGACATGCCGATAGGCCTGATTCTGGAAACGCTGCACGCCTTGGCCGAAGTCGATGCGGGCGCCGTCAACCTTGACAAGCCCAACCAATCAGCGAGATGGACATGAACCCCACATGCGGCCTGTCGCTGCTCACCGCCCTGCTCCTGGGTTCGCAGGGCGGATGGGCCACCGTCATCACCACTGATCCGTCCCCCGAACCCGGGATCTACACACCCCCCGCCATTCGTAGGATCACTGTTCTGCGACAGCCCTCCGAACAGTCAGGCCGCCAACCCTACTGCCCATCCACAAGGGTCGATGCCTGGCGCGCTGGTTATTTCCTGAATGAGGCCCGCGCGGGCAGTGAAGCCCAATACCGGCGCGATCTGCTGCTGGGTGACTGTCATGCGGATCTGAGGCTCAAGTTCGCTGGTGGGCAACGGGCAACCCTGACCATCGACAACGCCACTGGCTGGGGGGTGTTGAGCCGCGCCAGTGGGGACACCTACCTCTACTGCCCAGCCTGTGAAGGCTTGCTGGAGCTTGACTTTGCCTTTTCGCCTTCGCAGGGGGCTCGATGAAAAGAGAACGAAAGCCCATCGAAACACGTCCCAAGCCGCCGCCTACGATCGTCCCGACATCTGCGGAGCATTTTGAGGGGCTGTACCAAGCACTCGATTCAGTCGCACGGGAGAGGCGTTATCTCGCCTTTTTCCAGGCTCCCCCCATTGAGAGTGCCTTTGCATTTTTCAGAAATATCGTTG
This sequence comes from Curvibacter sp. GW821-FHT01G03, assembly GCF_059422285.1. Taxonomy (NCBI): domain Bacteria; kingdom Pseudomonadati; phylum Pseudomonadota; class Betaproteobacteria; order Burkholderiales; family Comamonadaceae; genus Curvibacter; species Curvibacter sp. GW821-FHT01G03. The sequence goes on from NZ_JBWKWP010000013.1 coordinate 93,650, forward strand.
AAAACGATCTTTGCCAAGTTCTCGCCGTTGAGAGTGGATCGGTTGTTGGTTGGTGCGATGTTCTTCCCAAGTTTGGAGACGCCTGTGCACATGTTGGAACTCTGGGCATGGGGCTCATCCCATCCGCACGTCATCGTGGTATCGGCTCGATGCTTCTGGCAGCCTGCATTGAACGGACTTGGACTGCGGATATTTCCCGCATCGAGCTATCCGTGAAAGCTGACAACACTAACGCGATCGCACTTTACAAAAGATTCGGGTTCATCGTCGAAGGGGTGAACCGCATGGCATTTTTCATGGATGGTCAGTTTTTTGACACGTACACCATGGCATTGCTCCGCGGCGCGGATGGTCATTCGATAACGCATAGCCCGCGATCTGAGTAAGCGTAGCTACACGACTCACTTCTGAAAATCAGATCGCAAAAGCGCTCGGTCAGCGCCAACAAATGCACTTCACCGCCGATCCATTCGGAAATGGGTGGCGGGGGTGGATTGGGCGCTTTCAGGGTGTCGTCAGTGCTCATGGGCTGTCATTGCCACCTCAGCCGGGCGGCACTCTCGGCTCGACACCGCCCCAGGCCGAGCCTCACCCCGCAGCCCGCCGCAGCGTCTCCACCACCGGCCGGCGCAGCACCTCGCGCAGGCCCCACCAGCCGGCGGCCAGGGCCAGCACGGCGCCGGCCGCGGCACCGCCCAGCAGCACCCAGGGCGAGGCGGTCCAGGCGAACTCGAACACAAAGTGGGCCAGGCCCCAGCCCACGCCGGCGGCCACGGCGCTGGCCAGAAAGCCGGCCAGCAGGCCCACGCCGAGCAGTTCGGCGCCCTGCACCTGGCGCAGCAGGCGGCTGCTGGCGCCCACGGCGCGCATGATGGCGAACTCGCGGGCGCGCTCTTCACGGGTGGCGGTGACGGCGGCAAACAGCACCACCAGGCCGGCGGCCAGGGTGAAGGCGAACAGGAACTCCACCGCCTGCACCACCTGGTCCAGCACGCGCTGGATCTGGTTGAGCGTGCTGCTCATGTCCACACTGGTGATGTTCGGAAACTGCCGCACCAGGGCATTGTCAAAGCCGCGCTGGGCCGGGGCCCGGAAGGCCGCCAGGTAGGTGACCGGCACATCGGGCAGGCTGGCCACCGGGTAGATGACGAAGAAGTTCGCGTGCAGCGAGCCCCAGTCCACCTTGCGCAGCGAGGTGATGCGCGATTCGGTCTGCACGCCGCCGATGTCAAAGCGCAACTGGTCGCCCAGCTTCAGGCCCAGGGTCTGGGCAATGCCTTCTTCGACGCTCACCGCGCCGGCCTCGTCGGGGGTCCAACGGCCCGCCACCACCGGGTTGTGCGGGGGGCGCTCGGCGCTGTTGGACAGGTTGAACTCACGGTCGACCAGGCGCTTGGCCCGCTCGCCGGGGTAGTCCTCGGGCTTGACGGGCTGGCCGTTGATGGCTACCAGGCGGCCCCGGATCATGGGGTACCAGTCGAACTGGCGCACGCCGCCCTGGCGCAGCGCGGCCTGAAAATCGCCCGCCTGCTCGGGCAGCACATTGATCACAAAGCGGTTGGGGGCATCGGGTGGCGTGGCCTGGCGCCAGCTGCTGATCAGATCGGTGCGCAACAGCACCAGCAGCACCAGGGCCAGCAGGCCCACGGCCAAGGCACTGACCTGCACCACCGCATAGGCCGGGCGGGCCGAGACCTGGCGGGTGGCCAGCACCAGCCAGCGCGGCGCGGTGCTTTCATTGACGCTGCGGCGCAAGGCCTGCACGGCCAGCCAGCTCAGGCCGGCAAACAGCAGCACGGCGCCTGCAAAGCCCCCCACCGCGATCAGGCCCAGCAGGCGGTCGCTGCTGACGGCCATCAGCAAGGCGGCAAAGCCCGCCACGCCCAAGCCCAGCACCAGCAACGAGGCCGGCTTGAGCCCGCCCAGGTCGCGCCGGATCACGCGCAGCGGCGGCACCTGGGCCAGTTGCAGCACCGGCGGCAAGCCAAAGGCCACCAACAGGGTCAGGCCCATGCCCAGGCCCAGCAGCGCGGGCCAGGCCGTGGCCGCGGGCAGGGCCGCATCCACCAGGCCTGCCAGCAGGGCCACAAAGGCATAGTGCACCGCATAGCCCAGGGCCACGCCCAGCAGGCTGGCGGCCACACCGGCCAGCACAAACTCAAAGGCGTAGGCCAGCGCGATGGTGCGCTGGCTCTGCCCCAGCACGCGCAGCATGGCGCAATCGTCCAGGTGGCTGGCGGCAAAGCCGCGGGCGGCCAGCGCCACCGCCACGGCACTCAGCAAGGCGGCCAGCAAGGCCACCAGGTTGAGGAATTTCTCGGCCCGGTCCAGGGTCTGGCGCATCTCGGGGCGGCCGCTGTCCAATGACTCGATGCGGGCACCCCGCAGGCCGCTGCGTTTCATCTCGGCCTCGGCCCAGTCGGTGAAGGCCTTGACGGCCGGGCCCTCGCCCGCCACGGCCAGCCGGTGGTTGATGCGGCTGGCCGGCTGCACCAGGCGGGTGGCCGCCAGGTCGGATTCGCGCACCATGACCCGCGGGGCAAAGTTCATGAAGCCGGCACCCCGGTCGGGCTCCAGCACCAGCACGCGCGCAATGCGCAGGCGGCTGTCGCCCAGCAGCAGGGGGTCGCCCAGGTGCAGGTCCAGCGATTCGAGCACCGCCGCGTCCACCCACGCCTCGCCGGGGGCCGGCACCTCGCGCGTGGGTTCACCGGCGCCGTCGGCCGTGGCCGAGACCAGCAACTGGCCACGCAAGGGGTAGCCGGGGCTGACCGCCTTCAGCGCCACCAGGCGGCTGGCGCCGCCCTGCTCGTCGGCCGCCCGCCCCATGGTCGGGAAGGTCTGGGTGGCCCCCACCTGCAGGCCCAGGGCCTGCGCCCGCTCGGCAAAGGCGGCCGGGGCCGGGTTGTCGCTGGCCAGCACCGCGTCGCCGCCCAACAGTTGGCGGGCATCGCGCTGCAGCCCGCCCTTGAGCCGGTCCGAAAAAAAACCCACCGCACTGAGGGCCGCCACCGCCAGGGTCACGGCCACGATCAACAGGCGCAACTCGCCGGCGCGCAGGTCACGCCACAGGGTGCGCCACCCCAGACTGAAAAATGAAGGCTTCATGCGCGCCACCATAGCGCAAAGCTGTGTCAGCCGTGGTGGGCGGAGGGCCAAGACCGGAGGTGGCGCTCAGATCGACCCGCTGGCACGCCCTGGCCACAGGTCGCGCCAGGCTCTTCGGCCACTGCTCAAGGCCCCAGCCGCGCCTCCAACGCCCCCAGCACCGGCACCAGGCCAGCGCCCAGGCGCATCTGCGGGTTGGACGGACCGTCGGGCTTGCCGGCCTCGACCTCTCGTTTGCCAATCACCAGGCGGGCCCGCTCAAAGGCCTGGGTGAAGGAATGGGTCTGGCGCAGTTGCTCGTCGACCACCGCCCGGCCGAAAAAGGTCAGCTCCGACAGGCGGCCACAGCCGTACGAGGTGTGCTCGGCATCCGACGCGGTGATGACCAGGCTGGTGTCGGTGGCCAAGGGCTCGATCCAGCCGCCGGCAAAGCAGGCCGACACCATGATCACGCGGTTGCGGATGCCGGCTTCGTCCAGCAGCCGGCGCAGCAGGCCGGGGTCGACCGGGGCCACCTCCAGCGGGTCATTGCTGGCCGCCAGTTGAAAGTTCTGCGCCCCGTGCGAGGTCAGGTACACCACCAGCAGATCGTGTTCGCGGTCCATGTGGGTGGCCAGCAGGCCGATGGCACGGCCCAGGTTCTCAGGCGTGGCCCAGGGCAAGGTGGTGGCGGTCTCGGGGTTGTTCAGCAGGTGCAGCACCCGACCTTCGGCATCAAAGCGCTGGCGCAACACATCAGCCATCAGCTGGCTTTCGCGGCGGAACACCGCCTCGCTGCCGTCGGGCGCAAACACCAGGCCATAGACTTCGACCACGCCATCGCGCTGCGCCGCCAGGCCCTGTTCGGCGGCAGGCCACAGGGCTTGCTGGGCCTCAAACACGCCTTGGCTCAGGTGCAGGCGCGGGGGCTCGGGGGTGTCGGCGGTGGCCAGTTCTGCACTCTCGTCGGGCGCCCAGGGGCGGTCCGGGAACTGCCAGATGGCCAGGGCGAACAGGCCGGCCAGCAAGGCCGCAAACAGGCCCAGACGCCAGCGCGGGCCGGCAAAACGCGCCGTCAAGCGCACCACCGCCGCCCACAGCCACACCGTCAGGCCCAGGTACAGGCCCCAGTAGATCCATGGCAGGGCCATGGTCTGGGCCGGCAGCCATTCGCGTACCACGGCGATCGACAGAGCCTGCAGCACCAACTGTGCCGGCAAGGCCACGCCCGAGCTGAGCGCAAACCAGGTGCCCAGCCCCCGCAGGTGCCAGGGGTCGTCATCGATCTCGGCCACGCGCTCGGGCGGCAGGGCAAACCAGGCGCCCCACAGCGACAGCAGCGTCATCCACCAGGGCACCAGCCAGGCCCGCCAGTCAAAGAGGGCGGGGCCGGGCACCTCCAGCCGGGCCAAGCCCAACAACAGCCCCGAAGCCAGCACCGTGAGCAACAGCACCTGAAAGGGCGAAGGCTGGGCATGACCCACGCCCGGCGACACGAAAAAGCCGGCCCTCAGGCCGCCCAGCATCCAGCGCCCGATGGACACCCGCTCGGGGGGATAGGGGCGCGCCTCACCCACGGCCCAGATCGGACCGGCCGCATCGGCCAGGGCCAGGGGGGCGGTGTCTTCGTCGTCGACAGCGACCGTGTCGTTCCAGTCCTCGGATTCGTAACTGTTCGTCATCCCGTCATGATGCCAGCAAGCTGAACGGTCAAACTAGGCATATGGGCGCGCAATGATCCCGCCATAGCCGGTTTGTCGTTCCAGACCGCCCTGCCCCATCGAAAGCCCTCTGACATGCGAGCCCTGTTGCCCCGCTGGCTGGCGCCCCTGCTGCGCCGCCGCTACACCAACCGCCTGTTTGGCCGCCACGCCTGGCTGGACCACAGCCTGGCCCATCCACCCGAAGCCCGGCCCGGCGCCGCCGACCCGCTGGTGCCCATGCTGATGCGGGCCGCCCAGGCCACCCCTGAGCAACTGCTGGCGCAGTTGCAGGCGCCCGCCGGCGGCTTGACCGAGGCCGAGGCCGCCGAGCGATTTCGCCGCATCGGCCCCAACGAGGTGGCCCACGACAAGCCGCCCACCGCCGCCCAGCGCCTGTGGCGGGCCTACAACAACCCCTTCAACCTGTTGCTGACCCTGTTGGCGGCCGTGTCGTGGCTGACCGATGACAACAAGGCCACGGTGGTGATCGGCAGCATGGTGGCCTTGAGCACGGTCGTCCGTTTCGTGCAGGAGGCGCGCTCCAGCCGCGCCGCCGAGGCGCTCAAGGCCCTGGTCAGCAACACCGCCACGGTGTGGCGGGTGCCGGCCGGCAGCGCGACCCCGCAGGCTCAGGAGCGCCCCTTGCGCGAACTGGTGCCTGGCGACCACCTGCAGCTGTCGGCGGGCGACATGATCCCGGCCGACTGCCGGGTGCTGAGCGCCCGCGACCTGTTCGTGGCCCAGGCCGCCATGACCGGTGAATCGATGCCGGTCGAAAAGTTTGTCAGTGCGCACGACCCGCAGCACCCCGAGGCCGGCCCTGGCCAGGGCCCGCTGGAGCAGCACAACCTGCTGTTCATGGGCACCAACGTGGTGTCGGGTTCGGCCACGGCCGTGGTGCTGGCCACCGGCAACCAGAGCTACTTCGGCACCGTGGCCGCCCACATGAACGCGGGCGATGGCACGGTGACGGCCTTCCAGAGCGGGGTCAACAGCGTGAGCTGGCTGCTGATCCGCTTTGCGCTGGTGATGGTGCCCATCGTGCTGCTGGTCAATGGCTTCACCAAGGGGCATTGGGGCGAGGCGTTTCTGTTTGCCATGTCGGTGGCGGTGGGCCTGACGCCCGAGATGCTGCCCATGATCGTCACCACCACCCTGGCCAAGGGCGCGGTGATGCTGTCGCGCCAGCAGGTGATCGTGAAACGCCTGGACGCGATCCAGAACTTCGGGGCCATGAACGTGCTGTGCACCGACAAGACCGGCACACTGACGCAGGACCGCATCGTGCTGGAGCGCCACACCGATGTGTTCGGCCAGGCCAGCGACGAGGTGCTGAAGTTCGCCTACCTCAACAGCCACTACCAGACCGGCCTGAAGAACCTGCTGGATCGGGCCGTGCTGGAGCATGTGGAGATGGCCACCGAACTGCGCCTGGCACAGGACTACCGCAAGGTGGACGAGATCCCCTTCGACTTCGTGCGCCGGCGCATGTCGGTGGTGGTGGCCGAGCAGGACCACCACCACGAGCTGATCTGCAAGGGCGCACTGGAGGAGATGCTGGCGATCTGCAGCCGGGTCCGCACCCAGGACGCCCAATGCCCCGAGGGCCCCTGCGAACAAGCCCTGGACGGCGAATTGCTGGCCCGGGTACGCGAGGTGGCCGCCCAGCTCAACCGCGAGGGCCTGCGCGTGGTGGCCGTGGCCATGAAAGAGCTGCCACTGGATCAGACGGTGTTCGGCGTGGCCGACGAGAGCGGGCTCACCCTGCTCGGCTACGTGGCCTTTCTCGACCCACCCAAGGAGTCCACCGCCCCCGCCCTGCAGGCCCTGGCCGCCAGCGGTGTGGCCGTCAAGGTGCTGACCGGCGACAACGAACTGGTGACGGCCCGCGTCTGCACCCAGGTGGGCCTGCCGGTGCAGCCGGTGGTGCTGGGCCCGGCATTGGACGCGCTGGACGATGCGGCCCTGGCCCGCTGCGTGGAGCAGCACCAACTGTTTGCCAAGCTGACGCCGCTGCACAAGGAGCGCATCGTGCGGGCGCTGCGCCGCAACGGCCATGTGGTGGGCTTCATGGGCGATGGCATCAACGACGCCCCCGCGCTGCGCGCGGCCGACATCGGCATCTCGGTGGACAGCGCGGTCGACATCGCCAAGGAGGCGGCCGACATCATCCTGCTGGAAAAAAGCCTGATGGTGCTGCAAGAGGGCGTGCTGGAGGGGCGGCGCACTTTCAGCAACCTGCTCAAGTACCTGCGCATGACAGCCAGCTCGAACTTCGGCAACGTGTTCTCGGTGCTGGTGGCCAGCGCCTTTTTGCCCTTTTTGCCCATGCTGCCGCTGCAGTTGCTGGTGCAGAACCTGCTGTACGACTTCTCGCAGACCGCCATCCCCTTTGACCGGGTCGACGAGGCCCTGGTGCAGCAGCCGCTGCGCTGGAACCCCGAGGGCATCGGCCGCTTCATGGTGTATTTCGGGCCGCTGAGTTCGGTCTTCGACATCGCCACCTTTGCACTCATGTGGTGGGTCTTCGGCGCCAACAGCGAGGCACGGCAGACCCTGTTCCAGTCGGGCTGGTTCGTGGTGGGACTGCTCACGCAGACGCTGATCGTGCACCTGCTGCGCAGCCCCAGGCTGCCCTTTGTGCAAAGCCGCCCTGCCCCGCTGCTGCTGGGCATGACCGCGGGGGTGGCCGCGCTGGGCATCTTCCTGGTGCAAGGCCCGCTGGCCGGGTATTTCAGGCTGCAGGCCCTGCCCCCGGCCTACTTTGGCTGGCTGCTGCTGATTCTGCTGGGCTATGGCCTGCTGACCACGGGGGTCAAGCGCTGGTATGCCGGGCGCTTTGGCTGGCAATGAGCACTGCAACAGCAAAAAGACGCAGAATCAACAATCTGTGACATTCACCGCGGGCCGAGCCGATGCGCCGGCCCCACTTTCAGGAGTTCCCACCCGATGAGCAAGCCGGCCGCCAACCCCTTCAAGCAAGCCCTGCGCGAAAAGCGCGCCCAGATCGGCCTGTGGCTGTCGGCCGCCTCGCCCTACCTCAGCGAGGTCAGCGCCACCGCCGGCTTCGACTGGCTGTTGATCGACGGCGAGCACGCCCCCAACACCTTGCAAACCACCTTGCAGCAGTTGCAGGTGGTGGCACCGTACCGCTCACAACCGGTGGTGCGCGCCGTTGAAGGCCAAGTGGCGCTGGTCAAGCAGTTGCTCGACATCGGCGCCCAGAACCTGCTGATCCCCATGGTTGACACGGCCGAGCAGGCCGAGTTGATGGTGCGCGCCGTGCAATACCCGCCCAAGGGCATCCGCGGGGTGGGCAGCGCGATCGCCCGCGCCTCGCGCTGGAGCCTGCGCGCCGACTACCTCGATGTGGCCGACGACGAGATCTGCCTGCTGGTGCAGGCCGAGAGCGTGACCGCCCTGACGAACCTGAGCGCAATCGCCGCCGTCGAGGGCGTGGACGGCGTGTTCATCGGCCCGGCCGACCTGGCCGCGTCGATGGGCCACCGCGGCAAGCCCGGCCACCCCGAGGTGCAGGCGGCCATCGAAGGCGCCATCCGGGCCATCGTCGGCGCCGGCAAGGCGGCCGGCATCCTGACCTCCGACACGCAACTGGCGCGCCACTACCTGTCCCTGGGCGCCACCTTTGTGGCCGTGGGCGTGGATGTGTCGCTGTATGCGCAGGCGGCACGCCGCCTGGCGGCCGATTTTCTGGGCGCCCAGGCCCCCGCCGCGGCGCCGCGCGCCGGCGCGGTCTATTGACGGCTTGGCCTGGCGGGGGGCTCGATGGCCCAGGTGTTGCGGTGCCACACATCGGCGCGCGAACCTGGCGCTGCGGCCGGTGAGCCATTTGCCCGTCGGCCGCTTGACCGCCGCCTCGGTCTGGCGCACAGGCTGATCCGGGTCCGGGCCCACATGCACCAAGCGGACCTGGCCATCCTGGCCGATCACGCAGGAGATGCGGTCGGCGCAAAAAGGCCATTGAGGCGAATCGGCCAAGGCCCGGCAGGCGTCCGTGGCCAGGGCCGCGGCGGCCGATCGCGTGGGCTGTCGGATGAAGCGCGCTCTAGGGCCCGCGCCATTGGGCATGCCGCACGCCAAGCTGGAGCTGCTGGATGCGGCGGTGGATGGTGGAGCGGCTGACGCCGAGTTGGCGGGCCGCCTCGGAGACATTGCCCTGGCATTGCGCCAGCAACTGCGCCAGCGCCTGGGCATCGGGTGCGCCGGGCGCGCCGGTGGGGTGGGCCAAGGCGGTGCCGTGTGGGGCGACGCTCAGCGCATCGGGCAGGTGCTCGGGCTCGATGCTGCCGTCGCCATCCTGCCCGCACAGGGCTGCGGCGTAGCGCAGCGCGTTGTGCAACTCGCGCAGGTTGCCGGGCCAAGCGTGCGCGGCCAGCAGGGCGCGCGCGGCGTCGCCCAGGTGCAGATGGCTGCCGAACGTGGCCAGCATCTGGTCGGCCAGGGCCTGCAGGTCGCTGCGCTGGCGCAGCGCAGGCAGGTGCAGCTCGGCGGCGTTGAGGCGGTAGAGCAGGTCTTCGCGGAAGCTGCCGCACCGCACCAGCTCGGCCAGCGGCCGGTGCGAGGCCGAGATGAAGCGCACGGACACCGCCCGGGGCGCACGCGCCCCCAACGGGGTGATCTCGGATTCGGACAAGACCCGCAGCAGCTTGGCCTGCAGGGCCAGCGGCATGTCGCCGATCTCGTCGAGGAACAGCGTGCCTTCGTGTGCCGCAGCGATCAACCCTTCGCGGCCCTTGCTGGCGCCGCCGGTCCAAGTGCCGGGCAAGTAGCCGAACAGCTCGCTTTCCAGCAGGGCCTCGGGAATGGCTGCGCAGTTGATGGCGACAAAGGCGCCGCTGCGACCGCTGCAGGCATGCAGGGCACGGGCCAGGTATTCCTTGCCTGCGCCGGTCTCCCCCTGCACCAGGATCGGCAGCGCTTGCGGCGCAAGCCGGGCGGCCTTGCGCAGCAGCGCTTGCAGTGCGGCATCGCCCTTTTCCAGCGCCTGCAGCGCGGCAGGCAGGGGGGGCTGCGGCGGCGTTGCCTGCGCGGGCGGGCGGCGTGTCCGGCGCTGCGGCTCCATGGCGTGGGCGAAGAGGATGCTGCCATCGCGGGCGCGGATGAGGCGCTCCTGCGCCGGGCGATGGCGGCGCAGCTCGGGCAGATCGCGCAGGTCCAGGTCGAAGAAACGCTCCAGCGGCTGGCCGATGAGGCTCTGGCGCTGGCGCCAGTCCAGTTGCGCGACGGCGGCCAGCAGGCGGGCGCCCGCGTGGGTCATGGCGCGGATGCGGCCACGTGCGTCGACGCTGATGGAGGCGTCGGGATCGACGTCGAGGAAATCGGGCGACTGGGCCAGGCGCACCACCCAGTCCTGGCCGGACTGCGCCATCAGATTGGCCTGCTCCACGCGCCGCGCAGCGGCCACGACGAGGTTGAGCGCCAGGTTCTGGCTGGCCCGCTCGACGGGCGAGCGCAGCAGCGACAGGTCCAGCACCGCCGCGAGTTCGCCGCGCAGGTCGTAGATCGGCGCGGCCGTGCAGGACAGGCTGGTGTGGGTGAAATCGAAATGGTCGCTCTGGTGCACGGTCAACGCTTCGCCCGTTTCCAGGCAGGCCCCCACGGCCGAGGTGCCGGAGTGGTCCTCGCGCCATTGCGCGCCCAGGTACAGGCCTGCACGGCGCAGGTCGCCGGCATCGGCCTCATGCCCCATGAAGTCCACCGCCACACCATGCCGGTCCGCCAGCAGCAGCACGTAGTCCAGGCCCTTGAGCTGCTGGTACAGCCGCTCAAGGCCCTGGCGGGCGATGTGGATCAGCGGTTCGGATTCCTCGCGGTGCGTGCGCAACTGGCCTTCGGTGACGACATGGGCTTCGCTGGTACGGGCCGGATCGAGCCGGTGCGAATCGATGCAGCGGCGCCAGCTGCGCAGCACCGCGCGGTCGCGCTCTTGCCCACGGTTGGAGTAGCCCAGGCCGAAGGCTTCGATTTCCTGGACGTGCGAGGCGTAGGACTGCAGGGTCATGGGAGGGATTCGATGCGGTCTGTGAACGTGCCGCAGACGATTCTGTGCCCCGTGCCTGCTCGCGCCAATGGAGGTTTACCCACTGCCGCTGCTGCACTGCAGCAGGCCTGGTGCGACAGGTGTCGCAAGGCTGCGCCAGCTGTCGCGCGCGGCAGGGGTGAAAAGCGGGGCCCTGGGCCCAGGGTTTGTGCCAGGGACCTGCACGCAAGTCATTGATTTTCCTGGCATGGCGTGCCTGTCCGGCGGGCCCCTCATGCCTGGCATGGCGATTGCCTTGGAACGCCTGCCCGAAGAAAAACCAACGGGCATGACAACCACCCTCCAGGAGACAACCATGACCCATGACACGGCCCGCGACCACGCGCAGGCGCTGCTCGACTCACTCAACCAGGCCTTGGCAGACCGCGATGCCGCGGGCGCCAGCCGCCGGTTCGCCGACGAATGCTACTGGCGCGACCTGGTGCTGCTGACCTGGAACCTCAAAACCCTGGAAGGGCGCCACCAGATCGCCGACATGCTGGCCGCCCAGCTCGACGCCGTGGCGCCCGTGCGCTTTTCGCTGGACGAGCGCGAGGCGGTGGAAGAAGCCGACGGCCTGGTGTCCGCCTGGATCGTGGTCGACACGCGCCATGCGCGCGGCAGCGGCCATGTGCGCATCAAGGACGGGCGCATCTGGACGCTGCTGACGGCCGCCCAGGAACTCAAGGGGCATGAAGAGCCCCTGGGCACGCGCCGCCCCATGGGGGCCGAGCACGGCATCCGGCGCGGCCGCCAGACCTGGCTGGAGCGCCGCCAGCAGGAGGCCCAGGAACTGGGCCGCGACACCCAGCCTTTCGTGCTCGTCATCGGTGGCGGCCAGGGCGGCATTGCGCTGGGTGCGCGGCTGCGCCAGTTGGGGGTCTCGCACATCGTCATCGACCGCCAGGCGCGCCCTGGCGACCAGTGGCGCAACCGCTACAAGTCGCTGTGCCTGCACGACCCGGTCTGGTACGACCACCTGCCCTACATGCCTTTCCCCGACAACTGGCCCGTGTTCGCCCCCAAGGACAAGATTGGCGACTGGCTGGAGATGTACACCAAGGTGATGGAGGTGAATTACTGGCCCTCCACCAACTGCCTCAACGCCCGCTTCGATGAGGCCAGCCAGGCGTGGGAAGTCAGCGTGGAGCGTGATGGCGAAACGCTGGTGCTGCGCCCCCAGCATGTGGTGTTCGCCACCGGCATGTCGGGCAAGGCGAACGTGCCCAAGATCAAGGGCCAGGAGGTCTTCCAGGGCGAGCAGCAGCACTCGTCGCAGCACCCGGGCCCCGACGCCTACGCGGGCAAGAAGGTGGTGGTGATCGGCGCCAACAACTCTGCACACGACATCTGCGCGGCCCTGTGGGAGCATGGCGCCGACGTGACCATGGTGCAGCGCTCGTCCACCCACATCGTGCGTTCCGATTCGCTGATGGACATCGGCCTGGGCGACCTGTATTCGGAGCGCGCCGTGGCCAGCGGCGTGACGACCAAGAAGGCGGACCTGGTCTTCGCCTCGCTGCCCTACCGCATCATGGCCGACTTCCAGGTGCCGCTGTACGACCGCATCCGCGAGCGCGACGCGGAGTTCTACCGCCAGTTGGAGGCGACCGGCTTCATGCTGGACTTCGGCGATGACGGCTCGGGCCTTTTCATGAAGTACCTGCGCCGCGCCTCGGGCTACTACATCGATGTGGGCGCCTGCGATCTGGTGATCGACGGCAGCATCAAGCTGCAGGCGGGCAAGCAGATCAGCCACCTTTCGGAAAACGCGGTGGTGCTGGACGACGGCACCGAGCTGCCGGCCGACCTGGTGGTCTACGCGACCGGCTACGGCTCGATGAACGGCTGGGTGGCCGACCTGATCAGCCAGGAGGTGGCCGACAAGGTGGGCAAGGTCTGGGGCCTGGGCTCGGACACCACCAAGGACCCAGGCCCCTGGGAGGGCGAGCAGCGCAATATGTGGAAGCCCACGCAGCAGCAGGCGCTGTGGTTCCACGGCGGCAATCTGCACCAGTCGCGCCATTACTCGCAGTACCTGGCGCTGCAGCTCAAGGCGCGCCAGGAAGGGCTGCCGGTGCAGGTCTACGGCCTGCAGCAGGTGCACCACCTGCGGTAAGCACCGGTTCACGATCTCCCGTGGGGCGGCCCTGTCGCCCCACGACCCAGCCCTACAGACCAGAAAGTTGAATCATGAAAGCAGCACGTTTCTACGCCCGTGGCGACATCCGCATCGAAGACATCCCCGAACCCGTGGTGGAGCCCGGCACCGTGGGCATCGCCGTGGCCTGGTGCGGCATCTGCGGCACCGACCTGCATGAGTTCATGGAGGGGCCGATCTTCATCCCGCCCTGCGGCCATCCGCACCCCATCTCGGGGGAGTCTGCGCCCATCACCATGGGGCATGAGTTCTCAGGCGTGGTCTACGCCGTGGGCGCGGGGGTGGACGACATCGAGGTCGGCCAGCACGTGGTGGTGGAGCCCTACATCGTGGCCGACGACGTGCCCACGGGGCCGGGCGACCCCTACCACCTGTCCAAGGACATGAACTTCATCGGCCTGGGCGGGCGCGGCGGCGGGCTGTCCGAGCGGATTGCCGTGAAGCGCCGCTGGGTGCATCCGATCTCCAAGGCCATTCCACTGGATCAGGCCGCACTGATCGAGCCGCTGTCCGTGGGCCACCATGCCTACACCCGCAGCGGCGCCAAGGCGGGCGACGTGGCGCTGGTGGGCGGGGCCGGCCCCATCGGTCTGCTGCTGTCCGCCATCCTGAAGGCCAAGGGCCTGACCGTCTTCATCACCGAACTGAGCGCCAAACGCAAGGAAAAGGCGCGGGAGTCCGGCGTGGCCGACCACATCCTCGACCCCTCCGAAGTGGATGTGGTAGCCGAGGTGATGCGGCTCACCGGCGGCAAGGGCGTGGACGTGGCGTTCGAATGCTCCAGCGTCAACCAGGTGCTCGACACGCTGGTGGCCGTGACGAAGGCCACGGGCGTGGTGGTGATCGTGTCCATCTGGAGCCACCCGGCCACGGTCAACGTGCACAGCGTGGTCATGAAGGAGCTGGACGTGCGCGGCACCATCGCCTACTGCAACGACCACCAGGCCACCATCCAACTGGTCGAGCAGGGCAAGATCAAGCTCGCGCCCTTCATCACCCAGCGCATCCAGCTGGAGGACCTGGTGACCCAGGGTTTCGACACGCTCATCCACAACAACGAGTCGGCGGTGAAGATCATCGTGCAGCCGCGGTTCCAGCCGGCGGGGTAGCCCGTCGGCCGCCGGCGCGCGGCCGATTTTCTGGAGGCCCCGACGCCTCGGGCGTGGCCTCTCTGCCCCGCAGCGGCGCCGTCTACTGAGGCCGGCGCCGGTGCGCCAGCGCGCCCGGGAAATGCATCTCGGCATAAGGCACCAGGCGCGAACCATGCACCAGGCGCCAGCCCCACCACATGGCCCCGAACACCGGAATGCCCAGGTAGGTGGCGATCAGATCGCCCCAGGGCACGGGCCCGCTGCCGCGCAAGGCGTCAAAGCTTTGCCCCAGCACCACCAGCAGGCACATGCCAAAGGCAAAGAAGGGCCCCCACGGAAAAAACGGTGACTGATAGGGCAGCAGGCCGGCGATGTCGATGCCCTGCACCATCAGGCCGCGCCGGAAGCGGTAGTGGCTGACGGCGATGCCCAGCCAGGCGATGAAGCCCGTCATGCCCGACAGGTTCAGCAGCCACAGGTACACCGTCTGCCCCTCGCCCAGCGAACTCAGAAAGCACAGGGCCCCCATGGCCGTGGTGGCCAGCAGGGCCGGCACCGGCACGCCCTGGCGGCTCAGGCGACTGAAGACGGCCGGGGCCCGGCCCTCGACGGCCAGGTTGTAGAGCATGCGGGTGGAGGCGTACAGGCCGGAGTTACCGGCCGACAGCACCGCCGTCAGGATCACCGCGTTCATCACCCCGGCGGCCAGGGCCAGACCAGCGCGCTCGAACACCAGGGTGAAGGGGCTCACGCCCACCTCGCGCAGGTCGGTCTTGATGAGGTTGGGGTCGGTGTAGGGCAGCAGCACACCGATCACACCCACCGCCAGCACATAGAACAACAGGATGCGCCAGAACACCTGCCGCACTGCGCGCGGGATGTTGCGTGCCGGGTCGACCGATTCACCGGCGGCCACCCCCACCAGCTCGGTGCCCTGGAACGAGAAGCCCGCAATCATCACCACGCCCAGCAGCGCCGGCATGCCCCCCACGAACGGGGCCTCGCCGTGGGTGAGGTGGCTCAGCCCCGGACTGGGCTGGCCGCGGAACACGCCCAGGATCATCAACAGGCCCAGCACCACAAAGCACAGCACGGTCAACACCTTGATCAGCGCGAACCAGAACTCGGCCTCGCCAAACCCTCGCACCGAGATCACGTTGAATGCGAACACCACCAGCAGGAACAAGGCGCTCCACCACACCCCCGGCACGGTCGGGAACCAATACTGCATGACCAGCTGCGCCGCCACCAGTTCGACCGCCACCGTGACCGCCCAGTTGTACCAGTAGTTCCAGCCCAGGGCGAAGCCGAAGCCGGGATCGACGTACAGCGATCCGTAGGTGGAAAACGAGCCCGCCACCGGCATGTAGGCCGCCAGCTCGGCCAGGCTGGTCATGAGGAAATACACCATGGCCCCGATCAGCACGTAGGCCAGCAGGGCCCCACCGGGGCCGGCCCGTGACACCATGGCACCCGAGGCCACGAACAGGCCGGTGCCGATGGAGCCGCCGATGGCGATCATGCTGAGGTGGCGCGCCTGCAGCGAGCGCTGGAGGCCAGCGGATGGGGTGCCCGCACGGGTGGCGACGTGAGGTGCCCCGTGGGGCGGGGGTCGATGTGGGGTCATGGCGGTGGGCAGCCTGGCGCCCCGGCTCACCCGACAGGCACGGTGCCGGGCCGGGGCGGGGGTCGCTGATTAAAAACGCCACGGCAGCGGCGACGGGCCGGCCCAGGCCGGCGAATGCCCCCAACGGTCAAATCACGCCGCCGAATGGCGATCAACAGGCCGTCAGCGCGCGGGCGGCAAGGCCTCGCTGAGGCGCGCACGGTGGGCCATGACGGCCTCGCGCATGAAGGGGCGCAAGGACTGGCCGGCCTCGGCATCGAGTTGCTGCAAAAATTCCGCCCGCATGCGCGGCTCCCAGAACTTGCGGATGTGGTCGGCGGCGCCCGCCAGGGCTTCGGCACGGTCGGGCATGGACTCGAAGAACTGGCCGATGCGATTGGCCATCACGATCAGGTTCTGGGTGTGCGGATTGCTGCTCATGGCTCAGGCCTCTGGGTCCACGCGCCAGGCGTGGCTGTAAACGGAAAAATCATCGCCGCGGGCAAAGCCCAGCAGGCACAGGCGGGCCGACTCGGCGGTGTGCACCGCCAGCTCGGTCACCCCGGACACGGCGGCCAGCAGCGGCACACCGACGGCAGCAGCCTTCTGGGCCATCTCGTGGCTGGCGCGGCTGGTGACCACGATGAAGCCGGTCCCGGCCTGCAGCGGCTGGCCGCGTTGCATCAGCGCACCGATCAGCTTGTCGAGGGCGTTGTGGCGGCCCACATCCTCGCGCACCAGGTGCAGTTGGCCCGAGGCATCGCACCAGCCGGCCGCATGGGTGGCCCCGGTCGCCCCCAGCAGGGGCTGGCGGGCGCGCAGCCGGCTCATGCCCTGGCTCAGGGCCTGCGGACTGAAACGGTGCTCAGCCAGCACCGGCGCCACCTGGCGCACGGCCTGGCTCAGGTTTTCAGCGCCGCACAGCCCGCAGCCAGTGCGCCCGGCCAGGCTGCGGCGCTGGTCCTTGAAGCGCACAAAACAAGCCGAGGCGACCTCGATGCGCAGGGTGATGCCGGCCGGGCAGTCGTCCACGTCGAGGCCATAGAGCTGCTCGGCCCGCTCGATCAGCCCCTCGGTGAGCGAGAAACCCAGCGCAAAGTCGGCCAGGTCATCGGGGGTGGCCAGCATCACGGCATGGGACAGGCCGTTGTACTCCAGGGCCACCGGGCGTTCACGGGCCACCAGGTCCTGCACCTCATGCCATTGGCCGTCGCGCCAGCGACGCACCGGCACCGGGGCGCAGCCTTCGGGTTGGCGGGGCTGGTCGTCAGGTTTCATGGCGGTCGGCGAAGACAGTGGGGCCGGGGCGGGCTCATTCGCCCTGGCTGGCGGCATGCAGCAGTTCGAGCTGGGTTTCATGGAACTGAGCATAGCTGCGCTGCCACGCCGACTGAGGTTCGGACTGGTGATCGGCCCGGTCGGCACCCTGCCCTGCGGCCTGGGGCACCGGCATCACGTTCACCGCCGTCACCTTGTACTCGGGGCAGTTGGTGGCCCAGTCACTGCTGTCGGTGGTGATCACGTTGGCGCCCGACTCGGGGAAGTGGAAGGTGGTGTAGACCACGCCCGGCGCCACGCGCTCGGTGAGGGTGGCGCGCAGCACGGTTTCGCCCGCGCGGCTCTGGATGCCCACCCAGTCGTCCTGGCGGATGCCGCGCTCCTCGGCGTCGTGCGGATGGATCTCAAGCCGGTCCTCAGCGTGCCACTGGCTGTTGGCGGTGCGTCGGGTCTGGGCCCCCACGTTGTACTGCGACAGGATGCGCCCGGTGGTCAGCAGCAGCGGGTACTTGCGGGTCACCTTTTCGTCGGTGGGCACGTACTGGGTGATGATGAAGCGGCCCTTGCCGCGCACGAAGCGGTCCACGTGCATGATGGCCGTGCCGGCTTCGTCGGTGCTGTCGTTGCAGGGCCACTGCACGCTGCCCAGGCGCTCGATCTTGGCGTAGCTGACGCCGGCAAAGCTGGGCGTGAGCGCCGCGATCTCGTTCATGATCTCTTCGGGATGCGAATAGTTCATGGGGTAGCCCAGGGCGTTGGCCAGCATCTGGGTCACCTCCCAGTCGGCGTAGCCGGCCTTGGGTGGCATCACCTTGCGCACCCGCGAGATGCGGCGCTCGGCATTGGTGAAGGTGCCGTCCTTTTCGAGGAAGGACGAGCCCGGCAGAAACACATGCGCGTACTGGGCGGTCTCGTTGAGGAAGAGGTCCTGCACCACCACGCACTGCATGGCCTTGAGCGAATCGATCACATGCTGGGTGTTGGGGTCGCTCTGGACGATGTCCTCGCCCTCGCAGTACAGGCCCAGAAAGCTGCCTTGCTGGGCGGCCTCGAACATGTTGGGGATGCGCAGGCCCGGCTCGGGGTTCAGCGTCACACCCCAGGCCGATTCGAACAGGCCGCGGGTGGTGCTGTCGCTGATGTGGCGGTAGCCGGGCAGCTCATGCGGGAAGCTGCCCATGTCGCAGCTGCCCTGCACATTGTTCTGTCCGCGCAGCGGGTTCACGCCCACGCCTTCACGGCCCACGTTGCCGGTGGCCATGGCCAGGTTGGCAATGCCCATCACCATGGTGGAGCCCTGGGCATGCTCGGTCACGCCCAGGCCATAGTAGATGGCGGCGTTGACCTGGCGCTCGGTCTTGCGGCCTGCGCTGTTGCCGGTGGCGTACAGGCGGGCCGCGGCGCGCAGCTCGGCCGCCGGCACGCCGCTGACGGCTTCCATGGCCTCGGGCGAGTTGTCGGGCCGGGCCACGAACTCACGCCACTCGCGGAAGGACTTGTCGTCGCAGCGCTCGGCGATGTAGGCCTCGTCCAGCAGGCCTTCGGTGACGATCACGTGGGCCATGGCGCTGATCACGGCCACATTGGTGCCGGGGCGCAGTTGCAGGTGGTGGGCAGCACGGATGTGCGGCGACTTCACCAGGTCGATGCGGCGCGGGTCGATCACGATCAACTGGGCGCCTTCGCGCAGGCGCTTTTTCATGCGCGAGCCGAACACCGGGTGGGCATCGGTGGGGTTGGCGCCGATCACCAAAATCACGTCGGCCTTCTCGACCGACTTGAAGGTCTGGGTGCCGGCCGAGGTGCCATAGGTCTGGCCCAAGCCATAGCCGGTGGGCGAATGGCAGACCCGGGCGCAGGTGTCCACGTTGTTGTTGCCGAAGGCCGCCCGGATCAGCTTCTGCACCAGGTAGGTCTCTTCGTTGGTGCAACGCGAAGAGGTGATGCCGCCGATCGAGTCGCGACCATGCTCGGCCTGGATGCGACGGAACTCGCTGGCCGCGTAGCCGATGGCCTCTTCCCAGCTGACCTCGCGCCAGGGGTCGTCGATGCTCTTGCGGATCATGGGCGTGGTGATGCGGTCCTGGTGGGTGGCATAGCCCCAGGCAAAGCGACCCTTGACACAGGCATGACCTTCGTTGGCCTGGCCGTCCTTCCAGGGCACCATGCGCACCACCTCGTTGCCCTTCATCTCGGCCTTGAAGGCGCAGCCCACGCCACAGTAGGCGCAGGTGGTGATGGTGCTGTGCTCGGGCTGGCCGAGCTGGATGATGGATTTCTCCTGCAGCGTGGCGGTGGGGCAGGCCTCGACACAGGCGCCGCAGCTCACGCAATCGGACTCCATGAACGACTGCCCCTGGCCCGGCGAGACGCGTGACTCGAAGCCTCGGCCCTGGATGGTCAGCGCAAACGTGCCCTGGGTCTCTTCGCAGGCCCGCACACAGCGGTTGCAGACGATGCACTTGCTGGCGTCGTAGCTGAAGTAGGGATTGGAGTCGTCCACCGCGGGCTTGCAGTCGCCCCGGAAGTGGTTGGCCCCATCGAGCCCGTAGCGCACCTCGCGCAGGCCGGTGACACCGGCCATGTCCTGCAGCTCGCAATTGCCATTGGCCGAGCAGGTCAGGCAGTCCAGCGGGTGGTCGGAGATGTACAGCTCCATCACGCCCTTGCGCAGCTCCTGCAGGCGCGGACTCTGCGTGCGCACCTTCATGCCGGCCTCGGCCGGGGTGGTGCACGAGGCCGGAAAGCCCTTGCGGCCCTCCACCTCGACCAGGCACAGCCGGCACGAGCCAAAGGGCTCCAGGCTGTCGGTGGCGCAGAGCTTGGGCACGCGCACCCCGGCATCCACCGCGGCACGCATCAAGGAAGTGCCCTCGGGCACCGTCACCTGCACACCGTCGATCTCCAGCGAGACGGCGTTGTCGGACGCCCGCAGCGGGGTGCCGTGGTCGGTTTCTTTCAGATGAGCCAGCATGTTGAACTCCTCAGACGGCTTGGGTAGCTTGGGTGGCGGGCACGTTGGGCACGGTGAGTCCGAAGTCCTGCGGGTAATGGTTGAGGGCCGACAGCACCGGGTACGGGGTCATGCCCCCCATGGCGCACAGCGAGCCATGCAGCATGGTGTCGCACAGGTCGCGCAGCAGCTTCACCTGCTGGGGCTGTTGCGGGCCACCGGCGGTGATGCGGTCGATCACCTCGACGCCCCGGGTGGAGCCGATGCGGCAGGGCGTGCACTTGCCGCAGGACTCCAGGGCACAGAAATCCATCGCGTACCGGGCCAGGCGGGCCAGGTTGGCCGTGTCGTCGTGCACCACGATGCCGCCGTGGCCCACCACGCCGCCAAAGGCGGCATAGGCTTCGTAGTCCAGCGGCACATCCCACTTGTCTTCAGGCACATAGGCGCCCAGCGGGCCACCGACCTGGATGGCCTTGATGGACCGACCCGAGGCGGTGCCGCCGCCAAAGCCGTAGACCAGCTCGCGCAGGGTCAGGCCAAAGGCCTTCTCGACCAGGCCTCCGTGCCGGATGTTGCCGGCAAGCTGGAAAGGCAGCGTGCCGTGCGATCGCCCCACGCCGTAGTCGCGGTAAAAGGGGGCGCCGCGCGCCAGGATGATGGGCGCCGAGGCAAAGGTGATCACGTTGTTGATCACCGTGGGCTGGCCGAACAGGCCCTTCAAGGCCGGCAACGGCGGCTTGGCGCGCACGATGCCGCGCCGGCCCTCCAGGCTTTCGAGCAAGGCGGTCTCCTCGCCGCAGACGTAGGCGCCAGCGCCCATGCGCACCTGCAGGTGGAAAGCATGGCCGCTGCCCAGCACCGAGTCCCCGATGAAGCCGGCGGCCTTGGCCCGGGCCAGTGCCTCGTTCAGCGTGGCCACCGCATGCGGGTACTCGGAGCGCACATAGATGTAGCCCTGGGTCGCGCCCACGGCCAGGGCCGCGATCGTCATGCCCTCGATCAGCATGTAGGGATCGCCCTCCATGGTCATGCGGTCCGAATAGGTGCCCGAGTCGCCTTCGTCGGCATTGCAGACGATGTACTTCTGCGCCGCCTGGGCATGGGCCACGGTCTTCCATTTGATGCCGGCCGGGAAAGCCGCCCCGCCGCGCCCGCGCAGGCCCGAGTGGGTGACCTCGTGGATGATGCCGGCGCCATCCAGCGACAGCGCTCGGCGCAGGCCGACCCAACCCTCATGGGCCTCGTAGTCGGCCAGGCTCAGCGGATCGGTCACCCCCATGCGGCGGAAGGTGAGGCGCTCCTGCAGCGCCAGGTAGGGGATCTGCTCGGTGATGCCCTGGCGCAGCGCGTGCTCCGCCCCCTGCAACAGGCCAGCGGCCAGCAGACCGGGCACGTCTTCGGGACTCACCGGACCATAGGCCACGCGGCCGGCGGCGGTCTGGACCTCCACCAGCGGCTCCAGCCAGAACAGGCCGCGCGAGCCATTGCGCACCAGCTCGATGGCGTCGCCGGCCGCGGCTTGCAGAGCCTGGGCCACTTCGTCGGCCCCCACGGCCAGGGCGGCAGAATCACGCGGCACGAAAACACGGATCTTGGTGCTCATGGTTCAGGCCTCCTGGGTTTGCAAGGGCGCCACCAGGCGGTCGAATCGCTGCAGACTGACCCGGGCATGCACCTGCTCGTCCACCACGATGGCGGGGGACGAGGCGCACAGCCCCAGGCAGTAGACGGGCAACAGCGTCACGCTGGCATCGGCGTTGGTGGCGCCATGCCCGCTGTCGGCGCAGCCCAGGCGGCTGCAGGCGTGGGCCCACAGGGCTTCGGCACCGCGCGACTGGCAGGCCTCGGCCCGGCACACCTGCACCACATGGCGCCCCGGTGGGCTGGTGCGGAAATGGTGGTAGTAGCTGAGCACCCCGTGCACCTCGGCCCGCGACAGGTTGAGGGCCTGGGCCACCAGGGGCACACCGGCTTCGGGCACATAGCCCAGCCGGTCCTGCACCGCATGCAGGATGGGCAACAGGGCGCCCGGCAGATGGGACAGTTCGGCCAGGGCCTGCTGCACGGCTTGCAGGGCGGCAAGGTCCGCGGGGGCCACGGGGGCTGAGGCGTGGGGGGTGCTCATGGGGTTCTCTGGGTGTCTTGTTTGAAACGCGTGGGGATCAGCCGAACAGCTTGAGCACGCTCAACAGGGTGCGGTAAACACCCCAGGCCAGCGGGATGCCCACGGCCGCCCAGGCCAGGGCCACCACGGCGGGGCTCACGCTGTCGGGGCGACCGCTGGAGGTGCCGGTGTTGTTGGCCGACACGGCTTTCTCGTGCGCCAGCCGCTTTTCTTCGGCCAGTTCGGCATCGCTCATGAACCATTTGTCGGCCACGGGGCGGACCAGCAGGTTGCAAATCAGGCCGATCACCAGCATGCCGACCAGGATGTACATGGTCTGGTTGTAGACCTGCTCGCGGGCGATGCCCAAGCCCAGCTGGTACTCGCGCATGTAGTTCACCACCACCGGGCCCAGAATGCCCGCCGTGGCCCAGGCCGTCAGCAGCCGGCCATGGATGGCGCCGACAAACTGGGTGCCGAACAGGTCGGCCAGGTAGGCCGGCACGGTGGCAAAGCCGCCGCCGTACATGCTCAGGATGATGCAGAAAGCCCCCACGAACAGCACCGTGCTGCCCGCCGCGGCGCTGCCCGGCACGCCAAAGTACAGCACGCCGCCGAGCACGAAAAACACCACATAGGTCATCTTGCGACCCAGCTTGTCGGACAGGCTGGCCCAGAAGAAACGGCCCCCGATGTTGAACAGGCTGAGCAGCGCGGTGAAGCCGGCCGCCACACCGGCAATCGCGGCCAGTTGGGTCTTGTCGAGCTCACCGTACTTGGCCGCCACACCGATCAGCGAGCCGCCAAACACCTCTTGCAGCATGGGCGAGGCCATGCCGATCACGCCGATGCCGGCGCTCACGTTCATGCACAGCACCATCCACACCAGCCAGAACTGCGGAATCTTGAAGGCGTTCTTCACGTGCACATGGCGCTGCGTGATCATGGTGTTGGCGGCATGGATGGCCGGCGGCGTCCAGCCCTCGGGCTGCCAACCGGTGGCGGGCACGCGGTAGCCCAGGGCCCCCGCCATCATGAAGACGAAATAGACCAGTGCCATCACGATGAAGGTGGGCATCACGCCCACGCTTTCGGGGCTGGCAAACACCTTCATCAGGTCGGCCGCCAGCGGCGAGCCGATCATGGCACCGCCGCCAAAGCCCATGATGGCCATGCCGGTGGCCATGCCGCGCCGATCCGGGAACCACTTGATCAGCGTGGACACGGGCGAGATGTAGCCCAGGCCCAGCCCGATGCCCCCGATCACGCCCGAGCCGAGCAGCATCATCCAGAACTGGTGCAGGTGGATGCCCAGGGCCGAGAACAGCATGCCGCCGCACCAGCACAGGGCCGACACCACGCCGGCCTTGCGCGGGCCGGCACGTTCCAGCCAGCCCCCCCACAGGGCGGCCGAGCAGCCCAGAAAGACGAAGAACAGGGTGTACATCCAGCCCAGGGTGGAGATCTTCCAGTCGCAGTTGGTGGTGAACATCTCGGCGAAAAAGCCCACCTCGGGGCCGCATTTCACACTCTCCTTGATGCCCAAAGCCTTGGACAGCGGGAGCCAGAACACCGAAAAGCCATAGGCCATGCCGATGCAAAGGTGGATCGCGAGCGCCGCCGGCGGCACCAGCCACCGGTTGAAGCCGGGCCCGGCAATGATGCGTTCCTTGTCAAGAAAACCTGCCATGTGTCTGTCTCCGTTGTTGTGGTGAGGAGGAAGGGTTGTTGTTTCCGCCCCGGCGCCGCTCAGGTCATGGCCTGGCGTTGTGCCGGGTCGCAGTGTCTGGGCAGGGGGGCGGCGCGGTCAAATTGAATCGGGACATGCCTTGATTCAAGGATTGAATCAAGGCCGCCGAGAGTCTATGGCCTTGCGACTGCGTGGCCGAACACCCCCATGAGGGTGTTATTGGGGATCGAATTCGCGCCTCGTTTGGCGCTTGATTTGGCGGTTGAAAAAATGGGATAGCCCTCAAAAAAAACCCATCGAATCAACGTCTTAAGAGATGTCGAAAGACGAAATTGAGGTCAATTTTGGCGGTTAAGTTGGCGCTAGATCCGGCCGACAAGGCCCCACCCCTCAAGCCCGCAGCGCTCCACTGTGGGCTGCGGCATGGGCCAGCCAGTCGGGGTCTTGCGCCAGGGCCTGGGCGGCGGCCAGGGCGCGCGAGGGGCGCTCGGCCTGGGTCAGCATGAAGCCGATGGGGGTGTGCACCTCGGGGCTGACCAAGGGGTGGGCCTGCAGCTCGGCATAGCCCAGGGCCGCGCCGACCAGCGCACCCGGCAGCACACTGCAGACCTCGCCCGCCACCACGCTGAGCGACAGGGTGAGGATGGAGTTGGTCTCGATCACCGGCGTGACCTCGGCACCGGCCAGGGCAAAGGCGCTGTCCACGATGCTGCGGTTGTGCATCTCGGGTGTGAGCAGGCACATGGGCTGGGCCGCCGCCTCGACCCAGCGCAGGGGCTCACCGCGGCGCATGCCCACGCTGCCGGCCACCGCAGGCTCCAGGGCCCGACGCACCAGAAAATACTGCTCGCTGTACTGCGGCAACACCCGCACCCCCGACTGCTGACCCAGGCGGTCGGTGTAGCCCAGGCCCAGGTCCAGGGTCAGGGCGTCGAGGCCGTTTTCAATTTCGGGCGAAGACAGCGACAGCACCGCCGGCCGGATACCGGGGTGGCGTGCCTGCAGCCAGGCCGCAAAGCGCGCCACGATGGGGATGGCCGTGGGCACGGCGCCGATGCGCAGGCGCCCGCGCGGCTGGTCGGCCTCGCTGGCCAGGTCCTGCTGCAGCAGTTCGTGCTCACGCAACATGCGCTGCGCCGTCACCAGCACGCGTTCACCCTCGGGGGTGAAGCCCGCATACTGGCGCGCCCGCTTGACGATGACCACGCCAAACTCGGCCTCCAGGGCCCGCAGCGCATTCGACAGCGCCGGCTGGGTGATGTGGCAGGCCTGCGCGGCCCGCCCGAAATGCTGGTGCTCGCTCAACGACACCAGGTAGCGCAGCGAGGCCAGGATGTTCATGGGATGAGTCGAGAAAGGACCGGCCTCAGGTGCCCTGGCTGACGGTGATGGTCGGGAACTTGGACGAGAAATCCTTGGCCTGCTGAGCCACCTTGAGCGCCACCTTGCGGGCCAGGGTCTTGTACAGACCGGCCACTTCGCTGTCGGGGGCCGCCACCACGGTGGGGTTGCCACTGTCGGCCTGCAGCCGGATGTTGATGTCCAGCGGCAGGCCGCCCAGGTAGTCCATCTTGTAGTCGGCGGCCATGCGCTGGCCACCATCGGCGCCGAAGATGTGCTCGATGTGGCCGCAGTTGCTGCACACATGCACCGCCATGTTCTCGACGATGCCCAGAATGGGCACGCCCACCTTCTCGAACATCTTGATGCCCTTGCGGGCATCCAGCAGGGCGATGTCCTGCGGCGTGGTCACCACCACGGCGCCGGTCATGGGCACGCGCTGCGACAGGGTGAGCTGGATGTCGCCCGTGCCCGGGGGCATGTCGACGATCAGGTAATCCAGGTCTTTCCAGTTGGTCTGGCGCAGCAGTTGCTCCAGGGCCTGGGTGGCCATGGGGCCGCGCCAGATCATGGCTTCGTCCTGTGCCACCAGGAAACCGATCGACATCACCTGCACACCGTGCTTGAGCATGGGCTCCATGGTCTTGCCGTCGGTGCTGGCGGGGCGGCCCTCGATGCCCATCATCATGGGCTGGCTGGGGCCGTAGATGTCGGCATCCAGCAAGCCCACGCGGGCGCCTTCGGCGGCCAGCGCCAGCGCCAGGTTGGCCGCGGTGGTGCTCTTGCCCACACCGCCCTTGCCCGAGGCCACGGCGATGATGTTGCGCACCTCGGGCAGCAGCGGCACGCCGCGCTGCACCGCATGGGCCACCACCTTGCTGCGCACCTGGGCCTGCACCTCGGTGACGCCGGCCACGCGGCGGGCGGCCGCGTCCAAGGAGGCGGTCAGGGTGGGGATGAAGGTGCGTGCCGGATACCCCAGTTCGATGTCGAAGGACACCTTGCCACCCTCGACCTTGAGGTTCTTCAGGGCCTTGGTGGAGACGAAATCCTGGCCGGTGTGGGGATCAACAACGGTTTGCAGGGCCTGCAGAAGGGCTTCGGTGGTAGGCATGTGGCTTTGGGAGGGCTGATAGGTCATGTTGAGCCCCTGAGTTTAGAGCCCAGAGACCCAAGCCGGTCAGAACCCGCCCCATGCCCGGTCTGGGGCTAGGCCTACTTCAACGTGCCAAGGTAGGCCACGAGGTCAGCCCGATCCTCGGCACTGGGCAGGCCCGAAAAGGGCATCACATTGCCGGGGACCACCGCCTGTGGATTGGCCAGGTAGGCACTCAGCGTCTCGACATCCCAGGTCTTGCCGAACTTTTTCATGGCACGACTGTAATGAAAACCCGGGGCCTTACCCGCCGTGCGCCCGATGATCCCCTTGAGGCTTGGGCCCACGCCATTGTGAGCTTCAGCGGAGTGGCAAGCAGCACATTGCTCAAAGACCTTCTGGCCTTTTTGCACATCCTGAGCCTGAGCGCTACCCACGCACAGCCAACCCAAAACAGCAAGGCAGCCCGCCGGCAGGAACAGACACTTGGAGAATTGATGAAACATGGTGATTTTTCCTTTCGTTCGCTGGCAAGTCATCACAGGCGGCCAGGGCTCTTGAAATAGCGCACCAGGTCGTCGCCAAGGCGCAGGGCCAGCGCAGCAAGAGGGCCGGTGGGGTTGTAGCTGGAGTTGTGGTCGTAGACAGAGGCGCCGACCACGAAAAGGTTTTGCGCGTCCCAGTGCTGCAAATGCGGCGAGACCACACTGGTGTGCGGGTCGGCGCCCATGACCGTGCCACCGGTGATGTGTGTGCTCTGGTACCGCCGCGCATCAAATGGCGACACCTTGACGTTCAAGGGCCCCAAAGCGTCACCGCCAAGGGTCTGGGCCACCTCATACATCTTGCGCCCGGTGTAGTCGGCCATGCGCTGCTCATTGAGTCGAAAATCGAATGTCATGCGCACCAGCGGTTGACCAAATGCATCGGTGTGCTGAGGATCGAGACTCAGGTAGTTGTCGTGGTCCGGGTAGCAGCTGCCAAGGATCGACAACGACATCGCGTGGTTGTACCAGTCCGCATTGGCCTGCTTCCAGGCCGTACCCCAGGCGGGCGTGCCCGGTGGCACCCTGCGGCCCTTGATGGGACGCCCGCCGAACTGGTTGGCCGCGATGATCGAACCGCCCAGAAAGCCCAATCCACGATGATCGAAATTGTCGTTGTTGAAATCGTCGATAGCGATCCCGGTACAGCCGGTGGCCATGAAAGGGTTGAAGAACCGGTCTTTCATGAAGATGTCCACCCCGCCATTGACCTGGTAGCAGAAATTCTTGCCCACCACCCCCTGCCGTGTGGCCGGGTCATAGGGTTTGCCAATGCCGCCCGTCAACAGCAGCTTGGTATTGGTCATGGTGAATGCGGCCAGCACCACCACGTCGGCCGGTTGCTGGTAGGTGAGTCCGGTTGTGAGGTCGAGGTAGCGCACGCCAGTGGCCCGGTGGGTGTTCCGGTCGTAATCCACTCCCAGCACGTGTGCGTCGGTGCGGATCTCAAAGCCCTTGCGCTGACGCAGCATGGGGTAGAGCAACTGCTGAGGTGAGGCCTTGGCATCGGCCTCACAAATGAAGCGCTCACAATGCCCGCAGTACTGGCAAGCCCCGAGTTTCTGCCCATCGGGATTGGTGTAGGCCCCGGAGGAGTTGGCGGCCGGAATCGGAAAGGGGTGGTAACCCATCTTTTTCGCGGCTACCTCAAAGATCAATCCGGCTTCCGTCGCTTCGAGCGGCTTTTGCGGGTATTCACTTCGACGCGGTGCCTCGAAGGGATTGCCACCGGGCTGGCGAAGGCCGGCGATGTTGCCGGCGCGCCCGGACAGGCCAAACAGCTTTTCAAAGAGCTCATGGTAGGGCTCCATCTCGGCATAGGTCACACCCCAGTCCTGCAGCGGCATGTTCGCCGGAATCGCATCCTTGCCATAGCGATCGAGGTAATAGCTGCGCAGTCGCGGCTCATGCTCACCCCAGCGCCAGGTGTGGCCGTTCCAGTGATTGCCGGCCCCGCCAATGCCTTCGCCGGGCAGAAAGGCCTCGATCCAGCGCATCGGCACCGCCGTGTCGGCCGAGCTGTGGCGGGCGGTGTAGGTTTCACGGGCCCAATTCTGGATCAGGCCCTGGCGCACGTCCCAGCGCAGTTCGTCGCGCTGGCTGGGCAATTTGGCTTCTGCACCTTCACGGTGGTCAACACCACGCTCCAGTATCAGCACATCAATGCCCTGGGCCGTCAGTTGTCGCGACACCAGGCCTGCGGCGAGTCCACCACCGACGATGACAACCGCCCTCTTGGTCAGCTTTTTCATGGGGGAATCCTTTCAGCTGAAATCGGCGATCGACATGGGCTTGGAAGCGCCGGGGAAGGGCTTGCCACGGAACTGGACGATGTCAAGCGCATGGGTGGCCGGCAACCCCGGGTAGCCAATCAGCGTCCAGAACACTTTGCCCATGTTCCCGCCGTAGATCGGGTCGCTGAAACATGCTTCAGTGAACAAGGGGTAGACCAATTCGTTGAACCAGACCCCCAGATCCAGGCCGTCGATCCGAACCTGCCCCGCGGCCAATTCGTGCAGAAAGGCGTCGCCATCTGGCGTCGGCAACTCGTCCAGCGAGGCCTTGCCCCGTCGCTTCAGCTCGGCATCGGCGGCGGCCACACCGGCCTTGAAGAACTGCTCTGGAGTCAACGGGAACTGCCATCCAAACTGAGGCTTCCCAGGGTCAAAAGGCCCTTGGCGGTAACGCCGGTCCCCCTGCCCGAAGCTGCCAGCCAATTGACGGTCGATGTAGACCGCCAGACCACAGTCCACCCCAGCAGGGGTCAAGGCATCAGCAGGGCACATGATGTTGACCAGGGCCTCCACAAAAGCGGCTTCGCCCGGGCTGAAAGATTGGTAACCCGGCCAAGGGTCTGGCAGTGTGGCCGCTGCCGCTGTGGTGGCATGGGCAGGCGATGCCAGGCCCATCGCCGAAACGCCGACCAGCGGCAAGGCGCTGGAGGCCCGTGCGACCTGTTTGAAAAAGCCACGTCGTGCAAGCTCAGAAGCGTGTGTGGGGTGGGGCATGAAAGTCTCCTGTGGGCTGCATTGATGAGCCGGATCCGCGAGTGGGATCGGCTCGACGCAGCTTAGACAGACCGGCTGGCGGAGGGGTTTGCCCAGGTAATGCACGTAATCAGACGTGGGCTGACGACGGGCTTGTTGATACACCAGAGAGACTTGGGCTTGTCACCCCATAAAATCAACGATTCGCCTGGAAAACCCAATGACCGCCATGCCCGCCCAACGCAAGCTCTTTGTTACCACCGCCCTGCCCTACGCCAACGGCAATTTCCACATCGGCCACATCATGGAATACATCCAGGCCGACATCTGGGTTCGGGTGCAGCGCATGCTGGGCCACCAGGTGAACTTTGTGGGGGCCGACGACACCCATGGCGCGCCGATCATGATCGCGGCCGAGAAGGCCGGCAAGACGCCGCAGCAGTTCGTGGCCGACATCGCGGCCGGCCGCAAGCCCTACCTGGACGGCTTTCACATCGCCTTCGACAACTGGCACAGCACCGATGCCCCCGAAAACCACCAGTTGGCGCAACAGATTTACTTGGATCTGAAGGCCGCTGGCCTGATCGAGACCCGGGTGATCGAGCAGTTCTTCGACCCCGAGAAGAACATGTTCCTGCCGGATCGCTTCATCAAGGGCGAGTGCCCCAAGTGCCACGCCAAGGACCAGTACGGCGACAACTGCGAGGTGTGCGGCGCGGTGTACGCCCCCACCGACCTGATCTCGCCCTTTTCGGCGCTGTCGGGGGCCAAGCCGGTGCTGAAGAGCTCGGAGCATTTCTTCTTCAAGCTGTCCGACCCGCGCTGCGTGGCCTTTCTCGAAGAGTGGACCCAGGATGGGCGACTGCAGCCCGAGGTGGCCAACAAGGTGAAAGAATGGTTCACCGTGCGCACCAACCCCGACGGCAGCCAGAGCGAAGGCCTGGGCGACTGGGACATCAGCCGCGATGCGCCCTACTTTGGCATCGAGATCCCCGGCGCGCCTGGCAAGTATTTCTATGTGTGGCTGGACGCCCCGGTGGGCTACCTGGCTTCGCTGAAGAACCTGCTTGAAAAGCGCGGCGAAGACTACGAGGCCACCATGGCCGATCCGGCGCTGGAGCAGTTCCACTTCATCGGCAAGGACATCGTCACCTTCCACACCCTGTTCTGGCCGGCCATGCTGAAGTTCAGCGGCCGCAAGACGCCGGACTCGGTGTTTGTGCACGGCTTTCTGACCGTGAACAACGGCGAGAAGATGAGCAAGAGCCGCGGCACCGGCCTGGACCCGCTCAAGTACCTGAGCCTGGGCATGAACCCCGAGTGGCTGCGCTACTACCTGGCGGCCAAGCTCAGCGCCCGCAACGAAGACATCGACTTCAACCCCGACGACTTCATGGCGCGGGTCAACTCTGACCTGATCGGCAAGTTCGTCAACATCGCGTCACGCGCAGCAGGCTTCATCCACAAGCGTTTTGGCGGCCAGCTGGCCGCGGTGTCGGCCGACGGCGACGCCTTGCTGTCGCACCTGCAGGACGCCGCCCCCGGTGTGGCCGAACTGCTGGCCGAACGCGACTACGGCAAGGCCCTGCGCGAGATCATGCTGCTGGCTGACCGCGTGAACGAGTACGTGGACCAGAACAAACCCTGGGAACTGGCCAAGCAAGAAGGCATGGAAGCCCGCCTGCAGGACGTATGCAGCGCCTGCATCGAGGCGTTCCGCCTGCTGAGCATCCTGCTCAAGCCCGTGCTGCCGGCACTGGCCACCCAGGTCGAGGCCTTTCTGCAGGTGGGGCCCTTTACCTTTGACAGCGCCCGCAGCCTGCTGGGCGCGGGCCACCGCATCCAGGAGTACAAGCACCTGATGCAACGCGTCGATGTGAAGCAGCTCGATGCCCTGTTCGAGCCGCCCGCGGCCCCCGAGCCCGAAGCCCCCCTGCCCGGCGGCGAAGAACTGGCCCCCACCATCGGCATCGACGATTTCGCCAAGATCGACCTGCGCATCGCACTGATCGTGAACTGCGAACCGGTGGAAGGCTCGACCAAGCTGCTGCGCCTGACGCTGGATGTGGGTGAGGGCAAGCACCGCAATGTCTTCAGCGGCATCGCCAGTGCCTACAAGCCCGAAGACCTGATAGGCAAGCACACGGTCATGGTGGCCAACCTGGCCCCGCGCAAGATGAAGTTCGGCCTCAGCGAAGGCATGGTGCTGGCCGCCAGCCATGGCGATGAAAAGGCCCAGCCGGGCATCTACGTGCTCAACCCCTGGCCGGGCGCCACGCCAGGCATGCGGGTGCGCTGAAGCCCCAGGCGCCGCCGAGGCTTCTTTAGCGCGGCGAGGTGGTGAGCTGGTCGCTCCAGCTCAGGGGCGCGGGGGCGGTGCCCACTCGCCCGGTCTCCACCGCCGGGTCTTGCCCCGGCTGCAACAGTTGCAGGGCGCGCCCACTGGCGGTGGCGTTCATGGCGTCCAGCAGCCCACCCAGACGTTGCAACAGGGCCTGGGCATCGCAGCCCGGAAAAAACCCCGCCGTGCAGGTCACCTGCAAGCGCAAGGTGGCCCCGCCGGGCAGGCGGCCCGGTTGCGCCAGGCCGCGTGCAATGATGATCTGCGCCAGGTCCAGCACCCCTTGCGGTTTGAAGTCGCCCTCCATCAGCAGCACGAAATCACCGTTGCCCAGGCGGGCCAGCGTGTCGCCGCTGCGCCGCACCACCTGAGAGATGCAATTGCTGGCCTGCAGGGTGGCGGCATCCAGGGCCGGCACGCCAGCCTCGCGGAAGATCGCCTGCAGATTGGCGATGCGGATGCGCATGACCGCCCCCAGCCGGTGCTGCCGATGCTGGCGAAGAATCAGGTGGTCCAGCCGCTCCAGCACCACGTGCTCGCTCGACAGGCCGGTCAAGGAGTCAATCCGCTTGAGCGCCTGGCGCTGCACCCCGTGATCGTGCTGCTGGCGGCAACGCCAGGCCAGCGCCAGTGCCAGCAGGCCCAGTGCCAAAGCCAGCCCCGCGGGCGCCCAGCGCAGCAACAGCGACTCCCAGGGCAAGACCCAGCTCGTGCCACGCATCGCCCCCACCCATTGCCAAGGCCCGAGCAACAGCCAGCCCCCCAGCAGCAAGGCGCCCAGACCGCCCTCGCGCCGCAAGGCGCACCATGCGATGGCGGCACCTGCCAGCCACACCAGGGCGGCATAGCCTGCGGCCACCCAGCCCAGGGCCACACCCGACAGGGCCATCACGCTCAACACCGGCCCCAGCAGCCCGAGCACCAGGCCGGCACTGCGCCAGCGCGGGGCGAGCGCGCTGCGCGCCACGCCACTGATGAACAACAGGCCAAAGCCCTGGGCCAGCGACTGGCAGGCCTCGAACACCCGATCGCTCCAGCCCCCTCTTTCGGGCCAGAGGTACTCAGCCCCCAGGCCGCCGTGAGCCACGGCAGCCACGGCCAGCGCCAGGCAAGCGCCCGCAAAATACAAGGGCAGGGCATTCCGGTATTGCTGAGCCTGAACCAGCGACAGCAACACCAGCAGCAGCATGCCGCCCAAGGCGGCGCCCCATAGCAGGTGCCAGGTCTGGGCATATCGCTCGAAGGACGCACGGTCCCACAGCCGCCAGGCCAGCTCGGCGGGCCGTCGCCCCTCCAGGCTCAGGTAGACCCGGCTCTGCCCGGGCTGAACTGTCCAGGCAAAGGCGGGGGACAGGTGGGCCAGAGGCCAGCGGGCCACCGGCAGCAAGGCACCCGCCTCGGCCGTGAACCACCGCTCGTCCGGCAGCGGCGCATGAAAGACCAGGCGCTGCACATCGGCCATCGGAACCTCCAGCACCACCTCGCGCGGCGCCTGGACAGCCGGCAGATCAATGGCGAGCCAGTGCGCGCTTGCCGGGCCCAACGCGGCGCGCTCGCCGGGATGGGCGACGGCCCCCTCCGCAGCGGCGAACCGGCTCGTCACACGGGCCGGTGTCTGCTCCCCACCCGGGTCGACCAGGCGCCAGGCGGGCGGGGTCAGGCCGTTCCAGGGTCCGGCCTGGGCCGGCGGCGGTGTCTGGGCCTGCAGGGGCCAAGCCATCAGCAGGCTCAGGCCCAGCATCCAACCCGGCCAGCGCCGGACGACGCAGGCACCGATCTGCACCGCGCAGAATGCGATGAACGTTCTCATATACACAATGTAACAATTTTGCAAGTACAGGGACATCCCCGATCTGGGTGAAGTGGACGCCGACGCCGACGAGGCCCAGAATCCGCCTCAATGCACCTGCCTCAACCCCTTGCCCGTTTTCACCCCCGCCTGCTCGATGCCTGCCGCGATTACAGCCGCGTCCGCTTCTGGCGCGATGCCGGCGCCGGGCTCACGGTGGGCATCGTGGCCCTGCCGCTGGCCATGGCCTTTGCGATTGCCTCGGGCATGAAACCGGAGGCCGGGCTGTGGACCGCCATCATCGCGGGCTTTCTGATCTCGCTGCTGGGGGGCTCCAACGTTCAGATCGGCGGGCCGGCAGGCGCTTTCATCGTGGTGGTGTACGGCATCATCGAACGCCACGGCCTGGCCAACCTGCTGATTTCCACCAGTCTGGCCGGGGTGCTGCTGTTCCTGATGGGGCTGCTGCGCCTGGGCACCCTGGTGCGCTATGTGCCGGTGA
Source organism: Curvibacter sp. GW821-FHT01G03 (assembly GCF_059422285.1). Classification (NCBI taxonomy): domain Bacteria; kingdom Pseudomonadati; phylum Pseudomonadota; class Betaproteobacteria; order Burkholderiales; family Comamonadaceae; genus Curvibacter; species Curvibacter sp. GW821-FHT01G03. Next base: position 127,466 of record NZ_JBWKWP010000013.1, read on the forward strand.
CCATCGTGGTGGGCTTCACCAACGGCATTGCCGTGCTGATCGCACTGTCGCAGATGAAAGACTGGTTGGGCTTGCAGGTGCCGCGCATGCCCGCCGATTTCTTTTCACAACTGCAAACCCTGTGGCTGCATCGGGGCACGTTCAATCCGGCCGCCTTCGGTCTGGGCCTGTGCTGTGTGGTGGGTCTGTTCGCCTGGCCCTGGCTGTGGGGGCGCAAGCACCGATTCCAGGCCTCCCTTGACGACATCCCTGGCATGCGCCGCGCACTGCGCGTGACCTCGCGCTTGCCCGGCCCGGTGGTGGCCCTGGTCACACTCACCCTGCTGGCCTGGGTGCTGGGCCTGCAGGTCGAGACCATCGGCAGCCGCTTCGGCAGCATCCCGGCCGGGCTGCCCGAGCTGGCCCTGCCCGATTTCAGCTGGGAAACCGCCAAGCACCTGCTCAATCCCACGCTCACCATTGCCCTGCTGGGGGCGGTCGAGTCACTGCTGTGCGCCCGGGTGGCCGATCAGATCAGCAACACCCCGCGCCACGACCCCAACCAGGAGCTGATGGCCCAGGGCGTGGCCAACTTCGTCACCCCCCTGTTCGGCGGCATGCCGGCCACAGGCACCATCGCCCGCACCGTGACCAACATCCGCTCGGGCGCCAGCTCACCGGTCTCGGGGCTGGTGCATGCCGCCACGCTGGCACTGATCGTGCTGCTGGCGGCGCCGCTGGCGCTGCTGATTCCGCTGCCTGTGCTGGCCGGCATCCTGCTGTTTGTCGCCTGGAACATGGGCGAATGGCACGAATTCGCCGATCTCAAGCACTACTCCGGCCATTACCGGCTGGTGATGCTGGGCACCTTTGTGCTCACGGTGGTGTTCGACCTCACCGTGGCCATTGAATTCGGGCTGCTGCTGGCCTGCGCGCTGTTCATCCGGCGCATGAGTTCGCTGTTCAGCGTGGCACCGGTGCCCGTCCAGGGGCCGGAATTGCGCTTTCAGCTGTATGGCGCGCTGTTCTTCGGGGCGGTAGACCGCATCGACCGGCTGGTCAGCGCGGTGGAGCTGGCCCCGCCCGGCACCCGCGTGGTGCTCGAAGCGCATCAGCTGATCGCCCTGGATTCCACAGGGGTCGATGCCCTGCGCCAGTTGCACCGGGTGGTGCGCCAGCATGGCGGCACGCTGCACCTGGAAGGGCTGCAACCCCAGCCACACGACCTGGCCCGACGCTCGGGGCTGAGCGCCGAACTGGCGGCCGCCCAAGCCGAGGCCCAGGCGCAAAACGGCCCCTCGCCAGGCCTTTGAACGAGCCGGGCCCCGGGGCCGGTAAAATCGCGCCCAAAGGACTTGCAACATGTCGATCTTCGCCCGCCCCCACTACACCTCTGACGCCACCCAGTTCATCGAACAGCTCAAGGCCGCCAAGCCCGAACTGGACGCCCAGCAACAAGCGGGCCGCGGCCTGCTGTGGGACCGCGAGCAAGACCGCGAAAGCCAGGCCGGCTTCAAGCAGGCCCGCGTGCCGCAGAAGCCCTACGTCTACCAAAACGGCCACTGAGGCCCAGGCCCGGCGCCCCCCAACGGCCCCCGCCCGGCGCGCGCCTGCCCTACCCCCACCCATGAAGCCCAGCCCAGGCGCCGACACGGCGCTGCTCCCGCCTGCCCCTGACGGTGCCACCGAGGGATCGGCGATGCCTAGCGTGGTCGATCACGTGGCCGTGGCCCGCCTGTATGGCGAACCGCTGTTCGCCATGCCGACCGACCTGTACATCCCGCCCGATGCACTGGAGGTCTTTCTGGAGGCCTTTGAAGGCCCGCTGGACCTGCTGCTGTACCTGATCCGCAAGCAGAACTTCAACATCCTCGACATCCCGATGGCCGCGGTGACGCGCCAGTACCTGGTGTATGTGGACGAGATCCGCACCCGCAACCTCGAACTGGCGGCCGAATACCTGCTGATGGCGGCCATGCTGATCGAGATCAAGTCGCGCATGCTGCTGCCGCCCAAGCCGGCGCCCGAAGGGCAGGAGCCCGAAGACCCGCGTGCCGAGCTGGTGCGCCGCCTGCTCGAGTACGAGCAGATGAAGCTGGCCGGCGCCAAGCTCAATGCCCTGCCCCAGTTCGGCCGCGACTTCATGCGGGCCCAGGTCTACATCGAGCAAAGCCTGCAACCGCGCTTTCCCGATGTGCACGTGGTCGATCTTCAGGAGGCCTGGCGCGACATCCTCAAACGCGCGCGCCTGGTGCAGCACCACCGCATCACCCGCGAAGAACTCAGCGTGCGCGAGTACATGAGCAAGGTGTTGCGGGCCCTGCAGGGCCGCCGCTTTGTCGAGTTCGAAGACCTGTTCGAACCCGAAAAAGGCAGCACCGTGCTGGTGGTCACCTTCATCGCCCTGCTCGAACTGGCCAAGGAGACCCTGATCGAGATCACCCAGGCCGAGGCCTTTGCCCCGATCTACGTGCGCCTGGCCTACACCCCGGCCTGAACGCCCCGGGGCCATGCCCCATCCTTCATCCCCCCCTCCACCGTGACCGAATTCGACACCCTCATCGTCGGCAGCGGCCTGGCCGGCCTTTGCGCCGCCCTGCTGCTGGCCCCCACCCGCCGTGTGGCGGTGATCAGCAAGGCCACCCTGGACGCCGGGGCCAGTGGCCTGGCCCAGGGCGGCATTGCCGCCGTGCTGGCCGCCGACGACAGCTTTGACGACCATGTGCGCGACACCCTGGTGGCCGGGGCCGGCCTGTGCGACGAGGCCGCCACGCGCTTCGTGGTCGAGGGTGCGCCTGCCGCCATGGCCTGGCTGCAGGCCCAGGGCGTGCCCTTCACCCAGGAGCAGGGCGCCCTGCACCTGACCCGGGAAGGCGGGCACAGTGCCCGCCGCATCGCCCACGTGGCCGATGCCACCGGTGCCGCCGTGCAGCGCACCCTGATGGACGTGGTGCGCCGCACCCCGGGCATCACGGTGCTGGAGGGGCACAGCCTGATCGATCTGGTGCTGGCCCCACCCAACGCCGATGGGGCCGCACGCCGCTGCCTGGGCGTGACCCTGCTGGACACGACGCACGGCCTGCGGCGCACCCTGCTGGCCCCGCACACCGTGCTGGCCAGCGGCGGCGCCGGCCAGGTGTTTGCGCACACCACCAACCCCGACACCTCCACCGGCGATGGCATGGCCGCCGCCTGGCGTGCCGGCTGCCGTGTGGCCAACCTGGAGTTTGTGCAATTCCACCCGACCAGCCTGTGCCACCCCGAAGCCCAGGGCTTTCTGATCAGCGAGGCGGTGCGCGGCGAAGGCGGCCTGCTCAAACGCCCGGCCACGGTCGGCGGCGAGCGCTTCATGCCCGAGTACGACAGCCGTGCCGAACTGGCCCCACGCGACGTGGTGGCGCGGGCCATCGACGCCGAGATGAAACGCCACGGGCTGCCCTGTGTCGAACTGGACATCTCGCACCAGAGCCCGGCCTTTTTGCAGGCGCACTTTCCCAACATTGCAGCACGCTGCCTGGCCCTGGGCATCGACATCACGCGCCAGCCGATCCCGGTGGTGCCCGCCGCCCACTACACCTGCGGCGGTGTGTTGACCGATCTGGCCGGGGGCACCGATCTGCCGGGCCTGCTGGCGATTGGCGAAGTGGCCTGCACCGGCCTGCATGGCGCCAACCGGCTGGCCAGCAACTCGCTGCTCGAATGCCTGGTGTTTGCGCGCGCGGCGGCCGACCAGGTGCTGGCCGAGCCCCTGCCTGCCAGCCGCCCCAGCGCACCGCCCGACCTGGCCAACCCGGCACCCGAGCCTGCTCTGGACGCCGATGCGGCCGCCCTGCGCCAGCAACTGCGCCAGCTGATGTCGGCCCAGGTCGGCATTGTGCGCAGCGACGCCAGCCTGCAGGCCGCCGACCAGGCCTTGGCCCCGTTGCAGACCGCCAGCGCACGCCTGTGGCACCTGGGACACCCCAGCCGTGCTTTGCTGGAACTGCGCAACCTGTGTGACGTGGCCGCACTGATGGTGCGTTCGGCCCGCCAGCGCCGCGAAAGCCGGGGCCTGCACTACAGCACCGATCACCCCCAGACCGACCCCGTGGCGCAGCCCACTGTGCTGCCCGGCGCGGTCTGAGACCCCACAGGCACCCGGAGACCCCCATGACCGCCACCGACACACCCCTCAGTTCGCCCTACGGCACCCTGCCCCCGGCCTCGCCGGTGGCCACCCGCAAGCCGCTGAGCCTGCCGCGCCTGGCCGAGCTGCACGCCCGGGGTGAAAAAATCACCATGCTCACGGCCTACGACGCCACGTTTGCCGCCATGGCCGATGCGGCCGGGGTGGAGTGCCTGCTGGTGGGCGACTCCCTGGGCATGGTCTGCCAGGGCCTGCCCAGCACCGTGGGCGTGAGCCTGGAGACCCTGTGTTACCACACCGAAAGCGTGGCGCGCGGGCTGCGCCGCGTGCAGGGCACGGCCTGGATCATCGGCGACCTGCCGTTTGGCAGCTACCAGAGCAGCCGCGAGCAGGCGCTGGAAAGCGCCGTGGCCCTGCTGCAGGCCGGCGCCCACATGGTGAAGCTCGAAGGCGGCGGCTGGACCACCGAGACGGTGCGCTTCATGGTGGAGCGCGGCATCCCCGTGTGCGCCCACCTGGGCCTGACACCGCAGACCGTGCATGCCCTGGGCGGCTACCGGGTGCAAGGCCGCGGCGACAGCGCCACCCTGCTGAAGGAACAGGCCCGGGCCCTGGAGGCCGCCGGCGCCAGCATGCTGGTGCTGGAGATGGTGCCGGCCACCCTGGCCGGCGAGCTGACCCGTGAGCTGACGCGCTGCGCCACCATCGGCATCGGCGCCGGCCCCGACACCGCGGGCCAGGTGCTGGTGATGCACGACATGCTGGGCATCAACCTGGGCAAGAACCCGAAGTTCGTGCGCAACTTCATGGACGGCGCCGGCAGCGTGCAGGCCGCCCTGCAGGCCTATGTGCGTGCGGTCAAGGACGGCAGCTTTCCGGACCCGGCGCTGCACGCCTGGTGAGTCAAGCCGGATTTTCAGCGTCGATTCTGGAGGTGCTGCGCGTATCGCGCATGCACCAGCACACGATCAAGGTGCACGCGATCACGGCGGTGGCATACCAGTAAAAGCCGCTTTCCAGCCCCGCCTGCTTGAACCACAGCGCCACGTACTCGGCCGTGCCGCCAAACACCGACACCGCCAGCGCATACGGCACGCCCACCCCGGTGGCTCGGATGGCGGCCGGGAACAGCTCGGCCTTCACCACCGCATTGATCGAGGTGTAGCCCGACACGATCAGCCAGGCGCAGGCGATCAGGCCAAAGGCCTCCCAAGGGCCCTGGGCATGGCGGATGGCGGTCAGCAGCGGCACGGTGAAGATCGTGCCCAGCAAGGCAAAACCCACCAGCAAGGGGCGCCGGCCCACGCGGTCGGACAGCGCGCCGTAGATCGGCTGCAGCAGCATGGCAAACACCAGCGACGCGGCCGAGACGGCGGTGGTCTGGCTGTCTGTCAAGCCCACGGACAGACGCAGAAACTTCTGCATGTAAGTGGTGTAAACGTAGAACGCCAGGGTACCGCCCATGGTCAGGCCGATCACCAGCAACACTTCACGCGGGTGCTGGGCCAACTGGCGCAGGCCGCTCAGGGGCTTGGCCTGGCTGCGGCTGGCCTCGAACGAGGCGGTTTCGTGCAAGTCCTTGCGCATGCGCAGGGCCAACACGGCCAGGCCGGCACCGATCAGAAACGGAATCCGCCAGCCCCAGTCGCGCAACTGGGCATCGCTCAGCAACAGGTGCTGCAACACCAGCAACACCAGCAGTGCCGTCAACTGCCCGCCGATCAGGGTCACGTACTGAAAGCTGGCGTAAAAGCCCCGGTGCCTGGAGGTGGCCATCTCGGACAGGTAGGTCGCGCTGGAGCCATATTCACCCCCCAGGCTGAGGCCCTGCAGCAGCCGCGCCAGCAACAGCAGCACGGGCGCCCAGGCGCCCACCACCGCATAGGTGGGAGCGCAGGCAATGATCAGCGAGCCCAGACACATCAGCAGCACCGAACCCATCAGCGCGGTCTTGCGGCCACGGCGGTCGGCGATGCGGCCGAACAGCAGGCCGCCCAGCGGCCGGATGAAAAAGCCCAGGGCAAAAATGCCGGCGGTGGACATCATCTGCGCGGTCGCATCCTGGGCCGGAAAGAAAGAGTTGGCAAAGTACAGCGAGAAAGCGGCGTAGGTGTAGAAGTCGTACCACTCGACCAGGTTGCCGGCCGAGCCGACCAGGATGGCGCGCAGACGCCGGGCTTCGATGCGCTCGGATGGCGAAGCGGGGGCTGAGGGGGTCGCGGCAGCCGAGGCTGCAGCGCCACGGGCGGATGCATTCATGTGGTGTGTCTCCATGCAAAGGGTTTCACGCCATTGTCAAAATCACCGCCCGGCCGCGCATCCGTGCCCGCCGGGGCACCGTTCTGCGTAAAACTACGCAGAAGTCACCGTTCGAGCGGCTGACCACCACCGCTCGCGCTATCGTTGACGCCCACCAGCCCCAGCACGGCCCCTGGCCTTCGCCCCCGACCACCATGCCCAACCCACTCCCGCCCCTGCTGCAGCGCCTGACCCGCCCGCGCCCGCTGGCCTGGCTGGGCCTGGGCCTGCTCACGGCCGCCGCCGTGGGCCTGGCCGGCCATTGGGCCGAACGCCGCGAACTGCAGGCCAAGACAGCCGAGTTGCACCAGGCCGCCGAGGTCTACAGCCTGGCCCTGCGCGGGGTGGCCGAGCGCTACGACTACCTGCCTTACGCGGCGGCCCGCCATCCCGAGGTGCTGGCCTTGCTGGCACAGCCCGAGCTGCCTCTGCGGCGCCAGCAGGTGAACCGCTACTTTGAAGACCTGCGCGGGCGCACCGAGTCGGCCGCGCTGTACGTGATGGACCTGGACGGCCAGGCCCTGGCCGCCAGCAACTGGAACACGCCTCACAGCTTTGTGGGGCAGTCCTACCGGCAACGGCCCTATTTCGAACAGGCCAGCCAGGGGGTGCGCACCACTTTTTACGGGGTGGGTCTGACCACCGGGGCGCCAGGCCTGTTCATTGCCGAACCCGTGCGCCAGCATGGGGTGGTGCGAGGCGTCGTGGCCGTCAAGGTGGGGCTGGAGGAACTGAGCCAGGCCTGGGCCAAGGCCAGCGCCCCGGTGCTGCTGCAAGACAGCCGCGGCATTGTGTTTCTGAGCTCCGAGCCCGATTGGCTGTACCGCAGCAGCCGCCCCCTGTCGCCCGACGATCTGGCCTGGTTGGCCCGCCACGAACAGTACGGCCCCCCGCAGACCCTGGCCTACCCGGCCCTGCCCTGGCGACTGGAGCGAGCGGCCGATCAGGCGGAGTACCGGCTGCGCACCCGACAAGGCGGACGGCAGCGGGAGCTGCTGGCCCTGGACACGCCTTTGCCCGAGCTGGGCTGGACGCTGACCGTGAGCACCGACCTGGCCGACGTGGCCCAGGCCCGACGCCAGGCCCTGGCCCTGGCCACGCTGGGCGCTGCGGTGCTGCTGCTGGCCGCCCTGGGCTGGCAACAGCGCGAGCGCCGCTTTGCCGAACAGCGCCAGGCCCGGCAAGAGCTGGAGTTGCGTGTGCAGGAGCGCACCCGCGACCTGCAACTGGCGCATGCCTTTCGCAAGGCCATGGAAGACTCGCTGCTGGTGGGCATGCGGGCGCGCAACCGAGAGGGCCGCATCATCTACGTCAACCCCGCCCTGTGCGACATGGTGGGCTACCGTGCCGACGAACTGCTGGACTGCCTGCCGCCCTACCCGTACTGGCACCCCGACGAGATGGACCGCCACCAGCGCGACAGCGAGGCCACCTTGCAGGGCCGCGCCGCGCCCCAGGGCTTCGAGTCGCGCATCCGCCACCGCGACGGGCATGACGTGATCACCATGGTCTACACCGCCCCGTTGATCGACGCGGAGGGCCAGCACCAGGGCTGGATGAGCTCGGTGGTGGACATCACCGCCCAGCGCCAGGCCGAACAGCGCCAGCGCGAGCAGGCCTTGCAGCTGCAACGCAGCGCCCGCCTGGCCAGCCTGGGCGAAATGGCCTCCACCCTGGCCCACGAGCTGAACCAGCCACTGACGGCCTTGACGAACTTTGCCCTGGCCGCCCAGGCCCTGGCCCGCCAGGGCCCCCCCGAACTGCTGCAATCAGCGCTGGGCGACATCGTGGCCCAGGCACGCCGCGCCGGCGAGATCGTGCAGCGCGTGCGCGGCCTGATCCGGCCCCAGGGTGGCCAACACCAGGCCTGTCAGCTGGCCCAGGTGGTGGAGCGCGTGCAGGGCTTGTTGCAGGCCGAACTGGCCGCCGCCCCACTGCGGCTGGACCGCCATGCGCTGGCCGCCCTGCCCCCCGTGCGCGGCGACCGCCTGCTGCTGGAGCAACTGCTGATCAACCTGCTGCAGAACGCCCTGCAGGCCACCGAGCACCTGCCGGCCGCGCGACGGGCCATCGAACTGAGCGCCAGCGTGCAGGGCGAGCAGCTCGAACTGTGCGTGGCCGACCACGGCCCGGGCGTCTCGACAGCCCTGCGAGAACAGGTGTTCAACCCCTTTTTCAGCACCAAGGCCGATGGCCTGGGGCTCGGCCTGAACATCTGCCGCACCCTGGTGGAAGCCCATGGCGGCCAGTTGGGTGTGCGCGAGCGCCACGACAGCCAACCCGGCGCCGTCTTTTTCTTCACCCTGCCCCTGATGCCCCCGATGCCCGTGACACCCCAGCCAGCTTCGGCCCCCGCCACCCCATGAGCCCCACCACCCCCACCCTGTTCCTGGTTGATGACGACGAGGCCGTGCGCCGCTCGCTGCTGCTGCTGCTGTTTGCCCAGGGCCTGCCGGTGCAGGGCTTTGAATCGGGCGAGGCCTTCCTGCAGGCCTTGGCCCCAGGCCAGACCGGTTGCGTGATCCTGGACTTGCGCATGGGCGGCCTGAGCGGCATGGCCGTGCTGGAGCAACTGCGCCAGCGCCGCAGCCCCCTGGTGGTGCTGTTCCTGTCGGGCCACGGCGACATTCCCACCGCGCTCGAGGCCATGCGCCAGGGCGCCTTCGACTGGGTGGTCAAACCCGACACCGCCCGCCTGCTGGAGCGCCTGCCTGCGGCCCTGGCCGAAGCCCAGGCCCGCGCCCGGGCCCTGCAGCAATGGGACAGCCTGACCCAGCGCGAACGCGAGGTGGCCCGCCTGGTCGGCCTGGGCTGGGCCAACAAGGAGATCGCGCGCCAGCTCGAGCCGCCCTGCAGCCCCCGCTCGGTGGAAACCCACCGCGCCCACCTGTTCGCCAAGCTGGGCCTGGGCAATGACAACGAGCTGGGGCGGTGGTTGACGCGGCAGGGGTGGTTGGTGGGGGGCGGCTAAACGCATGGCGCAGGGGTCGCGCTCTGGCCCGCCCCGCTCGCGCGCCGCGTCAAGGCACGGCCGGCTGGCGCCCGGTGGCGTTGCGATAGAAGACGCCGAACTCAGCGGCAGGCATGGCCCGGGCAAACAGCCAGCCCTGGTAGACCTCGCAACCATGGCTGGCCAGGAAGCTGCGTTGGGCTTCTGTCTCCACGCCCTCGGCCACCACCGACAGGCCAAGGCCATGAGCCAGAGCGATGATCGAGCGCGAGATCTGCGCATCGCTCTGGTCGTGGGGAATGTCCTGGATGAACCCCCGGTCGATCTTGATCGTCGACACCGGCAGGGCCTTCAGGTAGGCCATGGACGAGTAGCCGGTACCGAAGTCATCGAGCGCCACGCTGCACCCCATCCCGACCAGGGCCTCCAGCTGCTCCCGCGCCAGGGCCGGGTGCATCATGGCCACCGATTCGGTGATCTCGATCTCCAGCAGGTGGGCTGGCGCCCCGGACGAGGCCAGCGCTGCGCGCACGCGTTCCGGCAGTTGGCCCTGCCGGAACTGGTGCGCCGACAGATTGACGGCCACGCGCAAAGCCATGCCCTGCCGGGCCCAGTCGGCGATCTGCTGGCAGGCGGTGACCAGCACCCAGTCGGACAGGGGCAGGATCAGGCCGGTTGACTCGGCCACCGGAATGAAGCGTGCCGGAGACACCTCGCCCAGCAGTTCGTCATGCCAGCGAAGCAGGGCTTCGGCGCCCACGATGTCACCGCTGCGCAGGTCGACCTGGGGCTGGTAGTGCAAGGCCAGGCGGCCACGGCCGATCGCCTCCTTGAGGCGAAGGTGCATCTGCAGGTTCTCGTGCGCCCCCAGATGGAGGTGTGCCGAATAGCAGGCCTGGGCGCCCCGGCCCGATCGCTTGGCCTGGTACATGGCCATGTCGGCGCAGCGCATGAGGCCTTCGCTGTCCTGCGCGTCGTCAGGGAAGAAAGCGATGCCCAGGCTGCTTCCCGAGAGCACATCATGGCCATTCACCACGAAGGGCTCGTCCAGCACCGACAACAGTTTGGCCGCCACCTGGGTGGCTTCTGCCACCTCGCCCACGTCCGGCAACAGCAGGGCGAACTCGTCGCCCCCCAGGCGCGCCAGCAGGTCACTTTCACGCACCGCCTGGCGCAGGCGCTGGCTGACCTGAATCAGCAGCTCATCCCCTGGACCATGGCCAAAGGTGTCGTTGACGGTCTTGAAATCGTCCAGATCGAGGAACAGCACCGCTACCCGATGCCCCGTGCGCCGGCCGTGGGCCAGCGCCTGCTCGAGTTGCAGATTGAACAACCAGCGGTTGGGCAGGTCGGTGAGCTGATCATGGGTGGCCCGGTGCCGCAAGGAGTCTTCAAAGCCCTTGCGCTCACGCAGATCGCGCACATAGGCGATGGCATGCTGTTGCTGCTCGTCTTTCCAGTGACCCAGCGAGATGTCCACCGGCACCATCACGCCGTCGGCCCGGCGCAGTTTGAGCTCGATCTGCCCCATGGCCCGGGCATCGCTTTGCTGAAAAAAGGCACGCATCGATTGCGCATGGCGTGCCCGCAGCTCCGGAGGCAGAAAGATGTCGACGTTCTGCCCGATCAATGCCGAGGCCTCGTAGCCCGACATCTGGGCCATGGCAGGGTTCGCCATCAGGATGCAACCTGTCTCGCTGATCCACAGCACACCGTCCGGGGCCACGTTGAGCACCAGGCTCTCGCGCAGGCCTTGCACCGCCATGCGCTCCAGAGGCCGGCGCAAGGCCTCATGGAAGGTGGCGTGGAAAAGAAACAGGTACCCGGCCAATTTGTAAGCCTGACTGCTCAGGACAATCCAGCTCCGATTCGCGTCGTTCTGCAAGGTCCCCAGCAGCGCGGCCAAGGCGGACAAGGACACGGCAAATGCCAGGGCCATCACGCACTCCGTGACCAGCGAGGCCCGGCGGCGCCACAACACCACCGCCGAGGCCACGTGGAGGCCGATCACCCCCCACTCCAAGCCCACCTTGAGGGGTGTCAGGCCCCACTCAGGCTCGAACAGGACGGGCCAGTCGCCAGGCTGGGCAATGCACCAGGCCGCCAGGCCGATGCTCAAGAGCGCCACCCCGGCCACCGCCAGGCGTTTGGCCTTCAGGCTGTATTGCGGCAACACCGGCAAGGACACAAACAGCAGCAAGGCCAGTGCGGCCACCCAACGGGCCGCCATGGACAGCAGCATGGTTCTCTGCACGGTCTGCGCAGGGCCGATGGCGGGCATGCCCGGCAAGACCATCAGGAGACTGAACTCCAGCATCGCGACGGCCAGAAACGCCAGGCCCAGGGTGACCACCGCCCCTTTGCGGGCCGACAGGATCGCGCGATAGCCCGTGACGAACACGAGCAAGGCCACCACCACCGACACCAGGCCCATGGCACTGCGAGCCCACAGCCACTGGGCCTCCGACAGAGGCCAGATCGGCTCGGGCTGCAGCAACCGGAGCGCCAGCGGCAGGGCCAGCAACAGCAGGGCAAAGCCCAGCACGCGCTGCACAGGATGGTCGTGCCCTTCCGCCAGGTCGGCCCGCCAATCGCCGAGATGGTGCGCCACGTCAGGTGTGTTCACGGGGCGAAGACCTGCACCGCCGCCGTCAGCCTGGCCACCTGCTCGCCCATGGCCGATGCGGCGGCCCGGCTTTGCGACACCATCTGGGCGTTCTGTTGTGTCATGCGATCCAGCTCCGCCATGGCCTGTCCGACTTGCAGAATGCCCGTTGCCTGGGTTCGCGAAGCCTGGCCGATGGCGCCCATCAGGGCCTGGACGCGATCGACCTGGCTCACCACGTCGGACATGGTCTGTCCGGCCACGGAGACCAGGGCGGCACCGCTGTCGACCTTGTGCACCGAATCGTCAATGAGCTTCTTGATCTCTCGTGCCGCCTCGGCCGAGCGCCGGGCCAGCACACGCACCTCCGAGGCGACGACCGCAAAGCCCCGCCCATGCTCGCCGGCTCGCGCCGCCTCGACGGCGGCATTCAGTGCGAGCAGATTGGTCTGGAAGGCAATGCCGTCGATCACTCCGATGATGTCGGCAATGCGGCGGCTGGACTCCGAAATCAGGCCCATGGTGGCGACGATGTCATCCACCGCCTGTCCGCCGCTGAGGGCGGCCTGGGTGGCCAGCGCAACCACGTCGCCGGCATCGCTGGCGGCCCGGTGGTTCTGCTGCACAGCCTGGGTCTGCTGCGCCATGGCCGCCGAGGTCTGCTCCAGCGCACTGGCGGCCTGCTCGGTGCGGTGGGCCAGTTCGGTGTTGGACGCAGCCACCTGTTCACTGGCGCGCTGCAGGCCCGCCACCTGCTCCTGAACGTCGGACATCAGCGAGTGGAGATTCAGGCCAGCCTGATGGATGGAGCGGGCAATCACCCCAACCGAGTCGCAGCGCTGCAGGCCCAGGTCCTGAGCCACCTCGCCCTGAGCCACCTGTTCGGCCAGGGCCTGGATTCGGCCCAAAGGGGAGACCAGCTGAAACTGCAGAAACCCCCAGACCAGCAGCAAGGCCGCCAGCATGGGCGGGATCAGTTGCCATTGCTGGCGCCCGTCCAGCCCGGCCGCAGCCATGGTGGCGAGCAGGCTGAGGCCGAGCAGCGCCATCGGCAACCCAAGGCGCCACCGGGTTGGCAGCAGTTGCAGGACCCCGAGCCAGGCCAGCAGCCCGGTGCGCACCACCAGACCCCGGTGGAAGCGCCAACCCTTGGCCTCGCCTGCCCGGAACCGCGAATAAAGACGTTCGGCCGCCTCGACCTCCGCGCGCCCGGGCCGGGTGCGCACCGACAGGTAGCCGGTCAGCACGCCGCGGCGCCTCATGGGGGCCGCATTGGCCCGCACCCAGTAGTGATCGCCGTCCTTGCGCCGGTTCTTCACCAGGCCAGACCACGAACGACCGGAGCGCAGACTGCGCCACATGTCTGCGAACGCCTCGGGAGGCATGTCCGGGTGCCGCACCAGGTTGTGGGGCTGCTGTCGCAGTTCATCAGGGGTGTAGCCGCTGGCACGCACAAAGGCGGCGTTGCCGTAGGTGATGTGGCTGTCGACATCGGTGGTGGACAACAGCGTCTCGGAAGCCGGGAAATCAAATTCCCTCTGGGTCACCGGCAGGTTGAGCTTCATCGGGGCCCCCGGCCGCCGCAGCCCGGCCGAACCCTGTCGAGCCGGTACCGCCCCATGCCCTTGCCCGCCCCCAACCTCAAGGCCGGGTCCGCGCCATGCGCCAGGCCACGCGCGGCGCAGGTGATTGAAAGAAAGCCCATGAACACCCCATCTCTCGAATGAAAGAGTCGTTTCACCGCCGCGCCTCAACAGGGTCACGGCGACGGATCAACGAGGCGGGTTCTTGGCCTCAAAACGAAACAGTGACATGCATCAAGGTCACCACTCCATTAACATGTTATTACAAATAACCAAAAATGAACAGAAGTGAACCCTCAGATTTGGTGAATCACTTCGAAAGAGCGGATCAATTCCGCCGCCACCTCGGCCAATTTGCGACGCTGGGAACGCGCAGTGGCCCGCAGGCGCTTGAAAGCCAGGTCACGGCTCAAGCGGTGCTCGACCATGGTGATGCCGACCGCCACGCTGATGTCACGCTCCAGATCCAGCGCGGTCTGCAACTGAGCGCCGGTGCTGCGCAAGTCCCGGAGTTCGTGCGAGCGCATCAACGCCGCCTTGATGGCGGGCACCATCTGAGGCACGTCCAGAGGTTTGACCAGGTAGCCCAGCGCCCCGGCGCTGGTGGCACGCTCGACGGTGCGGGCATCGCTGTAGGCACTGAAGACCACAAAGGGCAGGTTGTCGAGATCGCGCAGGCTGTCCGCCAGGCTCAGGCCTTCGTCATCCGGCAGGTGCAGATCCAGCAACACCAGGTGCGGGCGCTGCCCGGCCGACAACAGCTCTTCGGCCTGGGCCACTGACTCGGCCGTGCTCACTCGGTAGCCCGCCTGCGTCAAGCCCTGCGACACCGTCGACAGGATCAGCCGATCGTCATCAATCATCAACAGGTGCACCTGGCCCCAGGCCAGCTCCGCGGGGCTCATGAATACGCTCCAGGCAGCAGCGAAATGACCGGCGCCCCCAGCACCAGCAGGGTGTTCACCCCCAGAGGCGATTGGCTGTGAGACAGGCGGGCCCCCGCGCGAGGCATCAGCATCTCGACCAGGCCCAGCCCAACGTGCTCGTCACCGGCCACCGGCTGCCAGGAGCCGGCGTTGAAAATCGACATCTGAACCTGATCCTCGGACTCTCCCTTGCACAGACTGACCTGCACCCGGCTCTGCGGATCACGCCGGTGCTTGACGGCATTCAACATCAGTTCATTGAGGATCAGGGCCACCGGCACGGCCTCGGACGCCGCGAGCAGGCAAGGCTGCCAGGGCGTGGGAATGTCGATCCCGATCTCGGTCTGGAACAAGGCCCCCACGCCCAGGGCGATCGAAGAAGTGAGTTCGCACAGGCGCACCTGCTCCAGTGTGGATCGCCCCTGCAGGCCATGGATCACCGCCACACTCTGGACCTGGGTCACCGCATGGTTGATGGCCTCCAGTGTGTCGGGGTGCTGATAGCCGAAGGCGCGCAGGATGCCCACGATGCCCTGCAGGTTGTTCTTGATGCGGTGATGCACCTCCCGGACCAGGGCATGGCGTTGGGCCAGGTTCTTGGCCAACTGCTCTTCCCGGCGGCGGCGGCGCTCGGTCACGTCGGACACCAAGCCCGCGTAATGGGTCACAGCACCCTCTTCGTCCTGCACCAGGGTGATCGAATACCAGAGCGTGACCAACTCGCCATTGCCCCGCACGAAGGTGATTTCTTCGTCAAACTCGCCGCGGGCCTGCAAGGCAGTCCAAAAACCCGATTGATCGGATGGCGTCAGACTGCTGCCCTGCAGGATGTCCCAGGCCTTGCGGCCCATCAGGGCCTGGCGTTCGTACCCCAACAAGTCACACAGGGCTTGATTGACCCGCACCACGGTGTGCGTGGTGTCGATCAGTACCATGGCCTGCTGACTCTCGAACACCTTGCCGACAATGCGCAACTCGTCTTCCAGGGCCTTTTGCCGCGTGACATCGCGGATGACGACCAGAAATCGCTGCTGCCCCTCGCAGAGACGGTGGCGCCGGTAGACCGAGACCTCCTGCCAACGGTGCCCTGCCAGCCCGTCCACCGGGTGGCGGTGCCCACAGGAAGTGCCGGTTTGCGCCGCCGCCTGCAGCGCTCGCCGCAGCAGGGGCAGATCCACCTCCAGCCCTGCCGGACAGGCCGGCTGATCCGTTCCGGTCACCTCGGGCCATCCGGCCGAATCGACCAGGCGCCCTTGAATATCCACCTCCACCATGCGATCAGGAAACCCCATGCTGGTATCGGTCAACTCTTTGCTGAAACCGCGCAACTCCTGTTCGCGCAGCTTGCGCAAGGTGGTGTCTGCATGGGTTCCGACCATGCGCAGCGCCCGCCCATCAGCCCCCCGTTCCGTCACCTGGCCGCGGGCCAGAATCCACAGGTACGAACCATCCGCACAACGCATGCGGTATTCGGCAACATACACAGGCCATCGCGCTGACAAGTGCAAGTCCAGGCGCCTGCGCACCTCCGCTCGGTCGTCCGGATGCTGCAAATGCCCGGCATCCGCCTCGGTGCTGCCCAGCGTCGCTGGCAGGTGGCCCAGCAGGGCCGCCAGGCGACCGCAATAGTGCAGGCGGTCGTTGGGCACATCCCACTCCCACACGCCATCGCCCGCGGCCTCCAGCGCCTGCTGCCAAGGCATGGAAACCGCTTCGACGGCCTGGCCCGGGCCCATCCCGAGGACCGCCGACTGACTCGCTTCTTGGTGTTGCATGGTTTCATTCCGGAACATCGCCGCCCTGAACCCGTCCAGGGCAAGGCCGCTGTTACCAATTGTGAATGATGGCGCCCCCCCTTCGAATTGAGATGAGTCCATCAGGTGACGCGGCGCCCTGGCCTGCCGGGCACCTGCAAGCGCCACAGGGCAACCGGTCAAAAGGCCGGTCGATCGGCTCAACAGACCTGCACCCGCATAAGCGGGCCGCCCATGCTCAGCCCAGCCGCGCCGGAATCACCCCTCGCAGGCTGTTGACAAAGGCCAGCGCCTGCACCCGGGGCAGCTCGCTCACGTGCACCACGCCCTCGCTCAGCCAGCCCTCCTGCAGCGCAGCTTGGCGGCCCACGCCATCGAGCAGGCCGCAGTGCAGCGCGGGCGTCAGCCACTGGCCGTCCAGCAGCAGGGCCACGTTGCCGCGGGTGCACTCGGTGAGCTCGCCACGCTCGTTCCACAACAGGGTGTCGAAGACACCGGGCTGGGCCGGGGCCATGGCGTCGTAGTGGGCGCGGCGGGTGGTCTTGTAGCGGGTGAATTCGCTGAAGGCCTCGCCAAAGGCCTGGGGGGCCAGGCGCAGGGTGACCTGGGCGGGCGAATCCTCCAGGGCAAAGGCTTCGGCATGGGCCAGGCCCTGGGCATCGAGCAGCAGGCGCAGGCGCCAGCGGCCCTGGGGTTGGCGGCGCACCACCTGGGCCAGCACCTTGTGCACATGGGCTTCGTCCCAGCGCACATTGAAGTGCTGGGCGGCGCGGGCCATGCGGGCCAGGTGCAGTTGGCCGTGGCACAGGGCGCCGTCCTGCAGGCGCAGGGTTTCCAGAATCTCGAAGGGCTGGCTGGCGCGCTCCAGAAAGCCTTGCTTGTGTTGCCACTCGCGCCATTCGCCCGCAGCCTCGGCGGTCGCGGTGATGCCGCTGCCGACGCCGCAGCGGGCCTCGCGCCCCTGCAGGCCCACGGTGCGGATGGGCACGTTGAAGGTGGCGGCCCCACCGGGGCGCAACACGCCGATCGCGCCGCAATACACCTCACGGGGCCCGGCCTCCAGCGCCTGGATGGCTTTCATGGCCTGCACCTTGGGCGCACCGGTGACCGAGCCGCAAGGGAACAAGGCGGTGAACACGTCCAACAGGCGCGTGCCGGGCCGGGTGCGGGCCTGCACGTCCGAGGTCATCTGCCACACCGAGGGCAAGGCCTCCACCTGGAACAGGCGCGGCACACTGACGCCAAAGGGGTCGGCCAGGCGCGACAGGTCGTTGCGCAGCAAGTCGACGATCATCACGTTTTCGGCCTGCTCCTTGGCGCTGTCGAGCAGGGCCTGGCGCCGGGCCGCGTCTTCCGCCGGGGTGGCGCCACGTGGGGCGGTGCCTTTCATGGGGCGGGTGAGCAACTGGCCCTCGCGCCAGTCAAAAAACAGTTCGGGCGACACCGACAGCCATTGCTCTTCACCGGTCTGGATCAGCGCCGCATAACCGCCGGGCTGGGCACGTTGCAAGGCATCGAACAGGGCACGCCCCGCCTCGCCTTCGGTGATGCGCAGATCCGGCTCGGTGTCCACCAACTGCCCCTGGCGCTGCGCCGTGAGGTTGACCTGGTAAAAATCGCCCGCGGCGATCTGCTGCTGCAGGCAGGCAAAGGGGTGCTGAAAATCGGCGGCCTGATCCAGGGGCTGCCAATCGACGCGGGCTGGCAGGGCCTCGCCCTCGTCGGGTGCGGGCCAGGTCCGCGGCTGGTCGAACACGGCAAACCAGGCCAGCGGCCCCACCTGCGCAGCGTGTGCGGCCTGCGCGGCGTGCACCTGCAGTGCCGCATCAAAGGCCGGAGCGGCCTCGTAGCGCAGGTAGCCCACCACCCAGCGGCCGGCCTGGGCCGCGGCCTCGGCGGCCAGCAGCACCGGGGCCACGTCGCTCAGCTCACGGGCCTGCAGCACCTGCAGGGGATGGGCGAAGGCGTGACGGGTGCGCGGGCCAACCGGGTCGTGCGGGTCGGCAAAGTCGAGCAGGACGCGCACCGCCCCCATGGCGCTCAAGCAGCCCCCAGGTGGGGTACCAGACCGGCGGTGGGTTGACCGTTCTTGAGTGCGGCGGTGTAGGCCAGCATGCGGTCGATGGGCAGGCGCGCGCGCGGGATCAGGGCAGGGTCCACCCACACCTCGTTGGCACCGGTCTCCAGCACGCGGGCCACGTCGGCCAGGCCGTTCATGGCCATCCAGGGGCAGTGCGCGCAGCTCTTGCAGGTGGCACTGTTGCCGGCGGTGGGGGCTTCATGGAAGGTCTTGCCGGGGTTTTGCGTGCGCAGCTTGTGCATCATGCCGTTGTCGGTGGCCACGATGAACTCGCTGGCCGGCAGCTCGCGCGCGGCCTTGAGGATGACCGAGGTCGAGCCGACCACATCGGCCAGGGCCACCACGTCGGCCGGCGACTCAGGGTGCACCAGCACCTTGGCCTGGGGATGTTCGCGCATCAAGGCCTGCAGCTCAAACGCCTTGAACTCGTCGTGCACGATGCAGGCCCCGTTCCAGAACAGCATGTCGGCGCCGGTTTCGCGCTGGATGTAGTGGCCCAGGTGGCGGTCGGGCGCCCACAGGATCTTCTGGCCCTGGTCTTTCAGGGCCTGCACGATGTCGAGCGCACAGCCCGAGGTGACCATCCAGTCGGCGCGGGCCTTCACGGCGGCGCTGGTGTTGGCGTAAACCACCACGGTGCGGTCAGGGTGGGCGTCGCAGAAGGCGCTGAAGGCGTCGGTGGGGCAACCCAGGTCGAGCGAGCAGGTGGCATCGAGATCGGGCATCAGGATGCGCTTGTGCGGCGACAGGATCTTGGCGGTCTCGCCCATGAAGCGCACGCCCGACACCACCAGGGTCTGGGCCGTGTGGTCACGGCCGAAGCGGGCCATCTCCAGCGAGTCGCTGACCAGGCCACCGGTTTCCTCGGCCAGGTCCTGCAGATCGGGGTGAACATAAAAGTGCGACACCATGACGGCATTGCGCTCCTTGAGCAGTCGGCGGATGCGGTCTTTCAACGCCCCGCGCTCGACCTGGGTGGGCTCGGGCGGCACCCGGGCCCAGGCGCGGCGGGTGGCGCACACGCTGCCTTCGGCCAAGGCCGGCTGTTCGTAGTCGATGTCAATCACGGCACTCATGCCCAGTCCTCGAAACGCATGGAGAAATCGGTGGCCTTGACGTCCTTGGTCAGGCCGCCGATGGAGATGCGGTCAACCCCGGTGGCAGCCAGTTCAGGCAGGCGATCCAGCGTCACACCGCCCGAGATTTCAAGCACGGCGCGGCCGGCGTTCAGGCGCACCGCCTCGTGCAGGGTAGGCAGGTCCATGTTGTCGAGCAGCACCATGCGGGCGCCGGCCTCAAGCGCCTCTTGCAGCTGGGCCAGGGTTTCAACCTCGATCTCGATGAACTGGGCCTGCGCCGCCACGGCCTGTGCGGCCGCCAGCACGGGGCGGATGCCACCAGCGGCAGCGATGTGGTTTTCCTTGATCAGCACGGCGTCGTACAAGCCGATGCGGTGGTTCAGGCCGCCCCCGGTGCGCACGGCGTACTTCTGGGCCAGGCGCAGGCCAGGCAGGGTCTTGCGGGTGTCGACGATGCGGGCTCGGGTGCCCTGCACGGCGGCCACGTGCTCGGCGGTGCGGGTGGCCACAGCGCTCAGCAGTTGCAGGAAATTGAGGGCGGTGCGTTCAGCCGTGAGCAGGGCCCGGGCCTCGCCCTGCACCTCCAGCACCACCTGATCGGCCTGGCAGGTTTGCCCCTCAGCCACCTGCCAATGCAGCTCGGCGCTGGGGTCGCAGTGGCGGATCACGGCCTCGGCCCAGGGCTGACCGCACAACACGGCCGGTTCGCGCACCAGCACACGGGCCGTGATGCGCCGCCCCGCCGGCACCAGGGCAGCGGTCAGGTCGGCAGGCCCCACATCCTCTTGCAGTGCCCGGGCCACATCGGACTGCGCCAGCGCCGCCAGCTCGGCGGGCGAGAACTCAAGCAATTTCGTCATGGGCGCGAAGCATAGCCGCTGCGCCAGGGGCTTTCAGCAAACTGTCATCTTTTGTACAAACGGACAGCGCTGTCTTGGGCGACTGAGGCAAACCGATACATTTTGATACCTCGCTGGCGATTACACTCGCGCCCATTTTGGGCCCAGGGCCCTTGCCGGAGACGAGACTTGAAGATTGTTCGCAGCGTGGCGGAGCTTCGCCAGACCCTTGCCCAGGCCCAGCGCCCTGCCTTTGTGCCCACCATGGGCAACCTGCACGAGGGGCACCTTTCGCTGATCCAGCAGGCCCGCCCGCTGGGTGATGTGACCGTGGCCAGCATCTTTGTGAACCGGCTGCAGTTTCTGCCGCACGAAGACTTTGACAGCTACCCGCGCACCTGGGAGGCCGACTGCGCCAAGCTGGAGGCTGCGGGCTGCCATGTGCTGTTTGCCCCGCGCGAAACCGATCTGTACCCCGAGCCACAAACCTTCAAGGTGCAGCCCGACCCGGCCCTGGCTGATTTGCTGGAGGGCGAATTCCGCCCCGGTTTCTTCACCGGCGTGTGCACGGTGGTGATGAAGCTGTTCTCGGCCGTGTTTGCCGGCCATGCCGAAGGGGTGTCGGTGTTCGGCAAGAAGGACTACCAGCAGCTGATGGTGATCCAGCGCATGGTGCAGCAGTTTGCATTGCCGATCACGGTGCTGGGGGCCGAGACCACGCGCAGCGAGGCCGGCCTGGCCCTGTCGTCGCGCAACGGCTACCTGAGCGAGGCGGAGCGCACCGAGGCGCTGCAACTGTCACTGGCCCTGCGCGGCCTGGCGCGCGAGGCACTGGCCGCGGCGCATGCCTTGCCACAGCACCGCGAGGCCCTGGAGGCCGCCGCCCTGGCCGCCCTCAAGGCACGCGGCTGGGCACCCAACTACCTGACCGTGCGTCGGCGCAGCGACCTGCAGGCCCCCCAGGCGGGTGACCCGCTGGTGGTGCTGGGCGCGGCTCGCCTGGGCAGCACGCGCCTGATCGACAACCTGGAGATCTGAGAGCGTGAGCGCGCGCTGAGGTCCAAGCCCGCCAGGGCTCAGGCCATTTCGCCCTTGGGGCCACGCCCCATCAAGGCCGCCACGGCCTCGGCCGGCTGCAGCTGGCCGTCGAGCAAGGCCACCACGGCCTCGGAGATGGGCATTTCGACGCCCAACAGGCGGGCACGCTGCACCACGGTGCGGGCGCTGTAAACACCCTCGGCCACATGGCCCAGCGAGTCGACTGCCTGTTGCAGGCTTTGGCCGGCCGCCAGCAGCAGGCCGACCTGGCGGTTGCGGCTCAGGTCGCCGGTGGCGGTCAACACCAGATCGCCCAGCCCCGAGAGGCCCATGAAGGTGTCGACCCGGGCCCCCAGGGCCAGGCCCAGGCGCGTCATCTCGGCCAGGCCGCGGGTGATCAAGGCGGCCCGGGCGTTCAAACCCAGGTCCAGCCCGTCGCACAGGCCGGTGGCGATGGCCAGCACGTTCTTGACCGCGCCCCCCACCTCGACCCCGACCAGGTCATCGTTGGCATACACCCGCAGGCTGGGACCGTGCAGGGCCTCGACCAGGGCGTGGCGCACCGAGGCCTGGTGGCTGGCCGCCACCAGGGCGGTGGGCTTGGCCTCGGCCACCTCGCGGGCGAAGCTGGGGCCGCTGAGCGTGCCCACCGCCAGGCGCGGGGCCACCTGCTCGGCAATTTCATGGGCCAGCAGGCCGTGCAGGCCCTGGCTTGCATCGGCATCGGCCACACGCTCGAAGCCCTTGCAGAGCCAGGCCACGGGCACCGTCAGATCCGCCAGGCTGGCCAGGGTGGCGCGTAAAGCGGCCATCGGGGTGCCGATGATCACCAGATCGCTGCCCGCCGCCAGGGGGGCCAGCGGCGCGGCGCTCAGGGTCAGGGATTCGGGCAAGGGGGCCAGCGGCAGGTAGCGCTGGTTGCGGCGTGAGGCCTGCATGGCGGCCACCTGGGCCGCATCACGGCCCCACAGGGTGACTTGATGGGCGGCCGGTGCAGCACAAGCGCCAATGGCCAGGGCCGTGCCCCAGGCACCGGCTCCGGCGACGACTATTTTCATATCGGACGCAACAGGCACCCGGGCCTGCCAGAGCAGGCCGGGCGCGGCAGCTGATTACTGAGCCACCTGGCCGGCGGCCTGGGCTTGCTGCTGTTCGTACATGGCCTGGAAGTTGATTTCGGCCAGGTGCACGGGCGGGAAGCCGCCGCGCTGGATGATGTCGGCCACGTTGCCGCGCAGGTAAGGGTAGACGATCTGCGGGCAGGCGATGCCCAGGATGGCGCCCATCTGGTCTTCAGGCAGGTTGCGGATCTCGAAGATGCCGGCTTGCTTGGCTTCAACCAGGAACACGGTGCGGTCCTTGATCTTGGTCTGCACGGTGGCGGTCACCGTGACTTCGACGATGCCATCGGCCACCGGGGTGGCATCCACGCCGAGCTGGATGTCGACGCTGGGCTGCTCTTGTTCGAGCAGGATGGCGGGGGAATTCGGCTGCTCAAGCGACAGGTCCTTGAGGTAAACGCGCTGGATCTGGAAAACGGGATCTTGTTGCTCGGCCATGAGGTTTCTCGGTTCACAAAAACAAGACACCGCCTGCGGTCCAGGGTCGGTGCCCATTAAAAGAAAACCCGCCGCGGAAGCGTTACCGCAGCGGGCACTCAGGCACCATTATCTCAGCAGAAAATGGCGCTTTTGCGGCAGCGCTCAGGCGCCCAGCAGAGGCAGCAGACCGCCGCGCCCGTCCAGGGCCATCAGATCGTCGCAGCCGCCCACGTGGGTGTCGCCGATGAAGATCTGGGGCACGGTGCGCCGGCCAGTGACCTGCATCATGTGATCGCGCTGGGCCGGGTCGGCATCGATGCGGATCTCTTCAATCTCGGTCACGCCCTTGGCCTTGAGGATCTGCTTGGCGCGGATGCAATAAGGGCAGACGGCAGTGGTGTACATCTTCACGGGCTGCATGGGGACAAATTCCTTGCTGGGTAGATACGGGACATGGGCCCGGTTCAGGCCTTTTCAACTGGCAGGTTAGCCTCTTTCCAGGCTTTGAGCCCGCCACTCAGGGCTTGGGCCTGCTGGTAACCCAGTTTTTGGGCCGTCTTGACAGCGGGACCGCCGCGCGAGCCGCTGGCGCACACGAAGATCACCGGCAGGGCCTTGTTCTTGACCACCTCGGGCAGGCGCGCCTCCAGTTGGTCCAGCGGCACGCTGCGCGCGCCGTTCACGTGGGCTTGCGCGTAGTCGGCCGCGTCGCTGACATCCACCACCACGGCTTTTTCGCGGTTGATGAGCTGCACGGCATCGGCCGTGGACAGGCCGACTGCAGAGGCGCCCTTGAGGGTGGGCCACAGCAGCATCACGCCTGAACTCAGGGCAATGACGATCAGCATCCAGTTGTCGGTAATGAATTTCACGGGGTTCCTTGGGTTGGCAAACCCGACAATTTTAGAATGCTGGGTTTCGCACTGGAAAAATTGAGGGCTTCGCATGTACAAACTCGTTCTTGTCCGCCATGGTGAATCCACCTGGAACCTTGAAAACCGCTTCACCGGCTGGACCGATGTGGACCTGACCCCGACCGGGGTGGAGCAGGCCAAGAACGCCGGACGCCTGCTCAAGGCCGAAGGCTACGACTTCGACCTGGCCTACACCAGCGTGCTCAAGCGGGCCACCCGCACCCTGTGGCACACCCTGGACGAGATGGACCGCACCTGGCTGCCGGTGGTGCACAGCTGGCGCCTGAACGAGCGTCACTACGGTGCGCTGCAAGGCCTCAACAAGGCCGACATGGCCAAGCAGTACGGTGACGCCCAGGTGCTGGTGTGGCGCCGCAGCTACGACACCCCGCCGCCGGCCCTGGAGGCCACCGACCCGCGCTGCGAGCGTGGCGATGCCCGCTACAGCCGCCTGAAGCCCGAAGAGGTGCCACTGACCGAATGCCTGAAGGACACCGTGGCCCGCGTGCTGCCGTTCTGGAACGAATCCATCGCCCCCGCCATCAAGAGCGGCAAGCGCGTGGTGGTGGCTGCCCACGGCAACTCGATCCGCGCCCTGGTCAAGTACCTGGACAACATCGGCGACGACGACATCGTGGGCGTGAACATCCCCAACGGCATTCCGCTGGTGTACGAGCTGGACGCCGATCTGAAGCCGATCCGCCATTACTACCTGGGCGATGCCGAGGCGGCTGCCAAGGCCGCCGCGGCCGTGGCCTCGCAAGGCAAGGCCTGAGACCAGCCTGAGCCAAGCCCGCGTCCATCGCGGGTAAAGCACAGGTAAAGCCACCCCCCTGCTCCGCAGATTCCCCGGGTGAATGAAGGGGACTGCGGAACCTGGCCTGACGCGGCCCATCCTAGGTGTATATTGCGTCGCAAAAAGGTGATTTCATGGGTGAAAAACTCCGTATCGCAGGCTGGATTTCCATTGGCGTGGTGGCCGGCGCGCTGACCACGGTCTCGCTGCAAACCGTGGCACGGGGCAGCATTTCGCCGCTTCCACTCGAAGAGTTGCAGCAACTGGCTGCGGTGTTCGACATGGTGAAGACCGATTACGTCGAGCCGGTGGACGAGAAAAAGCTCATCACCGACGCCATCTCAGGCATGGTGGCCAGCCTGGACCCGCACTCGCAGTACTTCGACAAGAAGTCCTACAAGGAATTCCGCGAAGGCACCTCGGGCCAGTTCGTGGGCGTGGGCATCGAAATCACCCAGGAAGATGGTCTGATCAAGATCGTCTCACCCATCGAAGGCTCCCCCGCCTACCGTGCGGGCCTGAAGACCAACGACCTGATCACCAAGATCGACGACACCGCGGTGAAGGGCCTGGCCCTGAACGATGCCGTCAAGCGCATGCGCGGCGAGCCCAATACCAAGGTGTTGCTGACCGTGTTCCGCAAGGACGAGAACCGCA
Source organism: Curvibacter sp. GW821-FHT01G03 (assembly GCF_059422285.1). Lineage (NCBI taxonomy): Bacteria > Pseudomonadati > Pseudomonadota > Betaproteobacteria > Burkholderiales > Comamonadaceae > Curvibacter > Curvibacter sp. GW821-FHT01G03. Next base: position 152,631 of record NZ_JBWKWP010000013.1, read on the forward strand.
CCTTCCCCGTGACCATCGTGCGCGAGCAGATCCGCACGCAGTCGGTGCGTGGCAAGGTGGTCGAACCCGGCTACGCCTGGGTGCGCCTGAGCCAGTTCCAGGAACGCACGGTGGACGACTTCGTGAAGAAGATCGACGAGATCTACAAGCAAGAGCCCAATCTGAAGGGCCTGGTGCTTGACCTGCGCAACGACCCGGGTGGCCTGCTCGATGCGGCCGTGGCGGTGTCCAGCGCTTTCCTGCCCGAGAACGTGACCGTGGTGTCCACCAACGGCCAGTTGGCTGAAAGCAAGTTCACTTTCAAGGCCTCGCCTGAGTTCTACCAGCGCCGCAGCGGCCCAGATCCGCTCAAGAAGCTGCCCGCCGCCCTCAAGACCGTGCCGCTGGTGGTGCTGGTCAACGAAGGCTCGGCCTCGGCCAGCGAGATCGTGGCCGGCGCCCTGCAAGACCACAAGCGCGCCACCCTCATGGGCAGCCAGACCTTTGGCAAGGGCTCGGTGCAGACCGTGCGCCCCCTGGGCCCCGACACTGGCCTGAAGCTGACCACGGCCCGCTATTACACGCCCAGCGGCCGTTCGATCCAGGCCAAGGGCATCGTGCCCGAAGTGATGGTGGACGACACCGAAGAAGGCAGCCCGTTTGCCGCCTTGCGCATGCGTGAGGCCGACCTGGAGAAGCACCTGAACAGCGGCCAGGGCGAAGAAAAGCCCGATCCGGAGCGCGAAAAGGCCCGCGACGAGGCCCGCAAGCGCCTCGAAGAGGAAGCCAAGAAGCCCGTGGCCGACCGCAAGCTGCCCGAACTGGGCAGCGACAAGGACTTCCCGCTGATGCAGGCCCTGAACCAGCTCAAGGGTCGCCCGGTGATGGTCAGCAAGACCCAGACCGAGCGCAAGGAAGAAAAGACCAGCAACTGAGCCCTGCACAACGGGGATCACCAGCGCCCTGCGGGGCGCTTTTTTTTATGAACGACGATCAGCTGCTCCGTTATTCCCGCCACATCCTGCTCGACGAGATCGGCATCGAGGGGCAGGAACGTCTGCTGGCCGCGCACGCCGTGGTGGTGGGCGCAGGCGGCCTGGGCTCGCCCGCAGCCCTGTACCTGGGCGCGGCCGGGGTGGGCCGCATCACCCTGATCGATGACGACGAGGTCGACCTGACCAACCTGCAGCGCCAGATCGCCCACACCCAAAGCCGGGTTGGGCAGGCCAAGGTCGATTCAGCCCGGCAGGCCATCCTGGCACGCAACCCCGAGGTTCGGGTGGATACGCTGCGCCAGCGTGCTGACGCCGCGTTGCTGGACCAGCTGCTGCCCGACGCCGATGTGGTGCTGGACTGCAGCGACAACTACGCCACGCGCCAGATGGTGAATGCAGCCTGTGTGCGGCATCGGCGAGCGCTGGTGTCGGGGGCTGCGATCCGCTTCGATGCCCAGATCAGCGTGTTCGATCCACGCCAGGCCGACAGCGCCTGCTACGCCTGTGTGTTCGACCCCGCCGAGACCCCCGAAGAAACCCGCTGCGCCACCTTGGGTGTGTTCGCCCCCCTGGTGGGGATTGTGGGCAGCCTGCAGGCGGCCGAGGCACTGAAGCTGATCAGCCTGGCCGGCACGCCCCTGACCGGCCAGTTGCTGATGCTGGATGCGCGCACCATGGAGTGGACGCGCATGAACCTGTCACGCCATCCGAACTGTCCGGTGTGCGGCACGGCCGTGTAGGACTGGTCTGACATCTTCAAAACGAGGTGACTGGCACAATTCACCGACCTGAACTTACCGCACAAGCGCAATCCAAATCCGTTGGTCTGGGTTGTGTCTTCGGAATGCGGGTGAACAAGGCCATCACTTGGAACTCCGAACCTACATCGTCGAAGACAACGCCACGATCCGCGAGAACCTGGTGGGCACGCTGGAAGAGCTGGCGGACGTGCGAGCCGTGGGCTTTGCAGAGACCGAGCACCAGGGCATCGAATGGCTGCACCAGCACTCAGATGACTGGGATCTGGCCATCGTGGACTTGTTTCTCAAAGAAGGCAGCGGGCTGGGCGTGATTTCGTCGTGCCAGCAGCGCCAGCCGCACCAGCGACTGATCGTGCTGACCAACTACGCCACACCCGACATCCGGCTGCGCTGCGCCAGCCTGGGCGTGGATGCAGTGTTCGACAAATCCAATGAAATTGACGCCCTGATCGATTTCTGCACGCTGCAGGCATCGTCTGATGCCTGAGCACGGCGCACCCCGCTCAGACAGGCCCGGATCGCTCAGTCGATCAATCGGTTTTTGAGGGCGTAATAGGTCAGGTCGCTGTTGGAGGCCAGGCCCATCTTCTCCATCAGGCGGGTTCGGTAAGTGCTGACCGTCTTCACGCTCAGGGACAGCGACTTGGCCACGTCGCCGGCCGTCTCGCCACGGGCCAGCTTGAGAAACACCTGAAACTCGCGCTCCGAGAGCTGCTCGTGCAGCGGCACGTCGTCCTTGCGGCCCAGTTGCTGGGCCAGCAGATCGGCCACGGTGCGGGTGATGTAGCGCTTTCCAAGCGCAATGGTGCGCACCGCCTCCACGATCTCGGCGGGGTCGCACTCCTTGTTGAGGTAGCCACTGGCGCCTTGCCGGATGAGGTTCATGGCGTAGTGCTCCTCCGGGTAGCCCGAGAGGATCAGGATGCCCACGTCGGGCGCCTTGGCCCGGATCATGGCCAAGGCGTCCAGCCCCGACTGCCCCGGCATGGCCAGGTCCATCAACAACACATCCATTTCGGTGATGCGCACGAGATCGATCGCCTCGCGTCCGTTGGCCGCCTCGCCCACCACCCGCAGGTCGACATGGTCGGCAAAGAAATTGCGCAAGCCCGAGCGCACGATGGCGTGGTCATCCACGATGCCTATTCTGATCATCGATATTGTCTTTCATCATTTGTGAGAATCCACCCACAAATGCGCCGACAATAACCGAAACTGCAACCACAGAACAAAGTTTCGCCAGCTTCCCAGCTGTGCGCAGGGAATAGGGGCTGTCCATGGCCCACCATGCCCGGAGTTTTTCATGACGAGGTTTGCATCCTTGCCGATGCGGCTGAAACAGCGTTTTTTCAGCGGTCGGCCTTTGAACATCACGCGCCAGTGGATCAGCCTGCCACTGGCCTTGCTGGCCACCCTGAGCCTGATCGGCATCAACGAGCTGGGCTACGAGCGCTCTGCCGGCACCGTCAAACGCATCACGGCCACCCAGGAGACCCGGGCCACGCTGCACAAGCTGCTGGCCCAGATGCTGGACGCCGAGACGGGCTTGCGCGGCTACCTGCTCAGCGGCGACGAGCGCTACCTGGCGCCCTACAACAGCGCGGTCTCCGAGGTCAACCAGACCTTGGACCAACTGCGCCAGACCGACCAGGCCCACCCCGTCGACCCAGCGGCCCTGGTCGCCCTGTCGCGCCACGTATCGCGCAAGCTGGCCGAGATGGACCTGAGCCTGAAACTGCGCAAACAAGGCAAGGAAGACGCTTGGAAGTACGTGATGCACACCGACGTCGGCAAGGAACACATGGACGCCATCCGGGAGCAGTCGGCGGCCCTGATCGACGAAAGCAGCCACCAGACCGAATTGGGCGATCGACAGATCCTGCGCTCTCTGATGGTGTCGCGCCTGGGCATCGCCTTGACGGCGCTGGTGGGCCTGCTGTCCTTTTATCTGTACCTGCGGCAGTCGAATGCACTCAAGGTGGCGGGTCAGCGCGAGCAACAGACCCTCAAGCAGGAGCGCGACCGCCTGGAAAGCCTGGTGCGCGATCGCACCGCCTCGCTGGCCAAGCTGGCCACCTATCTGCAGCAGGTGCGCGAGGATGAGCGCGGCCACCTGGCCCGCGAACTGCACGACGAACTGGGCTCGCTGCTGACCGCGGCCAAGCTGGACGTGGCACGCATCAAGTCGCGCCTGGGCGATCACGCCCCCGAGGCCCTGCAGCGCCTGCAGCACCTGACCGAAACCCTCAACCGGGGCATCGCCCTGAAACGCCGCATCGTCGAAGACCTGCGCCCTTCGTCCCTGTCCAACCTGGGTTTGCTGCCCTCGCTGGAAATCCTCACCCGGGAGTTCTCGGAACGCTCCGACCTGGCACTGGACACCCGGCTGGAAGCGGTGGATCTGGATGAGTCATCGCAACTGACGCTGTACCGGCTGGTGCAGGAGGCGCTGACCAACATCGGCAAATACGCCCGTGCCCGGCAGGTGTCGGTGCAGTTGCAGAACACGGGAACCCACGCGCTGCTGACGGTGAGCGACGACGGCATCGGCTTCAACCCCGAGCAGATCGGGGCCGGCTCACATGGTCTTGAGGGCATGCGCCACCGCGTCGAAGCCACCGGCGGGCGCCTGGTGGTGGAGTCCACACCCGGCCAGGGAAGCCGCATCACGGCCTACCTGCCCACCCTCACCAGCCCGCTGTGAACCCACTGTGGGCCGGCGCCTACAAGCAGGAAGCGCCGATGCCGACAGGCGGGATGCGCCCTCGCCGACCAACCTCTCGTCCACCCAAGAATACCCTTCGTAGAAGCGATAACCCACGACCCGCGTGGCTCGTCAAGCACACTGGATTTCTGCATGGACGCTTCATCCTCACTGGACCCGAACTTCGACCAGCCCATCATCCGCGACACCACGCGCCTGCGCTTTCCACCCGAGGACAGCAACAACGACGGGATGGACTGCGTGGACCTGCTGATCCGGCGCAGCCATCCCCTGAGCCACCTGGCCCCGTCGGTGCAGGCACTGCCGCCTGAAACCGGCCAGGTCGCCTGGAGCCGGGTATCGTGGCCCTGGGCCTCCAATGGCATGCAGGCAGCGGGCCGGCCACGCGGCCGCTGGCTCTCGAGCGAGCCTCAGTCCGCCAGCGACTGAACCTGCCGCGGCGGGCCCGCAGCCGGGTTGCGGCGCGGGCAGCCGGTCGCCAGCAGACTGGCGCTCACTGAGAGCGTGTTCAATGTCTCCCATGGGTCGCGCGAGACATTGAACACCCTCTTAGGCATGATCAGCAGCTTCATGGCTTTGAAGTGACCTGCCTCATGAGTACCCTGATTTTTCTGCCGGGCCTCGGCGCTGATGCCGATCTGTGGGCTGACCAGACCCGCGCCCTGCCCCCGGACCTGCGCTGGGCCATCAGCCTGGTGCACTTCCGCCACCCCAGCATCAGCGCCATGGCGGCGGCCGTGTTGCGCGAACACAGCGGCCCACTGGCCCTGTGCGGCACCTCGATGGGGGGCATGATCGCCCTGGAGGCCTTGCGCCAGGCGCCCGAACGCATCACCGGTCTGGCCCTGCTGGGCAGCAATGCACGCCCCGAAACCGAAGCCATGCGAGCGCTGCGCAGTGACGCCGTGCGCCAATTCCGCGCGGGCCAGGTGCGGCAGGTGATCGAACCCAACATGGCCCTCGCCTTCCATGCCGATGGTGCGGCCCGCCCGGATCTGCGGGCACGCTACTGGCGCTTCATCCTGGCGGCAGGCGGCGAAGCGCTGGCCCGCCAGAATGAAGCCGTGATGGACCGCCCCGATGCCCGCCCCCACCTGGGCCGCATCAGTTGCCCCGCGCTGGTGGTGTGCGGGGCCGATGACGTGCTGACGCCGCCTGAGTGCTCACACGAGATGGCTGCCGCGATCGGCACGGCCGAATGGGCCGTGATCCCGCGTTGCGGTCACCTGTTGACGATGGAGCGCGCCCCGCAGGTCAATGCCTTGCTCAAAGGCTGGATCTCACGCTGGCACCGCGCCTGAGCGCCGGCCCCAGCCAACCCAGGTCACTCGCGGCTCTGGCTGCGCACCTTTTCGGCCAGCCGCTCTTGCACCAGGGGGGAGACAAACTTGTCGACCTCGCCACCGAGCACGGCGATCTCGCGCACAAAGGTGCTCGAGATGAACTGGTACTTGTCGCTGGGGGTGAGGAAAACGGTCTCGACGTCGGGCATCAGGCTGCGGTTCATGCCGGCCAGCTGGAATTCATAGTCGAAGTCGGTGACCGCGCGCAGGCCGCGCACCATGGCCTTGCCGCCACGGGCCACCACAAAATCACGCAGCAAGCCCCCGAAAGTGGCCACCTCGACCTGGGCGAATGGCTTGACGGCGGCACTCACCATGTCGACCCGCTCTTGCAGGCTGAACAGGGTTTTCTTGTGGTGCCCGGCAGCCACGGCCACGATCACATGGTCAAACAGTTGGGTGGCTCGGCGCACCACGTCTTCGTGCCCCAGGGTCATGGGGTCGAAGGTACCCGGGTAAATTGCGATCACGTTCTGGGCCATGGCGGTGCGTCTCCTGCGGTGGGGCCTGGGGGCATTCTTTGGGCGCATTATGCATGCCGCCCGCACCCCGCATGGCCCCCCCGCGACAGGGGTGCCGGCCGACGGCCAAGAGAGACGAATCAGGTCGCAGGCGGGGTCGGCTTGAGCAGGTGGGCGTGCACCGCCCCGGCCTTGAGGTAGCGGTAAGGCTGCAGGCCCAGGCCGTGAAGCTCGTCGGCCGTCCAGGCGCGAGGAGCCTCCAGGTAGATGAAGCCCTCGGGCTGCACGGCTTGCCCCGCCGCCCGCAAGGCCGGCTCGAACAGGTCGGAGGCAAAAGGCGGGTCCAGCAGCACCAGGTCGAGACCGGCACCCCGTTGCTGGACCAGTTGGGCCACACCGTCACCTCGTTGCACCTTCACCTGGGTGGCCTTGAGGCGTATCGAGCTGGCCTGCAGATGCTGCACCAGCCCGCTGTCCTGCTCCATCAGCCAGACCTCGCGCGCCCCGCGTGAGGCGGCTTCGAAGCCCAGGGCGCCGGTGCCGGCAAACGCGTCAAAACAGCGCCAGCCACCCAGGTCCTGACCCAGCCAGTTGAACAAGGTCTCGCGAACGCGGTCCGGCGTCGGGCGCAGGCCCGGCCGGTCGGGCACGGCCAGACGGGTGCGCTTCCAGAGCCCACCGATGATGCGGATCTCCCCCGGCGCCTTGCTGAGCTTCGGGTGCCCGGAGGCCTTGCCAGCCGGTGCCGCCGGGGTTTTGCTCGGGCGGCTCATGGACGGGCCCCCACGGTCACGGTGACCTGGCGATCGGGTTGCAGATGGCGCTGAAAAGCCGCCCTGATGTCTTGCACACTGACCTTGTCGATCTGCTGCGTCCAGGTGTCCAGGTAGTCCCAGGGCAAGTCATGCAGGGCCATGTTGGCCACGTTGTCGAGCAGCTTCTTGTTGCTGTCGATGCGCAAGGCAAAGCCCCCCACCAGGTTGTCCTTGGCGGCCTTGAGCTCGGCCTCGGTCGGCCCTTCGGCCACGTACCGGCTCAGCACCTCTCGCGCCACCTTGACGGCCTCGGCCGCCTGATCGGGTCGGGTCTGCAGCCCGAGGGTGAAGGCGCCCGCATGCAGGCCCGGTGCAAAGTAGCTGTAGACGCTGTAGCTCAGGCCTCGCTTTTCGCGCACCTCGCTGGTCAGGCGTGACACAAAGCCGCCGCCGCCCAGGATGTAGTTGCCCACCAGCAGGGCAAAGTAGTCGGGGTCGGCTCGGCGGATGCCGGGCTGACCGATGAACACATGGGCCTGGGCCGAATCGAAGGGCAGGCTCAGGGTTTCTGCCTGGGTCAGAGGCGCGACCTCGGGCACCGCGGGCTGGGGCTGGCAGGGGCCGGCCGGCAACAGGGCCAGCAGGCGGCTGACCAGCACATCGGCCTGCTCGCGGGAAACCGCACCGACCAGGCTGACACGGGCGTCGCAAGCACGCACTGAACGGTTCAGGTAGCGGCGCATGTCGCTGACCTGCAGCGTGGCCAGGGTGGCGGCGGTCATCTCCTGACCGTAGGGGTGATCGCCGTAGACGGCACGCGCAAAGGCCTTGGCAGCCTGGGTACCGGGGCGGGTGTCCTCCTCTTTGAGCGAGGCCACCAGGCGCTCACGCTCACGGCGCCAGATGGCCTCGGGCAAGGTCGGTTCGGCCAGTTGGCGGGCCGCCAGGCTGATGGCCCGGTCCAGCAGATCGGGTTCGGTCAGGGTGCGCAGGCCGAAGGTGAGGCGGTCGTTGCCGGCGCTGCCGCCAAAACTGGCGCCCAGGTCGGCCCAGGCCTCGCTGAGCGCGTTTTCGTCCAGGGCGGGGGCTGCGCCATGGGCCTGAACGCCGCGCGAGCTCATGAGGGCGCTGACCGAAGCCAGCCCCGCCTGGCGGGCCGGATCCCGGCGCGAGCCGGCATCGAAGTCGATCTGTACGTCGAGCATCGGGATGGCCGGGCTTTCCACCAGGGCCACACGGGCTCCGCTGGCTTGGGTCCAGTGCTGGATGGGAAGTGCAGCCTGCGCAGCCGCGGTGGCCAGCAGCAGGGCCAGGGCCAGGCCGGCACGCCGGACCAGCAGCAGGCGCCGCGGCGGCGTCGAAACGGAAAGAGTCATGGAATCACCTGTGGAAGCACGCAGGCCGACGGCCTGGCCCAGGGTAGGGAGATAAGGGGCAGAAAAAAGAGCGGCAGACATCGGCAGGGCAGCCCGACGATCAGGAGCCATGGCGCCCGGCGGGCGCGGCCTTGCGTGGACGCTGCGGGTCCAGGGGCTGAGGCCGCAGCACGCCCACAGTCAGTTGGTCATCGCCAAAGTAACGCGCAGCCACCGACTGCACCTGGGCAGCCGTGACCCCGCGCAGGCGCTGGATCAGGCGCTCACCGGCATCCAGAGGCTGGCCCTGCACCCAGTAGCGCCCCAGTTCATTGGCCTGGTTGAACACTGAATCGAGCTTGTAGACCTCGCTGGCCACCCATTGGGCTTTGACTCGGCGCAACTCGGCCTCACTGACGCCCTGCTCGGCGACCAGGCGCACCTGGGCACGCAAGGCCGCCTCGACGGCTTCAGGGGTCTGGCCAGCCGCGGGCACGCCATCGAGCACAAACACCTGCGGGCCCCGGCCCATGAGGCCGTTGTAAGCCCCTGCACTGTCGGCCACGCGGCGTTCGCCCTGGGTCAGGCCCCGCTCCAGACGGGCCCCCGGATAGCCGTCGAGCACCGCAGCCAGCACGGTCAGCGCCAGCACGTCGTCATCCGAGGAGGTGGTTTGATCGGGGGATTCGAGCTTGGGCACCTTGAAGGCCAGCGCCACGTAGGCCTGCTCGGCCGGGGCCTTGAAGTCGAAGCGGCGCAGCCCCAGTTGCTCGGGCTCGATGCGCGGCTTGCGCAGGGGCAGGGCGTGGGCGGCAATGGGCTCGTAATGGCGCTTGGCCAGCGCCAGCGCCTGCTCGGGCTCGATGTCGCCCGCAATCACCACCGCAGCATTGGTGGGGGTGTACCAGGTGCGCCAGAAACTGCGGGCGTCATCGGGTGTCATGGCGTCCAGATCGCTCATCCAGCCGACCACCGGACGGTGGTAGGGCGAGGCCACAAAAGCCGCGGCATTCAAGGCCTCATAGAGACGAGCCCGCGGGTTGTCATCGGTGCGCATGCGGCGCTCTTCCTTGATGACTTCGATCTCGCGCTTGAACTCATCGTCGGCCCACTGGTTGTGGGCAAAGCGGTCGGCTTCGAGCTTCATCACGTCTTCCAGGCGGGCAGCCGGGATCTGCTGGTAGTAGCCCGTGTAGTCCCGCGTGGTGAAGGCGTTCTCGCGCCCTCCCAGGGCAGCCACGCGCCGTGAGAATTCGCCGGGCGGCAGGCTGGGCGTGCCCTTGAACATCATGTGCTCCAGGGCATGAGCCACACCACTGGTGCCGTCAACCTCGTCCATCGACCCCACCCGCACCCACACCATGTGGGCCACGGTGGGTGCGCGGTGGTCAGGCTTGACGATCAGCGTCATGCCGTTGGCCAGGGTGTACTGGTGCACCCCGTTGGCCAATGGGACCGGCGCTGGAACGGACGTTGGGGTGGCCGCGGAAAGCGGGGCCTGAGGCGGGGCCGCAGCCTGTGTGGACTGCGCCAGAACAGGGGCCGCCAGGGCGCAGATCAATGCGGCCAGAAGGGTGGGTGTGCGTTTCATAGAATGATGGGATTCTAAGAACCCCGCAATGTTCAGCTTTTTCAAGAAAAAATCCCCTGCTCCTGCCCCGGCAGAACCTGCCAGCGCGCCGGCCGTTTCGGCGCCCGCGCCCGCTGCCGTGCCTGAAACCTCTGCGCCCGCAGCCCCGCCGGCCCCGACAAGCACCAACGGAGGCGGCCTGAGCTGGCTGCGCAATGCCTTCGGCGGCAAGCCAGCCGCACCGGCTGAGCCCCCTGCCGAGCCACAGGCCATCGCGGTGCCCGCCGCACCTCCAGCAACAGCTCCAGCAACACCTCCAGCCGCACCGCCCGTATCTGCGCCGGCTTCTGCGCTGGCCTCTGCGCCGTCGACCCCGGCCGCACCGCAGGTCGACGCCCCGGCGCCCGTTGCGGCACCTCCTCCAGTTGCACCTGCACCCGTTGCACCTGCTCCAGTTGTTGCACCGGCACCAGCACCGGCACCGGCGCCGATCCCGGCTGTGAGGACACCGGTACCCGCCGCGGCGCCCGTTGCCGTTGCCCCTGTGGCGGTGCCAGTCCCTGCGCCAGCGCGGCAAGGCTGGCTGGACAAGCTGAAGGCTGGCCTGCGCAAGACCGGCTCGACCTTGGCCACGGTGTTCACCGGCACGCAGATCGACGACGCCCTGTACGAAGAGCTCGAAACCGCGCTGCTGATGGCCGACACCGGCGTCAAGGCCACCGAGCACCTGCTGACCGATCTCAAGCGCCGCGTGAAGGAAAGCAAGACCACCGACCCGGCCGCGGTGAAGGCCTTGCTGGCCGACGCCATCACCGATCTGCTGCGCCCGCTTGAAAAGCAACTGGTGATCGGTGAGTTCACGCCCACCGTGATCATGGTGGCCGGCGTCAATGGCGCGGGCAAGACCACCTCGATCGGCAAGCTGACCAAGCACCTGGCCAACGAAGGGGCTGCGGTGCTGCTGGCTGCGGCCGACACCTTCCGTGCCGCCGCCCGCGAACAGCTGGGCGTGTGGGCCGATCGAAACACGGTCGAGATCGTCAGCCAGGAGGGCGGTGACCCGGCGGCCGTGAGCTTCGACGCGGTCACCGCGGGCAAGGCCCGTGGCAAGGACGTGGTGCTGGTGGACACGGCCGGACGCCTGCCCACCCAGTTGCACCTGATGGAGGAGCTCAAGAAAATCCGCCGCGTGGTGAACAAGGCCGACGCCACCGCGCCGCACGAGGTGCTGCTGGTGATCGACGGCAACACCGGCCAGAACGCCCTGGCCCAGGTGCGCTCGTTTGACGACGCGCTGAAGCTGACCGGGCTGATCGTGACCAAGCTCGACGGCACCGCCAAGGGGGGCGTGCTGGCCGCCATCGCCCAGGAGCGCCCGGTGCCGGTGTACTTCATCGGCGTGGGCGAGAAGCTGGAAGACCTGGAGACTTTCAACGCCCGCGAGTTTGCCCAGGCCCTGCTGTCCTGAGGCCCGGCCCCCCACTGGCCACGAGGCCCGCCCATCGGCGGGCCTTTTTCATTTCAGGTGAGCGTGTCGGGCGAAACCGCCCTGCCCTCTCAGGGGTTCACGTTGTCACGCACCCATTGGGCGTAGTCGGCCGAGGCCTGCCAGGGGGCCCAGCACAGTTGGGGCAAGTCGTAGGGATGGTGATGCTTCAACCACGCCAGCAAGGCCGGGCCGGCCGCTGCGGTTGTCTTGAGCGTGAGGCGCCATTCCGGCTCGGCCAGGGTCTGGCCCTGCCAGCGGTAGTGCGACTGCAGGGGTTCCACCTGGACGCAGGCGGCCAGGCGCTGCGCCAAGACCTGTTTGGCGAGCGCGTCGGCATCGGTGGCCTGCCCCACGGTGGTGGTGACACACCACAGGGTCACCGAAGAGGCTTCGATGGGGGAGGGCAGTGGATTGGCCGGCGGCGTGGACATGGTCAGGCTCCAGAACAGACCCGGGATTGTGACGCAGCAGCATCCGGCGGGCATGCACCGACTCATGACAGAAAAAGGGGCTTGTCATGCCCATGACCGGTTGCTTTCAGTAGACTGATGGGCATGTTTTTGCCTACACACCGACCCAGCCATGCCCTTCGCCTGATGGCGCTTGCAGCCATCGTCTTCGTTGCCAGCTGTGGTGGTGGCGGCGGCGGGGGATCGTCCAGCACCAGCACCGGATCGGGCAGTTCCGGCAGCTCGGGCGGGTCCGATAGTTCAGGCAGTGGATCAGGCAGTGGGTCGGGCAGCGCCACCACCGATGGCCACACGCTGATCCAGCAAGCCGCCCTGGCCCAACGGCCCGGGGTGCTGGCCAAAGCCCTGGGGCGCAGCCAGCGCCTGTTGGTGGGCTTGGGCTCGACCGACGTCGCCCCCATCCAGTCGCAGACGCTCACCCCCGACATCTACGACCAGTACCTGGTGGGGGCCGGCGCCAGCGCCTGGCCGAGCTGGAACAGCCCCTCAGGCGCCTACGTGCAGTTGGTGGCGCAGCGCGCCGACCAGTTGGGGGCCGTGCCCATGTTCACCCTCTACCAGATGGCCACCCGCGGCGATGGGGTGTTGACTGGCTTGACCGACACCAGCTTCATGAAGGACTACTGGGACAACACGCGTCTGCTGTTTCAGCAACTGGCCACCTATGGCAAGCCGGCCCTGGTCAATTTCGAGCCCGACTTCTGGGGTTACACGCACCGGGTGAACGCCGACCCCACGCAGATGTTCGTCTACGTCAACACCAACCCCGACTGTGCCACCCTGCCCAACACTGTGGCCGGCATGGCCGCCTGCCTGATCCAGACCGCGCGCCAATATGCACCCCAGGCGTATGTGGGTTTCCCGCCCTCGCTGTTTGGCGACCTGCTGTCCACCGAAGTGAGCTACATGCAAAAGCTGGGGGCCGGCCAGGCCGACTTCGTGGTCATGCAGACGCTGGACCGCGACGCGGGCTGTTTCGAGGCGCAATCCAGTGTGGGCAGTTGTGTGCGCAGCGGCAGCAACTGGTACTGGGATGAGACCAACACCACCTCGCCCACCTTCACCGAACACTTTGCCACCGCCAACAGTTTCTTCCAGGGCCTGGGGCGGCCCCTGCTGTGGTGGCAAACCCCCCTGGGGGTGCCCGCTGCCACGGCCAGCAAGCAAAGCCCCTGGCGTGACAACCGCGTGCGCTACTTCCTGAGCCACCCCAACGAACTGGTCGCGGCCGGGGGGGTGGGCGTGGTGTTCAGCCCGGGCGAAGTCACCCAGACCAACATCACCACCGATGGTGGTCAGTTCAAGACCTACTCCAAAGCCTATTTCTCCAACCCCTCGGCCCTGCCCTGAGCCCCACGCGATCACCATGCCAAAACGCTGCGCTCGTCTGAAAGCCGCTGCCGGGCTGTTGGCGACCTTGCTGCTGGGCCTGGGGCTGCAGGGCGAGGCCCGGGCAGACAGCGGCAAGCTGCTGTTGACGGGCGGTGTTTCGACCGTCGAGGGGGCGGCCGGTGGTGGCATCGTGCCCTGGGCTGTGATGGGCACCCAGGCCACCGATGGTGAAATCGGGCTGAGCGCCAACCTCAACCAGTTGGCCACCCGCGACTACGGGCTGAAGACCTATGGCCTGACCTTGAACCTGCGCAATCAGATCGAGCTGAGCGTGGGACAGCAGGATCTCTCGGCCGGGCCGGCCACGGCACTGAACGCGCTGGGCTTTGACGTGCAGCCCGGCCCGCACCTGAAGATGGATGTGCTGGGGGCCAAACTGCGACTGGGCGGCGATGCGATCCTGGACAGCGACACCCTGATGCCTCAATTGGCGGTGGGCCTGCAGTACAAGCACACCCAGGCGGGCTCGCTGCAGCCGGTGTTCAACTTTCTGGGCGTGCGCAATTCGGGCACCGATGTGTATGTCTCGGCCACCAAGCTGTGGCTGGCCCAGGGCCTGCTGCTCAATGCCACCTTGCGCTACACCCAGGCCAACCAGGGTGGGCTGCTGGGCTTCGGCGCTGCCGCGCCGGGGCGCCACGGCGCGAGCCTGAACCCCGAGCTGAGCGTGGCCTACCTGCTGCGCAAAGACCTGGCCGTGGGCGCGGAGTACCGCTTCATGCCCAACAACCTGGAGGCCGTGGGGCGCGCCGCCGGCCTGGGCAACGCCTTGCGCCAGGACGACTGGAAAGACCTGTTCGTGGCCTGGGCGCCCCAGCGCAATGTCTCACTGACCGCGGCTTATGTGGACCTGGGCCGCATCGTGCCCGGCGTGACCGAACAACGGCGCCAGCGGGGCTGGTACCTGTCAGGCCAGGTCAGTTACTGAGCGCCCCCTACAGCCTTCAGGACAAGCTCATGCCCCACCGACTTCTGCCCCTTGCCATGGCCACCTTGATGCTGGTGGCCACCGCTTCGGCCAGCGCAGACCCTGACCACTATGTGCCCGCCCGCCCGGCCGATGCCGCGTTGTACCGTGCACTGGGTGAGCGCGCCGGCATCGACGCCGTGGTGGCCGGCATGCTCAAACGCTCGGCAGCCAACCCGCGCATTGCCGACAAGTTCAAGGGCATCAAGCTCAAAGGCTTGCAGGAGCAGATCACGGATCAGCTGTGCGAACTGACGGGCGGCCCCTGCCATTACGAAGGCAACTCGATGAAGGACGCGCACGAGGAACTGGCCCTGACCATGGCGCACTTCAACGCCCTGGTCGAAGACCTGCAACTCGCCATGGACGAACAAGGGGTGCCGTTCCGGACCCAGAACCGGCTGCTGGCCATTCTGGCGCCCATGTACCGCGACATCCTGAAGTCGCCCCGCTGATGGGTTGGTGCATGGCCTGCTCAAAAAACAGGCAGCGCAAGGACAACCCTTTCAAATCAAGCACTTAGCACCCCATTCAACGCTCAGGACACGGCTTGTCCACAAGTTTGTCCAAGTCTGGCGGGGACAGAACCAGTGGATGCCCTTCACGCACAGCCGGCTTGGACGGGAATGGCCGCGGCAGCACCGGGCAGTGAGCCGCGGTTCTCGACCCTCATGGCCAGGACAGGTCCAGCCCCAGCATGCCGGCCAGGTCGAAAGTGACGAAGCCCAGCCCCAGCAGTGACAGCACAAAGACCGCGGCCACCTTGCCGCTGGCGCGCAGCAGCACACGCGTCTCCTTCTTCTTTTTCTCTTGGTCGTAATGCCACTTGATGGCGAAAAACATGCCGATGCCAAGCACGATCACTTTGAAAGTCACGAAGACTACGGGGACCCAATCCATCATTTTCTATATTCCAACTCTTCATTGAGAGCCTCGATGGCGCGGAATGCCGTCGGCACCCCTCGCCATTTCAGTTCAAAAATATCACCTCGGCATTTCCCATCATCAACCGGGACATCTGCCTGATATCCGGATAATGACATTCAGACATCATTTAAAAACAATGAGATTGCCATAAGCCATGCAGGCATACTACTTAAAAACAATTTCCATACATTGAGACAAATTGTCCCAGTATGAATGCCCCACACGACCCCAATTTGCCCAGTTGGTTGCCGCGACTGGTCATGCTCGGCGAGCCTCGCTTCTTGCAGATTGCAGATGCCTTGCAGGCGGCCGTGGTCGCAGGATCGCTGAAGCCCGGTGACCGCCTGCCGCCACAACGCCAGTTGGCAGCCCAGCTCGGCGTCGACCTGACGACGATCACCCGCGCCTACGACGAGGCCCGACGCCGCCAACTGCTGGAGGGCCGTGGCGCCAGAGGCAGCTATGTTGCAGCCCCGAAGGTCGAGCTGACCGCCCGCCTCGACCTGAGCATGAACACCCCTCCCCCACCGGATGGCGTGGATTTTGACGACCTGCTGAAACAAGGCTTGTCGCAAGTGCTGAGGGGGATGGACGGTGAATTGTTGATGAGCTACCACTTGGCCGGTGGAAGCGACTTTGACCGCCAGGCTGGCGCCCAATGGCTGAAACCGATGTTGGGGCCCGTGGATTCTCGGCAGGTGCTGGTCTGTCCGGGGGCGCAAGCGGCCATCGCCGCCTTGATCCTTGCGCTGACAAAGCCTGGCGATGTCATCCTGGCAGAGCCCATGGGCTACCCCGGCCTGCGGGCCGCAGCAAGCCAATTCGGCCGTCAACTCATCACGGTGGGCGCAGACCGGCACGGCATGGTGCCTGAGCGGCTTGAGGAAGCCTGCCGCCGGCACCAGCCCCGGCTGCTCTACCTCAACCCCACCCTGCAGAACCCAACCGCCGTGACGCTGACAGCGCGTCGACGCCAGGAGATTGCCCGCATCGCCAGGCGCTGCGATGTGCGGATCATCGAAGATGACCCCTACTGGCTCCTGGCCGATGCCCCGCCGCCGCCTGTGGCCACCCATGCCCCCGATCAGGTGAGCTACATCTCAACGCTGTCCAAATGCCTCACGCCCGGCTTGCGCGTCGCCTTCGTGCTGATACGCGCCCCGCACGAGCGCGAACGTTTTCTGGCCGCGCTGAAGTCATTTGCGCTGATGGCCTCACCTCTGTCGGCCGCACTGGCCACCCAGTGGATTCTTGACGGTTCGGCGGCCGGATTGATGGAAGGCGTCCGCAAGGAGGCACGCCGGCGCCACTGGATGGCCCGGGATATTTTGGCGGGTCGGTACCAAGGCACCGGGGACGGTCTGCATGCCTGGCTTGAGTTGCCTGCGCACTGGCCCCCCTCTGAGCTTGCGCGTGCGGCCAACCGCGAGGGCATCGCGGTCACGCCGGCGCAGGCCTTCGCCATGGACAGCGGGTCAGTGAACGCCATCCGGATTTCTTTGGGGGGTGTGAGAGACCGGGACCTCTTGCAGGCGGGTCTTCGAGGGCTGTCTGATCTACTGGCGAGGCGACCTGAAGCCTGAGGCGCCGCAGCGATTTGAGCGACAGGTCAAATCCGTCTGCACCAAAGTTTTGATTTATTAAAACCAAGCCACAGGCGTCAAAAAAATCGATAAGTGAGATTATCTGATCAATCCAACCGACGCCCCTCAAGCAATTGAATACCTCATTTCAGCTGGGTATTGAACTGAATCCATCACCTCATCGGGACCATGATTTCTCAACGCGTCCGATATCAATTTAACCAGCAAGGCAACACCAAATTGCTCCCCCCCCATTCGGACGACCCGACTGAGGTCGACCTCAGGCCAGGCTCAGCTTCGGTGTCCCACGGCATCCGAGTTGACACGATCATGACCGTGCCCCGTCGCAGGCCGGCGGCCCCTCAATCGTCGACAGGGCTCAGCGGCGTGTCCAGCGTCAATTGGTAAAACGCCAGGTCAAGCCATCGGCCAAACTTGAAGCCCACCTCAGGCAAGGTGCCGACGTGTTTGAACCCCAGGCGGGCATGCAAGGCGATGCTTCCCGAGTTGGATGCGTCGATGGCCCCGATGAGTGCATGCACACCCTGCTTTCTGGCCTCTTCGATCAACGCACGCATCACCTTGGCGCCAAGCCCTTGCCCTCGGTGGTCCTGGTGCACATAGACTGAATGTTCCACCGTGTACTTGTAGGCGGGCCACGCCCTGAAGGTGCCGTAGCTGCCAAAGGCCAGCAGTTTCCCGGCTTCATCCTCGATTCCAATGACTGGAAAACGCCCTTTGTCCTTGTTCGAGAACCACGTCGCCATGCTTTCAAGCGTGCGTGGCTTGTAGTCATACAAGGCGGTGGAGTTCAGGATGGCTTCGTTGAAGATGTCAAGAATGGGCTGCGCATGGGCGGCGTGCGTGCATTGAACAAATCGATGGGCTGTCATACCAAGCTCCGAGGGGGCTCTGTCGCCGTGGTCAGGACCAGCAGGTAGCGGGCTGCCGTGAGACTGGGGTTGTGGAATGTGATCCGGGCCGCGAGTGTCATCGCCATGCAGTCCCCTCTTTGAAGCTGCCAGGTCTGGTCGCCCAAGGTCACCGCCATGTCCCCTTCGAGCACCCACATCTGTTGTTGCACGCTGGCCTTGCGCACCGGGTTGTCGAAGACCACGGTCTCACCCGGGGGGAAGATCACCTCCACCAGATCAACCGGCGACTCCAGCCCGGAGGGTGACAACTGCCGACGCAGATAGCCCGAGGCGGGGTCGGTCCATACCGGCTGTTCAGCCGCCCGACAGACGGGATCCCCCTTGGGCGGGGTGCCCCCTGCAAACAGCGAGGACAGCGAGATGCCAAACGCATCCGCCAGCTTGTTGAGGACCGCTGCGGTGGGGCTGGTCTCCTGGCGCTCAATCAACGAAATCATGGATCGGCTGACACCGCTCTGCTCCGCCAGTTGCTCAAGCGTAAGCCCACGAGCCTTGCGCAGATCGCGCACACGTTGCGCAAGAAAGGTGTCAATGTCCATAAATCCATTTTAATGGATTTTTATCCATCAAAAAGGAATGAGCGACAGGCCTGCACACAGACAAAGGCACTCCGCCGTGGACGGCGGTCGATCATGTGGGGTCGGCGGCTGGCGCATCGAAGATTCGCCTCATCAGATCAACACCTTGGCGCCGACTTCAAGGCCACGAAGAGTTCCTCGACCACCGAGACGGCCTCCTTGAAGAGGCCGCGCCCCACCCCATCTGCCTGGGATGCCCCGGCGCTCAAAAGGGCGGGAACTTTCGGTTTAGCACTCAGTCACAGAGAGTGCTAATATTCCGCCATGGAAAGGATTTCTGGTATGAAAATCCAAACTTCAATGACCGCTGCAGCCACTGCCATCACCCCGGCCAACCCGTGGGCCATGGTGCCTGCCTTGGGCAATCTTGACGCCTACATCTCGGCCGTCAACCGCCTGCCCATGCTCACCCTCGAAGAAGAACAAAAGTACGCCCGTGAACTGCGCGACGACAGCAACGTCGAGGCCGCTGGCCGACTGGTGCTGTCGCACCTGCGCCTGGTGGTGTCGGTGTCGCGCCAGTACCTGGGCTATGGCCTCCCACAAGGCGATCTGATCCAGGAAGGCAATGTGGGCCTGATGAAGGCCGTCAAACGCTTCGACCCGGATCAGGGCGTGCGCCTGGTCAGCTACGCGCTGCACTGGATCAAGGCTGAGATCCACGAATACATCCTGAAGAACTGGCGCATGGTCAAGGTGGCCACCACCAAGGCCCAGCGCAAGCTGTTCTTCAATCTGCGCTCGATGAAGCAAGGCTTCAAGGCCGATGCCATGGACGATGGCAGCACGCACCGCGACACGCTGAGCGAACACGAAATCGACGTGGTGGCGCAGCATCTCAACGTGAAGCGCGAAGAGGTCATGGAAATGGAAACCCGTATGTCGGGTGGCGATGTCCTGCTGGACCCAAGCCCCTCCGAAGACTCTGATCAGGCTTTTGGCCCCATCGCCTACCTGGCCGACGCCGCCCATGAACCAACCGCCATGATCGAATCTCGCCAGCGCGATGTGCTGGCCAGCGACGGCATTGCCAGCGCGCTCAACGGTCTGGACGAACGCAGCCGCCGCATCGTGGAAGAGCGCTGGCTCAAGGTGAACGACGATGGCTCGGGCGGCATGACCCTGCATGAGCTGGCGGCCGAGTACAAGGTCAGCGCCGAACGCATCCGCCAGATTGAAGTGGCGGCCATGAAGAAGATGAAAAAAGCGTTGGCCGAGTTCGCCTGAAGAGGCCCCGCCTTTTTCTTCAAAGCCGGATCCGTCCGGCTTTTTGTTTTTGAGCCCGTGCAGAGGCGGGCCGCCTGCCGTCATAGGGCACACTGTTGGCCCTTGCACTGATTTGCGATGCGCGGAGCCGCTGCCATGCCAACTTCCATTTCACGCCGCCAGGCCCTGGGCCTGACCTTGAGCGGTCTTTCCTTGCCCCTGCTGGCCCAGACCCCAGCCCAATGGCCCCACAAGACGCTGCGCATCGTGGTGGGCTTTCCTGGTGGATCGTCACCCGATCTGATGGCCCGCACCCTGGCCGAGCCCTTGTCCAAGGCGTTGGGACAGCCGGTGATCGTGGAAAACCGTGTGGGAGCCGGGGGCAACATTGCCGCCGAGACCGTGGCCCATGCCACCGATGGCCACACCCTGGGCCTGATGATCAACGGCAATATGACCATTGCCCGGCTGCTCAACCCCAAGATCCATTACGACCCGCTCAAAGACCTGGCGCCAGTGAGCCTGATCGGCACCGCGCCGCTGATCCTGGCTGCCCCGGCCAACCTGCCAGGCGCCACACCGCAGGCCGTGCTGGAGGCGGCACGCAAAGCTGGCGAACAATGGAGCTATGGCTCACCCGGGGTGGGCACCGTGGCCCACCTGGGCATGGAGATGTTGAAGGCCCGCGCCCACCTGGGGGCGGTGCACGTGCCCTACCCGGGCAACCCGCAGGTGATCACCGCCATGCTGGGCTCCCAGGTGCAGTTGGCCCTGTTGCCGCCAGGCCTGGCTTTGGCCCAGGTGAAGGCGGGCAAGCTGCGCGCCATTGGCGTGACATCGTCCACCCGCAGCTCGCTGGCCCCCGAGGTACCCAGCCTGGCCGAGTCGGGTGTGACAGGATTCAACCTGGAAATCTGGAACGCCGTGGCCGCCCCGGCCAGCCTGCCGGCGCCGATCGTGGCCCGGCTTTCAGATTTGTTGAGCGGGATTGCCCGCACCCCCGAAGTGCGCGAGAAACTGTTCCAGATGGGCTGGCAGGTGGCCGGCACTTCGGCCGAAGGCCTGGCCAACCGGATCAAGGCGGACACCCGCAGCATGGGCGAGGTGATCCAGAAGCAGCGCATCCAGGCCGATTGAGGCCCGCTCCGCGAAGCCTCGCATCACCATGGGGCCCAGCAGATCAGGAGGCGCGCAGCAAGGCCTGAAGGTCGGACAACAGGGCCTGCGGGCCCGACCCGTAGCGCGCAAACAAGCGCAGTCGACCCTGCGGATCGTAGATGTAGCTGCCAGCCGAATGGTCCATGGTGTAGCTGGATTCAGTCTTGCCCTCGACCTTCTTGTAGTAAATCTTGAAGTCTTTGGCGAGCGCCGCCAGTTGCTCGGGCGTTTCGGGCCGCAGTGCAATGAAGGTCGGATCAAAGTTGCCCATGTAGGCCTTGAGCAGTTCAGCGGTGTCGCGCGCTGGGTCAACGGTCACGAAGACGGCCTGCAGGCGCTCCCCATCGGCCCCCAGTTGGCGCTTGACCTCGGCCAGCTCTGACATGGTGGTGGGGCAGACATCGGGGCATTGGGTGTAGCCAAAAAAGACCACCACGGCCTTGCCTTTGAAATCGGCCATCGTGCGCACCTGACCATTCTGGTCGGGCAGCTTGAAGTCGCGCGCGTATTCGGCGCCCGTGATGTCGACCGACTTGAACTCGGTCTTGGCCGGGGCACAGGCTGTCATCAAGCTCGCGGCCATGGCGGCCCCCAGCACGGTGAAGCCCCATTGGAGCACTTGTCGTTTCTTCATGGCATCAGAACAGGTAGTGGTCGATCAGCAGGGCCGCAAACAGCAGGCTCAGGTGGATCAGAGAAAAACGGAAGGTTCGGCGCGCCAACTCGTCCGAATAGGAGCGCCACAGGCGGAAGGCATAGGCAATGAAGCCGCCACTGAGCAGCACCGCCGCGACCAGGTAAAACCAGGAACTCATGCCGTAGACAAAAGGCATCAGGCACCCGGCAAACAACACAAAGGTGTACAGCAACACCTGCAACCGGGTGAACTCGTTGCCATGGGTGACGGGCAGCATGGGCAGCCCGGCCTTGCGGTAGTCCTCGACCCGGTAGAGGGCGAGCGCCCAGAAATGCGGCGGCGTCCAGAGGAAGATGATCAGGAAAAGAATCAGTGCCTCAGGGCTCACCTCGCCCGTCATGGCCGCCCAACCCAGCACAGGGGGCATGGCACCCGAGGCGCCCCCAATCACGATGTTCTGTGGTGTCAGTGGCTTCAGGATCACGGTGTAGATCACCGCATAGCCCACAAAGGTGGCAAAGGTCAGCCACATGGTGATCGGGTTGACCCACACATACAGCAGCACCGAGCCCGCCGTGCACAGCAGCGCCGAAAACGCCAGCGACTGGCGATCACTCAACTCGCCTTTGGCCGTGGGACGCCAAGCGGTGCGCTTCATCTTGGCATCGATGCCTTTTTCGACCAGGCAATTGAAGGCCGCGGCCGCGCCCGCCACCAGCCAGATGCCCAGTGAGGCCACCGCGGCCAGACCCACATCCGACAGGCTGGGCACGCCAGGCACGGCCAGAACCATGCCGATCAAGGCACAGAACACGATCAGTTGAACCACCCGGGGCTTGGTCAGCGCATAGAACTGCCGCGCCAGGGAGGGGTAGGAAACAGAAGGGGCGACGCTCATGCAGACAGTCTCGATGCGCTCAGGGATACGGAAGAGGAAAAGGCTCCGCGGGGGCTGCTGAGGGTCAGCACCCGCGTCAACACCAGGGCCAGGGCAGCGGCACCGCCGGTGTGCGCCACCGCTGCGATCAGCGGCCAGCCCAACACCACGTTGCTCAAACCTGTCAGGGCCTGCAACAGCAACAAGGCGGCCAGCCAGCGCGCCTGGCCCCGCAACGCGGGAACCCGCCACAAACGCCAGCTCAGCACACCCAGGCAAAGCAACACCACACCCGCCGCCAGCCGATGGGCAAAGTGGATGGCCGTGAGCGCGGCGAAGGTGAGTTGCTCGCCGCTGGCCAACTGGCCCAGCGGGCGCCACAGTTCAAAACCGCCCGTCCAGTCCATCTCAGGCCACCATTGGCCCTGGCACTGGGGGAAACTGCTGCAGGCCAACACCGCGTAGTTGGTGCTGACCCAGCCCCCCAACAGCACCTGGGCGGTCAGCAGCAGCGCGGCCGCCCCCGTGAGCAGGTACAGGCCCAGCGACACCGATACAGGCCGCAGGGCGCCCTCGGCCAGGCCTTGGCGCGCCACCTGCACCGCAAGCAACACCAGCAACACCAGGCCACCGGCCAGATGCAGGGTCACGATCGCCGGAAACAGCTTCATCGTCACCGTCAAGGCGCCGAAAGCCCCTTGCAGGCAAACCCAGAGCAGGGTCAGCACCGGCCAGCCCAGCCCGGGACCCCGGCGTCCTTGGCGACGCTGGTCGCGCCGGCGGCGCCAGGCCAGGACCAACTGGGCCACGATCAAGGCCCCCACACCGGTGGCCAGGTAGCGGTGCACCATCTCAACCCAGGCCTTGCCATGGGTGACCGGGCCGGTGGGCATGGCCTGCTGGGCCTGGGCAATCGGCGCCTGCGCGCCCAGCGGGCTGGCGTGGCCATAGCAGCCCGGCCAATCGGGGCAGCCCAGGCCCGAGTCGGTGAGGCGGGTGAAGGCGCCGAACAACACCAGATCAAAGGTGAGAAACAAGGTGACCAGGGTCAAGGCCTGCAAACGCCCCTGAGGATTGCGCCCCCGGTGACGCAGCCACCACCACAGCAAGGGGCCGGAGGCGACCAAGGCGCCCATGAGCATCACCTGCAGCAGGGGCGACAGGTCGTAGGCGGGCTGAAGCGTGTTCATGGTGTCAGCGCCCCGCCTCATCCCAGCCGGCCGAGGCACGCATCAGGCGCTCCAGATCCCGCTTGGCCTTGGCCGCGCCTGCCAGATCAAGTCGGGCCGGAAAGCGCATCATCCAGTGGCCCATCGGGTCGACCAGGTACAGATGATCGGCCAGGGCCTGGCCAGCGGCAGGATTCAGCCAGGCGTTCAAGCCCTCGGGGGCCACGCGCAACACCGTGGCTTGCCCCAATGCGGGCAACAGGGCCGGGCGCACCGGCGTTTGGTCGGGTACCAGCCAGACCCAGTCCAGGCGGTCCTTGTCCTTGCCCAGGCTCTCGCGCAACTGGCGCTGCAGGTACAGGTGCTTTTCACAAGCCTCATCACAGGCACCGCCCGCCACGCTGATCAACAGCCACTGGCCCTTGAGCGATGACAGGGCCATTGGCTGGCCGTCCAGCCCCTGGGCCGTGAGGGCGGGCAGTTCTCGCTGAGGCTCGATCAACTCGCCGTAGCTCTTGTGCGCGCTGGGTCGAATCACGTAGTAGGTGAGGTAAGAGGCCAGCACTGGCGCAGCGCAGACCAGCAGCACGGCCAGCATCTTCAGACGGCCCAGGCGTGTGCGCGCACCGTTGGCGCCGGCCATCTGCTCGGGCGTGGGCATCGAATGCACCGTGAGCCCCAGGGGCGAGTCGGGCAGATGCGACAGTGGCGACAGATCAGGGCGAGCGGGGTTTGCGTCGGACAATTTGAAACCAGACATAAAGAGTGGCCATCAGGGCGCTGAGGCCGAACCATTGGAAAGCGTAACCGTAATGTTTTTCGGTGCCGGCACCGGGTTCAAACCAGTCGCGCTGCAGGCCGTCCGAACTGGCATCGATCTGAACCACGGAACCCGCTTGCAAGCGCAACCCGATCTCTTCGCTGAAAGCATTCACGTCGAGATTCTGCCGGATGCGGGAAGACCCCTCGATGGCAGCGGCCGTCCCCAGTTCCAGCAGGTGGGCCGGTGGTGGTGCGACACGGCCCAGCAGAACGACCTCACCTGAAGGCGTCTGCACCTCCGGAACACGGGCCCGGTCCTGGAAATTGCGTGGCACCCAGCCCCGCTGTACCAGCACCGCGCCCGCCTTGCCCGGCAAGGCCAGGGGCGTCACCACAAAAAAGCCGGGGCGGCCGTTCATCTGACGGTTGTCAAGGTAAAGGGTGTGATGCGTCAGCCACTGGCCGCGCAGCATGATGCGCCGGTAGTTCAGGTCTTGCCCGGCACGGCTGGCCTGCAACCAGTCTTGCCAAGTCAGGGGTGGCAGGGCTCCCTGGTGCACCATGGCCTCGTGGAGCCGCTCTTTTTCGGCAGCGCGCCCCAACTGCCAGCGACCAAGCCCCAGCGTGAGCAGCACGCCGAACAGCGCCGCGGCCGTGATGAGGACGAAGCGCTTGTTGAGCTGGCTTTTGCCAAAGCTGTTGTGCCACGCGCCTGAACGCTTCACAGGATAATCGCCTTCATGAAATACCTCGTCATCCTGGCTTTTGCCGCCATTTTGCTCAGCCTGGGAACGGCCCTGTTCTTCATGCTCAAAGGCAAGCGCCAACCCGGCGAGAAACCGAACATGGCCCGGGCACTGGCCTTTCGCGTCGGCTTTTCGGTGCTGCTGTTCGCCTGCATTCTGATCAGTTGGAAATTGGGCTGGATTCAACCGACCGGCATTCCCGCCGGCCGCTGACCATCATAGGCGCAGCAGCCCGTCACAACGCCGCGCCACCCGACTCAAAGGCCCGGCCTTGACCGGAGGCCCGGAGATCGCAAGCGGCGACAAAAAAGCGCCTTACGGCGCTTTTTTGTCAGGTCTGGGGCTTGTTACAACCAATAGACCAGCACGTACAGGCCCAACCAGACCACGTCCACAAAGTGCCAGTACCAGGCAGCGCCTTCAAAGCCAAAGTGGCGCTCAGGCGTGAAGTGGCCCTTTTGCAGGCGCAGCGTGATGAAGAACAGCATCAGCGCACCCACGAACACGTGGAAACCGTGGAAGCCCGTCAACATGTAGAAGGTCGAGCCATAGACACCCGAGCTGAGCTTGAGGTTCATCTCGCTGTAGGCGTGCATGTATTCGTAACCTTGCACGAACAGAAAGACCACCCCCAGCAGCACCGTGGTCCACATGAACAGAATCGTCTTGCTGCGCTGACCAGCCTGCATGGCGTGGTGAGCGATGGTCAGTGTGACGCCCGAGGTGAGCAGCAGCGCGGTGTTGATCGTGGGCAACCAGAACGGCGTCATGGTCTGGAAGGCATCGATGGTGCCAGCCGGCGATCCGGTGGCGCCGGCCACCGTGCCCGGCCAGGCGGCCTGGAAGCCGGGCCACAGCAAGGCGTTCTCAAGGTTGCCCAGCGCCGGCACCGAGTGCGCGCGAGCCCACCACAGAGCCGAGAAGAAAGCGCCGAACAGCATCACCTCAGAGAAGATGAACCAGGTCATGCTCCAGCGGTAGGACAGGTCGATCTTGTGACCATATTGCCCCCCCTCGCTCTCAGCGATGGCGTCGCGAAACCACTGGTAAAGCACCACAAACCACCACACCAGGCCGAAAGCCAAGGCGTAAGGGCCCCACTCACCGCTGTTGATCCAGTTGGCCGCCCCCATGATCACGAAGAACAGGCCGATCGCCCCCATCACGGGATGCCGTGATTCATGAGGAACGAAGTAATAAGGGGCTCCACCATGCGTTGTCGAACTCATTTTTGCTCCTGTCTCTCTCTAACTCTGATTGAATTTCTGGAACAAGCCATGCCAGTCACTGGACCACCCAGTGCACCAGGGCAATCAAGCCCAGCACAAACAGGAGAGCCCCAGCCAGACCGACGGCAAGGATGTGGAAAATATTGAGCTTGGCGGTGTCTTCCTGGTAGTCGCTGTTCTTGCGAATGCCCACGAAAGACCACGCCACTGCCTGAACGGTGCGCAGCCAGGACCCTTTGCGTCGCGGCGAGGACGGCTTACCCAGCGGCTGGTTCATGAGCCGGCCCTCGCACCTGCACCCACCACGGGCGCCAGAGCCGTCTGGCCCTCAGGCGCCGCCGGCGTCTTGCCACCCACCTCAAAGAAGGTATAGGACAAGGTGATGGTGTTCACGTCCTTGGACAGCTTGGGATCGATCACGAAAGCCACCGGCCACTGCTTCTTTTCGCCGGGCTCCAGGGTGTACTGGTTGAAGCAGAAGCACTCCACCTTGTTGAAGTAGGGTGCCGCCTGCCGCGGTGCATAGCTGGGAATGGCCTGGGCCGACATGCGGCGGTCCTGCACGTTCTGGAACTCGTACATGACCGTGGTCAACTCACCCGGGTGAACCTGCAAAGAACTCTGGGCCGGCTTGAAATGCCAGGGCCCGCGTGAGTTGGCGTCAAATTCAACCGTGATGGTCCGACTGGTGTCAATCTGGGTGTTGGCCGGCAGCTTGACATTGCGCCCCGTGGGCCCGCTCCCCGGCACCTCGCGCTCGACCAGGGCCAGGATGTTGATGCCCGTGGCTTCGCAGATGGCCTTGTACATGGGCACCAGGGCATAGCCGAAGGCGAACATGCCTGCCACCACGACGGCCAGCTTGCCAACCATGCGGGTGTTTTCAAGGCGGCTCATGCGGGTCCGTTCAGTGCGCGAGCAACACCATCTTGGCCATGAACCCGATGAAGAACACCGCGGCCACAGAAGCCAGGATCAGGCCCAGGCGAAGGTTGTTCTTCTTTTGTTCGGGGGTCATGGTTCAGACGGGTCCGTGGCGGGGTTCAACCGATCACGCGCGAGGCCGTGGCGTCGAGCTTGGGCGGATTTTCGAAGGTGTGGAACGGCGCCGGCGAGGGAACTTCCCACTCCAGGCCTTCAGCGGCTTCCCAAGGCTTTTGCGGGGCCTTGTCGCCCTTGCCCATCATCACTGGCAGCACGATGAACACGAAGAAGTACACCTGGGCCAGACCGAAGGCAAAGGCACCGACCGATGCCACGGCATTGAAATCAGCAAACTGCATCGGGTAGTCGGCATAGCGGCGGGGCATGCCGGCCAGACCCAAGAAGTGCATCGGGAAGAAGGTGACGTTGAACGCGATCAGCGACCACCAGAAGTGGATCTTGCCGCGGGTTTCGTTGTACATGAAACCCGTCCACTTGGGCGACCAGTAATAGAAGCCGGCGAACAAGGCAAACAGCGAGCCGGCCACCAGCACGTAGTGGAAGTGGGCCACCACGTAGTAGGTGTCCTGCAGCTGGATGTCGATCGGCGCCATGGCCAGCATCAGGCCGGTGAAACCGCCCATGGTGAACACGAAGATGAAGCCAACCGAGAACAGCATCGGGGTTTCGAAGGTCATCGAACCCTGCCACATGGTGGCAATCCAGTTGAAGATCTTCACGGCCGTGGGCACGGCGATCAACATCGTGGCGTACATGAAGAACAGCTGGCCGGTCACAGGCATGCCGGTGGTGAACATGTGGTGGGCCCACACGATGAACGAGAGGATGGCGATGGACGAGGTGGCATACACCATCGAGGCATAACCGAACAGTCTCTTGCGGGCGAAAGCCGGCACGATCTGGCTGATGATGCCGAAGGCCGGCAAGATCATGATGTACACCTCGGGGTGACCGAAGAACCAGAAGATGTGCTGGTACATCACCGGGTCACCGCCACCGGCGGGGTTGAAGAAACTGGTGCCGAAGTGGCGGTCAGTCAAGGTCATGGTGATGGCACCCGCCAGCACCGGCATCACGGCGATCAGCAGGTAGGCCGTGATCAGCCAGGTCCAGGCAAACATCGGCATCTTCATCAGGGTCATGCCGGGGGCGCGCATGTTGAGCACCGTCACGATGATGTTGATTGAGCCCATGATCGACGAAGCGCCCAGGATGTGCATGGCAAAGATGCCGGCGTCCATCGAAGGGCCCATCTGCAGGGTGAGCGGGGCATACAGCGTCCAGCCGGCAGCAGGAGCACCGCCGGGCATGAAGAACGAACCCGCCAGCATCAGCGCGGCCGGGATCATCAGCCAGAAGCTGAAGTTGTTCATGCGGGCAAAGGCCATGTCGGAGGCGCCGATCTGCATCGGCAGCATCCAGTTTGCGAAGCCCACGAAGGCCGGCATGATCGCGCCGAACACCATGATCAGGCCGTGCATGGTGGTGAGCTGGTTGAACAGCTCGGGGTTCATCAGCTGCAGGCCGGGCTGGAACAGTTCAGCACGGATGCCGAGGGCCAGCACGCCACCGATCATCAGCATGGTGAAGCTGAACAGCAGATAGAGCGTGCCGATGTCCTTGTGATTGGTCGCAAAAACCCAGCGCCGCCAGCCCGCCGGGGCGCCGTGGCTGTGATCGTCGTGCGCATGATCGTGGTGGTCGAGAACTGCACTCATGATGTTTCCTTGTCTTAATCTGGAGGGGCGACGTCGGATTACTTGCCGCGCAGTGCGAGCACTTCAGCAGGCTGCACCAGCTGACCCGTCTTGTTGGACCAATTGTTCTTGGTGTAGGTCACCACAGCAGCGATGTCGGTGTCCGACAGCTGCTTCCAGGAAGGCATGGCACCGTTGTTCTGGCCATTCAGAAGAACAGCGATCTGGAGAGCGTGGTCGGCATCAAGCACCTTGGCCGACCCGTCGAGCGGCTTGATCGGGCCAGCGCCCTTGCCATTGGGCTGGTGGCAGGCCGCGCAGTTCGAGGCATAGACCTTTTCGCCACGCTTGAGGATGTCGTCCATCGTCCAGACCTTGCTCGGATCATCGGCCTTGGCGGCGGCTTTTTTCTTCTCGGCTTCGACCCATTGTGAGTATTCGGCAGCGGCCAGCACCTTCACATGGATCGGCATGTAGGCGTGCTCTTTGCCGCACAGTTCGGCGCACTGGCCGTAGTAGTCGCCGGCCTTCTCGGCACGGAACCAGGTGTCGCGGACAAAACCGGGAATGGCATCTTGCTTGATGCCGAAGGCCGGCACCATGAAGGCATGGATCACGTCGTTGGCGGTCGTGATGATGCGCACCTTCTTGCCCACGGGCACCACCAGCGGGTTGTCGACCTTGAGCAGGTAGTTGTCAGGAATGTCGCCCTTGGCACCGTTGTTGGACATGGCCCGCTGCGTGGCATCCAGGGTGGAGATGTAGGACAGGCCTTCGCCCTCGCCCTTGAGGTAGTCGTAACCCCATTTCCACTGATAGCCGGTGGCCTTGATGGTCAGGTCGGCATTGGAGGTGTCTTTCATGGCCACCACCACCTTGGTGGCGGGCAGGGCCATGCCGATCACGATCAGGAAGGGGACGATGGTCCAGATGATTTCCACGGTGGTCGACTCGTGGAAGGTGGCCGGCTTGTAGCCGACCGATTTGCGGTGCTTCCAGATCGAATAGAACATCACGCTGAACACGGCCACGAAGATGACCACGCAAATGATCAACATCATCCAGTGCAGGAAATGCTGCTCTTCGGCGATCCGGGTCACCGGGGGGGCCAGGTTGAGCTGTCGGACGGCCGGACCGCCGGGCAGGTCATTGACCGCATGAGCGGCGGTGCCGATCAGGGCGCCAGCGGTCAGCAGCAGCGAAGCCAACTTGTTGGAAATGCTCTTCATCGTGTTCACTTCTTCATTGCCTCTATGTAATCGACGCCACCGTGCCAGCGAACCGCGGCACCGAAGGTCACAAGGTTCGCAAAGCCCTTCGAATCTCACTGGCCAGCACCGGACGCAATTCGGGGCGCACAAAGCGCCCCACTTCGACCGTCCGCCCCTGGCCGGACACCTCAATCAGGGAACGGTGCCCGCCCTTGGGCTCCACCCTCACCCAGTCGGACTTGAACTCTGTCCGAACCAGGCGCCCTGCCTGCTCCAACTCCACCAGCAAACGCCCCTCTTTGAGGAGGATCCGCTCACCGTCGGTGGCATGACGTGCGAACACCATGAACGCTACACCAACCACCAGCAGTTCGATGCCCGTGAAAACCATCACCAGCTTCGCTCCCAGGTGCCAGCAAAGCCCCGCAATCACCGTCGAAACCAGACAGATCGAGCCGTAGAACCAAGCCAGTTGCACCGGTGTCACGGAGCAATTGCGGCGCAGTCGCCAGTCGACCTCCCCGCCCGAGGCACGAGCAAAACGGAATGCCAGATCTGACATGCCTCAAGCCCCCGATGAAACGGTTGCACGGGAAAATGCCCTGAGAAAACCCGGGCCAAGTTTACCCGACAGACCACCTGGGTTTGATAATTCTCAAACAGGCGGCAAATTCTTTTTGCCCTGGCGCAACACTGTCTTCATTTGCTCCAATGAGACCGCACTCTCAGGTGCCAATCGGATGCGCGGCGCCGGCTTGAAAGCGTGGCCGTAGATGATTTCAAAGGTCAGGCTCATTTGGCCCGGCGTGGGCCCCGTCAGGGCGTCATGGGTCTGCAAGCGGCGCTTCAATTCGGTCAGCCAGCCTCGGCCGCGACAGGCGGCAAAGCGCCCCGGATTCAGGTTGCGGCCGAGCTCGCGCAGCTCCTGCAACAGTCGCTCAGGTGACTCATAACTGAGCACAATGCGCTCCATGTCCATGACCGGCTCGGCAAATCCGGCTTCGACCAGCATGTCGCCCCAGTCGTGCATGTCGGTGAAAGCGGGGCCCGGCTCGGGCCAGCCCGCGTCGGCATACAGGGCGCGCAGCTCTTTCAAGGTGTCTGGTCCGAGGCAGGAGAACATCAGAAAGCCCCCCACCTCCAGGGCCTCATGCCAGGCATCCATCAAGGCCCTGGGCTGCTCACTGAGGTGCAAGGCCATGTTGGACCAGACCATCTGCACCGCACCCGGTGCCGGCAAGCCCAGATGCGATGCCGGCCCCATCCAGCGAGCCGGCTGCCACCAGGCCGGTTCATGCCTTTGGCGGGCCTGGGCCCGATCAACCTCGAAAGGCTCGTGCACGTGGGGCACGGCCTTGGGGTAGCGGGCCAGCAGGCGCTGGTGCGCCTCAAGCCCCCCGCGAGCGGGTGCCCAGTCCAACCAGGCTTTGGGCTGCAGCACGATCCACTGCAGGCGCTCTTCCATCCGCCGGGCCACCTCTTCATGCAGCCAGGGCGAGGCCTGGCTG
Source organism: Curvibacter sp. GW821-FHT01G03 (assembly GCF_059422285.1). NCBI lineage: Bacteria > Pseudomonadati > Pseudomonadota > Betaproteobacteria > Burkholderiales > Comamonadaceae > Curvibacter > Curvibacter sp. GW821-FHT01G03. The sequence goes on from NZ_JBWKWP010000013.1 coordinate 184,061, forward strand.
GCGACACGTCCCCAGCGTTGCACGGCAGAGGGGGCGATGGTAGGGGGGGACGGGTGGTTCATGCGGGCTCTCGACAATGCGCCCGCGAGTATATTGAGTCCATGCTGGCGCGGCTTTTCGAGGCAATGATGACCCGCATTCCCAGTCAGTGCGCGGTGTGCCGGGCCTGGCCAGCGCAACGGGTGTGCGAGGAATGCGTGGGTCGCTTTGCGCGCCCCGTGCCACGCTGCCGCCGCTGCGCCATCCGTGTCGAGTCAGGTCATCCGGTTTGCGGCCCCTGCCTGCTGCATCCACCGGCACTTTCCAGTTGCCAAGCGGCGCTGGACTACACCTTTCCCTGGTCAGCCTGCATTGCCGATTTCAAGTTCCATGACGACCCCTCCTGGGCCGGCATGCTGGGCCAATTGATGATGCAGGCCCCGGGTGTGGCCGAATCGGTTCAGCAGACCGACTGGGTGATCCCGATTCCCCTGTCCAGGCGGCGGCTGCGTGAACGCGGCTACAACCAGGCGGCCCTGCTGGCCCAACAGCTGACGCCGTGCCGACTGCACACCGACTTGCTGTGGCGCCTGCAGGACACGGCAGCACAGGCCCAGCTCACCCGGGCCCAGCGCCTGGGCAACCTGCGCCACAGCTTTGCCGTCAACCCGGATCAGGCCGCGCGGCTGAAGAACCGCCGCGTGCTGCTGATCGATGATGTGATGACCACCGGGGCCACGCTGCACAGCGCAGCGCGGGTGCTGAGGCAGGCGGGCGGCGCCCGTGAGGTGCATGCCTGCGTGCTGGCCCGCACGCCCGCGCCCCGCTGAGGGCGCCAGGACCCACCCCCTGCGTCAGCCCTGGGCATGCAGGCGCGCGACAATGGCGGAATGTTTCACATTGTTCTCGTTGAACCCGAAATCCCGCCCAATACCGGGAACGTCATCCGCCTGGCGGCCAACACGGGCTGCACCCTGCACCTGATCGAGCCACTGGGCTTCTCGATGGAAGACCGCTACATGCGCCGCGCCGGGCTGGATTACCACGAGTACGCCGAACTGCGCCGCCACGCCAACTGGGAGGCCTTTCTGGCGCAAGAGCAGCCGGCCCGCGACCGCATGTTCGCCCTGACCACCCGCGGATCGCGCCCCGCCTTCGAGTTGAGCTTTCAACCCGGGGATTGGCTGGTGTTCGGCGCCGAGACCCGGGGCCTGGCCCCTGAGGTGCGAGATCAATTTCCGTTGTCGCAACGACTGCGCCTGCCGATGCGCCCCGACCAACGCAGCCTGAACCTGTCCAACGCGGTGGCCGTGACCGTGTTCGAGGCCTGGCGACAGAACGGCTTCGGCGGCGCCCAGGCCACCCCCACCGGGGCTACCTGAGCGCGGCTCGGACAAGGCTCAGGGGTATTGCCGGGCCAGCGATTCGGCCACGCACACCGGCTTGCTGCCGCCCTCGCGCTCGACCGTCACCTCCCAGGCAAACTGGTAGCCCTGGTTATCGATGGGCGAGGCCTCCAGCAGGCGCAGACGGGCCCGCAGGCGGCTGCCCACCGGCACGGGCGCCGGGAAGCGAACCTTGTTGAGCCCGTAGTTGACGCCCATGCGGGCCTCGGTCACGGCCAGCGTCTCGCCAAAGAAGCGCGGCAACAGGGACAAGGTGAGAAAGCCGTGGGCAATCGGGCCGCCGAAAGGCCCCTGCTTGGCCCGTTCAACGTCGATGTGAATCCATTGATGGTCGCCCGTGGCTTCCGCAAACTGATTGACCTGCTCCTGGGTGATGGTCACCCAATCGCTGATGGCTACTTCCTGGCCCACACACGCGGCCAGGTCGGAAAGGGTCTGGAAGGTTTTCATGCAAGCACTTTAGCGGCGGCCTGTTCCCACCCATGTCGGCCACGCGACATGGCGCATCCGCGTCAGGTCGCTCGGCCCAGCCACTCGCACAGGGTCTGCCACTGAGCCAGGTCTTTGGCCACACGCCCGGGCGCCACGTCGAACACGCTCAGTCCGCTGGCGGCCAGGTGGATGTAGTTCTGGGTGTCACGCAGCGTGGCCAGTACCGGCAGGCCCAGGCGATCGACAAACTCATGCAGGCGCTCGGCGGCGATCGTGCGCTCGTCCACCCGCATGCCCACGATGCCGATCTCAACCCGTTGGGCCCGCTTCATGTCGGCCAGTTGGTTCAAAAAATCCTGGGTGGCGTACATGTCGAAAATGCTGGGCTGCAAGGGGACGATCACCTTGTCGGCCAGGCGGATGACCTCTTTGAGGCGCCCGCCATGCAGGCCGGCCGGTGTGTCGAGCACGGCATGCTGCACGCTCTTCGGGGGCCGGGCCAGTTCCTTGTCGTCGTCCTGGACGCTCCAGGCAGCGATCGGCGCGGCCGTCGCAGGCCGGAGGCTGAGCCACAAGCGCGACGATTGCTGCCGATCAATGTCCCCCAGGGCCACCGTCTGGCCCTGGCTGGCCCAGTAGCCCGCCACCTGCGTGCTGAGAGTGGATTTGCCCACTCCTCCTTTGGGATTGGCGACGACAAGCACCGTCATATCGATCCTCCAAGACTTGCGTATGCGGCGCATGTTAGCCGCTGCCGATGACCGGGGCCAGTCCCACCGCGGTCGGCCCATGCCCGTGCACAATGCCCGACCATGAACACAGTCTCATTTTGGGAGCCCTGGCTGAGGCATTTGCTGGAGTTGGCGGCCACCCTGGCCTTTGCGCTTTCTGGCGTGCTGGAGGGGGCACGCAAGAAGCTCGACCCGGTCGGCGTGTGCGTGGTGGCCTTTCTGGCGGCCTTCGGCGGGGGAACCTTGCGCGATCTGCTGCTCGACCAGCGCCCATTTTTCTGGGTGCGCCACGTGGACTATGTGTGGGGCATCCTGGGCTTGAGCCTGGCGGCATTGCTGCTGTTGAAGCGGCGCCATTTCGAGCCCACCGAACGCGCCATTCAACTGCCCGACGCGATTGGCCTGGGCCTGTTCACCGGGGTGGGCGTGGACATGGCCAACGACCTGGGCATGCCGGGGCTGATCTCGGTGATGATGGGCGTGATCACGGGCGTCTTCGGTGGCGTGTTGCGCGACATTGTCTGCAACCAGATTCCCAAGGCATTCCATGACCACCGCCCCTATGCGGTCTGCGCCTTTGTGGGCGGCTGGCTGTACCTGGGGCTGGTGCAGGCCCAGGTACCCGAGTCACCGGCGCTGATGCTGTGCGCGCTTTGCACCGCCGGCCTCAGGGGCCTGGCGCTCTGGCGCGACTGGCAGCTGCCGGGCTGGCGGCGTCTTTGAACCAGCCGGCCTGCCCTCCCGGCACGCCAGCCCGGCCGCTTACACGCGTTCCAGAATCACGGCAATGCCCTGCCCCACGCCGATGCACATGGTGCACAAAGCGTAGCGGCCACCGCTGCGGTGCAGCTGGTTGATCGCGGTGGTGGCCAGACGGGCCCCGCTGGCGCCCAGCGGATGGCCCAGCGCGATGGCACCACCGTTCGGATTGACGCGAGGATCGTCGTCTTGCAAGCCCAACTGGCGCAGGACCGCCAGGCCTTGTGCCGCAAAGGCTTCGTTCAACTCGATGACATCGAGCTGCGCCAGGCTCAGGCCGGTGAGGGCCAGCACTTTCTGGGTGGCTGGTGCCGGGCCAATGCCCATGATGCGCGGTGCCACGCCCGCCGTGGCCATGCCCACCACGCGGGCACGCGGGGTCAGGCCGTATTGCGCGGCCGTGCGCTCATCGGCCAGCAGCAGTGCACACGAGCCATCATTGACGCCGCTGGCATTGCCTGCGGTCACGGTGCCATCGGGGCGCACCACCCCTTTGAGCTTGGCCAGGGCTTCCAGGCTGGTGGCACGGGGGTGCTCATCCTGACTCACCACCACCGCGTCGCCCTTTTTCTGGGGAATGGTCACCGGCACGATTTCGGCATCGAACACACCGGCCTTCTGTGCGGCCACGGCCTTCATCTGACTGGCCAGGGCCATGCGGTCCTGGGCCTCGCGCTCAATGCCGAAATCGGTGGCCACGTTCTCGGCCGTTTCGGGCATGGAATCCACGCCGTACTGGGCTTTCATGAGCTTGTTGATGAAGCGCCAGCCGATGGTGGTGTCGTACACCGCATTGGCACGGCTGAAAGCGCTTTCGGCCTTGGGCATCACAAACGGGGCACGGCTCATGCTCTCCACGCCGCCCGCGATCATCAGGCGTGCTTCGCCCGATTTGATGGCCCGTGCCGCGGTGCCGATCGCGTCCAGCCCCGAGCCGCACAGACGGTTGACGGTGGCGCCCGGCACCTCGATCGGCAGGCCAGCCAGCAGGCTGGACATGTGGGCCACGTTGCGGTTGTCTTCACCGGCCTGGTTGGCGCAGCCATAGATCACATCCGCCACAGCGGCCCAGTCGACCCCGGGGTTGCGCTCCATCAGAGCCCTGAGCGGAATCGCGCCCAAGTCATCGGTGCGCACGCTGGAAAGAGCGCCGCCGTAGCGGCCGAAGGGCGTGCGAATGGCGTCGCAGATAAAAGCTTGTGTCATGGTTGGTCCTAGTCTCCGGGGTTGAAATTGGGGGGGCTCTTGGGGGGCTCTTGGTGGGCTCTTGGTGGGCGGATATCAGCCTCAATCCAGCAAGGGCAGGCCGATCAGGTCTTGCAGCGCCTCGCGCCCGAGGCCGTCCACGGCGTCGATCAGGCGCAGGCCCTGGGGGCTGCATTCGAGCGTGGCCAGGTCGGTGTAGATGCGCTTCACGCAAGCCAGCCCGGTCAAGGGGTAGGTGCACTGCGCCACCACCTTGCTCTGGCCCGACTTGCTCAGCAGGTCCATCATGACCCAGGTCTGCTTGGCGCCAATCGCCAGGTCCATGGCGCCGCCCACGGCGGGGATGGCGCCCGGCTCGCCGGTGCTCCAGTTGGCCAGGTCGCCCGTGGCCGACACCTGGAAGGCGCCCAGCACACAGATGTCGAGGTGGCCGCCACGCATCATGGCAAAGCTGTCGGCATGGTGAAAGAAGGCGCCGCCCGGCAGCAGGGTGACCGGCTGCTTGCCGGCGTTGATGAGGTCGTAGTCCTCTAGGCCAGGGGCCGGGGCCGGGCCCAAGCCCAGGATGCCGTTCTCGCTTTGCAGAATCACCTCGCGCCCGGGGGGGATGTGATTGGCCACCCGGGTGGGCATGCCGATGCCCAGATTGACATAGGCGCCGTCATGGATGTCGGCGGCCACGCGGCGCGCCAGTTCGTCTTTGCTGCGGGGCTGATATGGGGGGGTCATGGCTGGGTCTCCTCTCAAGCCGCTGCTTTGAAACCGCCGGCCGTGGTGGCGCGGCGGGGCACGGGCACCACATGGCTCACATGGATGCCGGGGGTGACGATGGCCTCAGGGTCCAATTGGCCCAACTCGACCACCTCGTGCACTGTGGCCACCGTACAACGGGCAGCGGTGGCCATCACCGGGCCGAAATTGCGCGCCGCCTGACGGTAGGTCAGGTTGCCCCAGCGATCGCCACGCTCGGCCTGGATCAACGCCACGTCCCCATGAATGGGGTACTCCAGGACCTGACCACGGCCATTGATGATCCGGGTCTCCTTGGGGCTGCCATCGGGGTTCATGGCCAGTTCGGTGCCGAAGCCGGTCGGGGTATAGAACGCACCTATGCCCGCCCCGGCTGCCCGCAAGCGCTCGGCCAGATTGCCCTGGGGCACCAGCTCCAGCTCGATGCGGCCCTGGCGGTACAGCGCGTCAAACACATGGGAATCGGCCTGACGGGGAAAGCTGCAGATGATCTTGCGCACCCGCCCGGTCTGCAACAGGGCCGCCAGCCCGGCGTCGCCATTGCCGGCATTGTTGTTGACCACCGTGAGATCGCGGGCGCCCTGAGCGATCAGGCCGTCGATCAGTTCAAGTGGAATGCCCGCGGTGCCAAAGCCACCGATCAGCACGGTGGCGCCATCCTGCACCCCCTGCAAAGCCTCTGCCACTGAGGCAGCGATCTTGTCAATCATGAATTAAATATCTCCAAACGGTAGTGGCACAGATAGGCTCAAACGGCATACCCTAGCGACCAGACGGGCAAAATCGTCACATGTGACTAAGCATGAGCAAAAAACTCGGCCATCTGCATCGATGGCCAGTCAATTTGTTCATAATAAGAACATTGGTTCGCACAATGAATTTTAGGAGATAGTCAACACCATGGCAACGTCACCTGACCACGAGAACGCGGCCCCACGCCCTGGCGACAGTTATGTGCAGTCCTTTGCTCGGGGGTTGGAGGTCATCCGCACCTTCAGCGCAGCCGCGCCGCAACAGACCCTGACCGAAGTCGCCGGGCGCAGCGGGCTCACCCGCGCCGGTGCCCGTCGCATCCTGTTGACCCTGCAGACTCTGGGCTATGTCGAGACCGACGGACGCCAGTTCCGACTCACACCGCGCATCCTGGACCTGGGATTTGCCTACCTGTCGTCGATGCCGATCTGGAACCTGGCCGAGCCGGTGATGGAAGGGCTGGTCGACCGGGTGAAAGAGTCCTGCTCGGCGGCCGTGCTCGAGGGCAACGACATCATTTATGTGCTGCGGGTGCCCACGCACAAGATCATGCGCATCAACCTGGGCGTGGGCAGCCGCCTGCCGGCCTACTGCACCTCGATGGGCCGCATTCTGCTGGGCAGCCTGCCCGACGAAGAGGTCCAGCGCCGCCTGGCAAGCACCGAACTCCAGGCCCGGACGCAGCACACCTTGACCCAGGTTGACGAGTTGCTGGCCAGGGTTCGCCAGGCACGCGACCAGGGCTGGTGCCTGGTCGATCAAGAACTCGAGGAAGGACTGATCTCGATGGCCGCGCCGGTGGTCAACCGCAATGGCCGGGTGATCGCGGCCCTCAACATCAGCGGCCAGGCCAACCGCAACAGCGCCTTCGACATGCAGAACCGCATGCTGCCCCATCTGCTGCAGGCAGCCCAGTCGATCTCGCGCATGGTGGGCACGCCACGGGCCTGAGAGCCTGGTCAAAGTCCCCCTCGGGTCGCGCAAGACATTGAACAGGCTCTGCCGCCCCCCCTGTACGCGTGGGGGCATCGCCCAGGGTGATACGCTCGGGCGTATGTTCAACCCCTCTCAAGACGACGTCCGTCGCTTCTTCTGCTCGGTCTATGCCAAGTCCCGCCAGGGCCTGGCCATGGAGGCCATTGAAACCCTGGCCGGTCAGTGGATCGACGAGCACCCCGAATACCACGCCGACCTGGCCGATGCCGACGCGGCCGTGGCCCGCGTGTATGACAGCCAGAAGGGCGAAACCAACCCCTTTCTGCACCTCTCGATGCACCTGTCGATCAGCGAGCAATGCAGCATTGACCAGCCCCGCGGCATCCGCCAGGCGGTTGAACTGCTGACTGCCCGCCGCGACTCGCTGCACGGCGCCCACCACGAAACCATGGAGTTCCTGGGACGCATGCTGTGGGAAAGCCAGCGCAGCGGTCGTCCCCCCGATGGCCATGCCTACATCGACAGCGTGCAACGCGCCGCCACACGCGACTGAGGCCGCCCCAAGCAACCGGCCCAGCAGAAAAACAAAAAGCCGCTGAATGATCAGCGGCTTTTTTCGTGGGCAGGGCGTTCAACGCCTGGGGCTTGATCAGCGGAAGCGCGACTCAGGCACGGTCTTCAGGTCGCTGTCGAGGGTGCTGACATACGAGGCCAGGGCCTTGAGTTCAGCATGCGAGAACTGTTTGGCGACCCCGCCCATGACAGCGTTGTTGCGGCCCATCACCGGGCTGTTGCCCATTTGATAGGACTTGAGCGCCACATACAGGTAGTCGCTGTATTGGCCGGCAATCTTGGGGTACGAGGGGTCGATGGGCTTGGCAAAGTTGGCGCCGTGGCAGGACACGCAAGCGCCCTTGTTCAGCAGGGCCGCCACCTGGGTGTTGGGTTCGCGGCTGAGCTTGTCGGGCAAGGTAGCGCCTTCGACATGGCCCAGTTGGGCGTAATAGGCCGAGATCTCGGCGATGTCTTGCTCGCTCAGCGAATCGGCAATGCCGCGCATGGTGGGGTGCTTGCGGTCGCCCTTCTTGTAGGCGTTCAAGGCAGCAGCGATGTACTTCTCGCCTTGGCCGGCGATGCGCGGCACCTTGTAGACCTCGGGGAAGGTCGCCTGATAGCGATCAATCCCATGGCAGCCGATGCACATCGCCACCTTGGCGTTGACATCTGCTTTGACCTCCTGAGCGTGGACGGCCGACGAAAAAGCGGTCACGGAAGCGACAGCAAGGGCAAATACCGTTGTCAACATCTTGTTCATTTTGCGAGCACAATCAAATGGATGATTGGGTACCGAGGGGATTGAGAAAAATCAACGATTGATTATATCGAGCCCCGCTTCTGCAACACATCTGTTAAGCGAACACTTGTCCATGAAATTCCAAGGCTCACAAAATTACGTCGCCACTCAAGACCTGATGCTCGCCGTGAATGCGGCCATCACCCTCAAGCGGCCCTTGCTGGTCAAGGGCGAGCCCGGTACCGGCAAGACCATGCTGGCCGAAGAAGTGGCCGAAGCCCTGGGCGTGCCACTGTTGCAATGGCACATCAAATCGACCACCAAGGCCCAGCAAGGTCTGTACGAATACGACGCAGTCAGTCGCCTGCGTGACTCGCAACTGGGCGACGAACGCGTCAAGGACATCGAGAACTACATCGTCAAGGGCGTGTTGTGGCAAGCCTTCACGGCCGAGCAGCCGGTGGCCCTGCTGATCGACGAAATCGACAAGGCCGACATCGAGTTCCCCAACGATCTGTTGCGCGAACTCGACCGCATGGAGTTCTATTGCTACGAAACCCGTGAACTGATCAAGGCCAAGAACCGTCCGCTGGTGTTCATCACCTCGAACAACGAGAAAGAGCTGCCCGACGCCTTCCTGCGCCGCTGCTTCTTCCACTACATCAAGTTCCCCGACGCCGACACGATGAAGAAGATCGTCGACGTTCACTTCCCCACCCTCAAGGCCGAGCTGCTGGCAGCCGCCATGAAGACCTTCTACGACGTGCGCAACCTGCCCGGCCTCAAGAAAAAGCCCAGCACCTCCGAGCTGCTCGACTGGCTCAAGCTGCTGGTGGCCGAAGACATCCCGCTGGAGGCCCTGCAAAGTGCCGACGCCAAGGTCAGCGTGCCCCCTCTGGTGGGCGCCTTGCTGAAGAACGAACAGGATGTGACCCTGTTTGAAAAGCTGGTCTTCATGAACCAGCGCAACCGCTGACCCATCCCGAGCTGCCCGCCCTGCCCCGGCAGTGCGGCACCCGCATGGCACCGGAGAAACCATGTCTTTTGTTGAACCCGTCACCCTGCGCCTGAACGGTGTGCGCCTCGAGCCCCTGAGCCTGGCCCATGAAGCCGGCCTGGCCGCCGCGGCCGCCGATGGCGAGCTTTGGAACATCCGCGTCACCTCGGTGCCCGAGCCCGGCCAGACCCGCGCCTACATCGAAACCGCCCTGCAGATGCGCGAGGCGGGCAACCGCTTTGCCTTCGCCGTGATCGAAGAGGCCAGCGGCCAGTTGATCGGCACCAGCAGCTACCACGACATCGTGCCGGCCATCCGTCGCGTCGAGATCGGCTACACCTGGTACGCCAAACGGGTCCAGCGCACCCACGTCAACACCAGCGCCAAATACCTGCTGATGAGCCATGCGTTCGACACCCTGGGCTGCGCCCTGGTCGGCTGGCGCACCGACAACTTCAACCACGCCTCGCAACAGGCCATCGAGCGCCTGGGCGCGCGCAAGGACGGCGTGCTGCGCCACCACGCGCTGCGCCGTGACGGCACGGTGCGCGACACCGTGATGTACAGCATGAGCGCCGGCGAATGGCCCGAGGCCAAGGCCCAGCTGCTGTACCTGCTCAAGCAGCGCTACCCGCAAACACCCCCACCGCCCGCGGTGGTCCACGGCGGCAAGTAAGCCCCCGTGACCTGACCTGGAGCCGTCCATGCTGATCGACTTCTTCTACACGCTGCGCAGCGCCAAACTTCCTGTTTCGGTGAAAGAGTTCCTCACCCTGCTGGAGGCCCTGCAGGCCCGCGTGGTGGGCCCCGAATCGGACGAGGCCTGGAAAATCGACGACTTCTACTACCTGTCGCGCCTCACCCTGGTGAAGGACGAAAAGCATTACGACAAGTTCGACCGCGCCTTTGCGGCTTACTTCAAGGGCGTCGAGATGCTGACCGACTTCACCAAAGACGTTCCGCTTGAATGGTTGCGCAAGAACCTCGAGCTTGAGCTCAGCCCCGAAGACAAAGCCAAGATCGAGAAGATGGGTTGGGACGAGCTCATGGAAACGCTGAAAAAGCGCTTCGAAGAGCAGAAGGAACGCCACGAAGGCGGCAGCAAGTGGATCGGCACCGGCGGCACCAGCCCCTTTGGCGCCAACGGCTACAACCCCCAGGGCATCCGCATCGGGCAAGAAAAAAGCCGCAACAAGAGCGCCGTCAAGGTATGGGACCAGCGCGCCTACAAAGATTACGACGACACCCAGGAGCTGGGCACGCGCAACATCAAGGTGGCCCTGCGCCGCCTGCGCAAGTTTGCCCGCGAAGGTTCAGCCGAAGAGCTTGACCTGCCCGACACCATCCGATCCACCGCCGCCAATGCGGGTTGGCTCGACATCAAAATGGTGCCAGAACGTCACAACAATGTGAAAGTGTTGCTGCTGATGGACGTGGGCGGCACCATGGACGAGCACATCGCCCGGGTCGAAGAGATGTTCTCGGCAGCCAAGGCTGAGTTCAAGCACCTGGAGTTCTACTACTTCCACAACTGCGTGTACGACTACATGTGGAAGAACAACAAGCGCCGCTTCTCCGAGAAGTTCGCCACCTGGGACATCCTGCGCAAGTACAACAAGGACTACAAGCTGATCTTCATCGGTGACGCCACCATGAGCCCGTATGAAATCCTGCAGCCGGGCGGCAGCGTTGAGTACAACAACGAGGAACCCGGCGCCGAATGGCTGCAGCGGTTGACCAACACCTTTCCGCGCTTTGCCTGGATCAACCCCGAGCCTCAGGGCGTGTGGCAATACCGCCAGAGCATCGCCGTGATCCAGCAGTTGATGAACCAGCGCATGTACCCCTTGACACTCAAAGGCCTCGAAGACGCGATGCGCATGCTGTCAAAATAGACACATGTTTTGGTACAGGCGAGGCAGGCCGGCTTTCAAGCCGGCCTTTTTGATGGGGCTGGCGTGCTCGGTGGTGTTGCTGCTGGCCACCCTGGGCCGACCCGCGCGTGCCGAAGGCGACGCCCAGCCCCCCACACCGACCCCAACGCTGGCCAGCAGCACCTCGGCCACGCCCCACCAGCCAGACAAGGGCTCGACCGGCACCACCGCGCCCCCAGCTTTCCTCCTGGAGGTGCATGCCCCCGAGCCGCTGCGCGACACCCTGCTGCGCCACCTGGAGCTGCAACAGTACCGCGGCCTGCAAGACCTGGACCGCGACGAACTGGACCGCCTGCTGGTCAGCGCCCAGGACAACGCCCGCAAGCTGCTCGCCACCCAGGGCTATTTCAGCGCCGAGGTCAGCATCTCGGTGACCGACCCCGCCACCGCCACGCAGCCTGCCGGCCCCGCCCCGAGCCCGCCCGCCGCCGAACCCGGTGCCGCCCAGCACGCCCCCTGGTCGGTGTTGATCGAAGTCACCCCCGGCGAACCCGTGCGCGTGAGCACCTTCAAACTGCAACTCAGCGGTGACGTGGCCCGCAACCCCGAGCTGGAGGCCGTGCAGCGCAGCCTGACCGAGACCTGGGGCCTGCGCACCGGCAGCATCTTCACCCAGGCCGCCTGGGACAGTGCCAAGACCGAAGCGCTGCGCCGCCTCACCGCCACCCGCTACCCCACCGGCCACCTGGTCGACAGCCAGGCCAGCATCGACCCCGACACGCTGCAGGCCGAACTCAGCCTGACCCTGGACTCGGGCCCCGACTTCCGCTTTGGCGAGGTGCTGGTCGAAGGCACCCAGCACCACAGCGCCGAGCTGGTGCGCCGCCTGGCCCAGATCCCCACCGGCAGCACCTACACCCAGGTCGATCTGCTCAAGGCCCAGCAGCGCGTGGCCGACAGCGGCTATTTCGACTCGGTGTTCATGTCGCTCGACACCAGCGGCCCCCCTCAGGCCGCGCCGGTGCGCGTGCAGGTGCGCGAAGCCAAGCTGCACAAGCTGGTGTTGGGCGTGGGCGCCAGCACCGACAGCGGGGCCCGCCTGTCAGCCGAATTCACCCAGCGCAAACTGCCCTGGCTGGACTGGAAAGCCTTGTCCAAGCTGTCGCTGGACCGCGACACCAAAACCCTGAGCAGCGAACTCACCAGCCAGCCCGACAAAGACAACTGGCGCTGGGTCACCTCGGGCCAGTTGCAGCGCCAGACCGGCAGCACCGCCCCCGTCAACAGCCTGACGCTGCGAAGCGGGCGTGCCAAGACCGACGAGCACTACGACCGCAATTTCTACCTGCAGTACGACCACACCCTGACGCAAAGCAGCCCCGCTGAAAGCGCCTCCAGCGTGTCGGCCAACTATGCGTGGACCCAGCGCAACTTCAACAACATCCCCTTTCCCACCCGGGGCTACGGCCTGGCGGTTGAGGTGGGCCCAGGCCTGACCCTGGGCAGCCAGCGCTCGCCGTTCCTGCGCAGCCGCGCCCGAGTGCTGGGCTTCATTCCGATCAACGAAAGCGCCTACCCCAGCGCCGCCCAGACACCCCGCCTGGCCTGGCGCGCCGAAGGTGGCGCCGTGGGGGCCCGCAGCAGCGTGGTCCTGCCCAGCACCCAGCTGTTCCTGACCGGGGGCGACACCACCGTGCGCGGCTACGGCTACCGCGAGATCGGTGTCGTGCAGGCCGACGGCACGCTGGAGCCCGGCCGCTACCTCGCCGTGGGCAGCCTCGAATGGCAAAAGCCCATCGTGCACAACGGCCGCGCCACCGAGTTCGATGGCACCGTGTTCATAGATGCCGGCGCCGTGGCCAACCAGGCCAACGACCTGCGTGCCAAGGTCGGCGTGGGCGTGGGCGCACGCTGGCGCAGCCCGGTGGGGCCCCTGGAAGTCGACCTGGCCTGGGGTGCCGCCACCCGTCGCCTGCGCCTGCACCTGGCCGTGGGCTTCAGCTTCTGAAGATCAACATGAGCGCCCAGCCACCCAACGAGTCCCAAGCGGGCCAACACCAAAGCCGCCCAAGCCACGCAGGCCCACGGCCCTGGGCCCGCCGCCTGCGCCTGGCCGCCCTGTGCGCGGCCGGCCTGCTGGGCCTGCCCCTGGCCCTGGGGGCGGCCGCCTGGGTCTGGAGCGGCAGCGAAGGCTCGCTGGCCACCACGCTGAACCTGCTGCCACGCTGGCTGCCAGCCGATCGCCAACTGCAGGTCAGCGGCGTGAGCGGCACCCTGCGCGAGGGCGGCCAGATCGCCGAAATCCACTGGTCCCAGCCCGGCACGCGGGCCACCCTCACCGGCCTGCACATCCGCTGGGACTGGCGGGCCCTGCTGAGCCGCCACCTGGCCCTGAGCGAACTCAGCGCCGAGCGCCTGGAACTGCGCGACAACGGCAAGGCCCCGCCCAGCCCACCGCTGACCGAGCTGACCCTGCCCCTCACCATCGACACCCCGCTGCAACTGGGCGAGATCCAGCTGCCCGACCAGGGCGGCCTGGTGCTGAGCCACCTCGACGGCCACTACCACTACGACGGCGAGCAACACCACCTGCAATGGTCCGAACTGGGCGTGGCGGCTGGCCACTACAGCGGCCAGGTCAGCCTGCAAGGCGCCGCCCCCATGGCCCTGCAGGCCCAACTGGAGGGCGAGATCCCCACCCACCTGGGCGCACCCGCCCCCGCACAACTGCTGGCCCGCGCCGGCCTGCAGGGCACGCTGTCGGGCCCCGCCGCCGAAATCGCCCTGGAAGCCGTGCTGGACCCCGATGGCGCCCCCCCACCCACCGCCAACGCCACCACCCGCCAGGGCCGCGCAACAACACCCGGCCCGACACCCGGCGCCATGCAGGCCCAGGTGCAGGCCCGCCTGCGCCCCTGGGCCGAACAGGTACTGCCCGAGGCCCAGGCCCACCTGCAAGGCATCGACCTCAGCCTGCTGTGGCCCCAAGCCCCCAGCACCGCCCTCTCGGGCACGATCGACATCCACCCCGGCGACGGCAAGGCCCCGGCCTGGCAGGCCCGGCTGGACCTGCGCAACGCCCAGCCCGGCCCCTGGGACCAGCAACGTCTGCCCCTGGAGCAGCTCAGCGCCCGCCTGCAACAGCAAGGTCGTGCCTGGGTGATCGACCCGGTCGAAGCCCGGCTGGGCGGCGGCACCCTGCGCCTGAAAGGCCGCTGGGAGGCCGGCAGCACCACCCCCTGGCTGACCGAGGCCACGCTGCAGGGCGTCTCGCCCCAGCGCCTGCACAGCGCCGCCCCGCCCGCCCCCCTCAACGGCCACCTGGCGCTGCGCGCCCTCGGCGGCCAAGCCGATGCCCTGGGCTTTGAGGTCGACCTCAGCCCCCAGGCCGGCGGCCCGGCACGCCCCACCCCAAGCACGCCCCGGACCCAGCCCCAGACCAAGGCGCAGGCCCGCACTGAGCCCGCAGGCAAGGCAGCCCAAGCCCGCACCAGCGCCCCGGCAGCCACGGCGGCCAAGGCCCCACCCGCGCCCGCCCAGGCCCTGTGGACCGCCCTGCTACTGCGCCAGGCCCAGGCCCAGGGGCGATGGCAAGGGGGCGAACTGCAACTGCAGCAACTGAAGCTGGAACTGGCCGAAGCCCGACTGGAGGGCTCGCTGCAATGGCACACCGGCCAGCGCCAGGGCCGGGCCGACCTGAAACTGCAAACCCCGGGCCTGAATGCCTTGCTGCAAGGCCACCTGAGTGCCGACCAGGGCCAGGGGCAATGGCAGGCCCAACTGAGCGACGCCGGTGCCCTGGGCCGATGGCTGGCCCGCCTGCCCGGCCTGGGCACCCCAGCCGCCGCGCTGCCCCAACAAGGCCAGGGCCAGTTCGACGGCCAATGGCAAGGGGGTTGGGGCGCCATGCTGGCGGCCTGGCAAGGTCAGGCCGCACCACGCCGCGGCCAGGCCCTGAGCCTGAGCACCCGACTTGACCTGCCCCGTCTGGACTGGGCCGCCACCGACCAACGCCCTGCCCTGGCCCTGCGCCAGCTGCAGCTGCGCCTCAACGGCACCCTGCCCGGCAGCGGCAACCCAGCCGGCAACCCACCCGCCACCCCATCGCTCGAACTCAGCCTCAGCGGCGAGGCCCGCCAAGGCGCCCGCCAGGCCCGCCTGCAGGCCAGCGCCCATGCCGGGCCCAGCGCCAGCAACCCACCGGGCGCCTTCAACTGGGCCGCCCGCCTGGACGAACTGAGCCTGAACCTGCAAGACAGCGCCACCGCCGCGCCCTGGGGCCTGCGCCTGAGCGCCCCCGCCACACTGAGCCTGAACCACCAGGCCAAGGCCGACCTGACCGAACTGACGCTGGCCCCGGGCGAAGCCCGCCTGGCCCATGCCGGCGTGCCCGACCTGAGCCTGCGCTGGCAGAACACCCACTGGGCCCAGCAAAAAGGCCAGGCCCGCTGGCAGACCAGTGGCCAGGTGCAAGACCTGTCGCTGCCCTGGATCGAACAACTCATGGCCCTGGCTCAGGGCGCCAGCAGCGCCAGCCTGGGCATCTCGGGCGACCTGCTGCTGAACGCCGACTGGAGCGCCAGCGCCGAACCCGGCCTGAAAGCCCGGCTGCGCCTGAGCCGGCAACGCGGCGACCTGCGCCTGCAGGCCGAAGACCTGCCCCAGGGCGTGCAGGCCAACGAAGCCCAGCGCAGCGCCGGCGCCCGCGTGGCCGAGGCCACGCTCAGCCTGGACGAAGGCGCCCTCAGCGCCGCCGTGCAATGGGACAGCGAACGCGCGGGCCAGCTGCAGGCCCGCTTTGCCACCCGCCTCAGCAACGGCCCGCAAGGCCTGAGCTGGCCACCCGACACCGCTTTGAGCGGCTCGTTGAACGCCCAGATGCCCAAGCTGGGCGTGTGGTCGGTGCTGGCGCCGCCGGGTTGGCGCATGCGCGGCACCCTGGACGCCCAGGCCACCCTCAAGGGCACGCTGCAAAACCCCGAATGGCAAGGTGAAATCCGCGCCAGCGACCTGGCCCTGCGCTCGGTGGTCGAGGGGGTGGAACTGCGCGACGGCAAACTGCGCGCCGTGCTCAGCGGTCACCAGATCGACATCACCGAGTTCACCCTGCGCGGCGCCCCCGGTGCTGGCGGCGACGGCGGCAGCCTGAGCGCGCAAGGCAGCGCCCAATGGAACGGCCAGCAACTGCAACTGCAACTGCAAACCCGCGCCAACCGCCTGCGGGTCTCCAGCCGCGCCGACCGCCGCCTGGCCCTGTCTGGCGAGCTCAACACCCGGCTGGAGCAAGGCCAGCTCAAGGTCAGCGGCGACCTCAAGGCCGACCAGGCCCTGTTCGTCCTGCCCGACGAAACCGCCCCCAGCCTGGGCGCCGATGTGCTGGTGCAGCCCGGCAGCCACGGTGCCGGCCAGGCCGCCAGCAAAACCACCAGCCAGACCGCCAACCAGGCCACGGCCGCCGCCCCCCAGCCGCCCAGTGCCCTGCCCGCAGCCGACGTGCAGGTCAGCCTCGATCTGGACAACGATTTTCGTGTGCAGGGCCGCGGCCTCGTCACCCGGCTGCGCGGCAGCTTGAAGCTGCGCCTGAGCCCGGGCAGCACCGAGCCCCAGATCACCGGTGAACTGCGCACCGACCAGGGCACTTACAAGGCCTATGGCCAGCAGCTCAACATCGAAACCGGCGTGCTGCGCTTCAGCGGTGCCTACGACAACCCCTCGCTCGACATCCTGGCCATCCGGCCCAACCTCTCGACCCGCGTCGGCGTGCAGATCAGCGGCACCGTGCTGTCCCCCCGCGTGCGCCTGTTCTCGGAGCCCGAAATGGCCGATGCCGACAAACTGGCCTGGCTGGTGCTGGGCCGCGCCGCCGCCAACGGCGCCGCCGAATCGGCCCTGCTGCAACAGGCCGCCCTGGCCCTGCTGGGCGGCGGCCGAGGCCTGTCAGACAGCCTGGCCCAATCGCTGGGCCTGGACGAAGTCTCGTTCAGCGGCGTCAAAAACACCGACACCGGTGTCACCAGCGCCGCCCTCACCCTGGGCAAACGCCTGTCCAAAGACTTCTATGTGTCGTACGAACGCAGCCTGGCCGGCACCATGGGCACCTTCTACATCTTCTACGACCTCACCCGCCGCTTCACCCTGCGCGCCCAGACCGGCGAAAAAAGCGCCGTCGACCTGATCTTCACGCTGAGCTACGACTGAACCCATGCCGGGCTGACCGAATCCTGCCCGCGCAGGCCCTACAATCCCGGGCGGTCCACTCTTCGTAGTTCAATGGATAGAACGAGTGCCTCCTAAGCGCTAGATACAGGTTCGATTCCTGTCGAAGGGACCATCTGAACATTTCAGGCGGTGTCTCTCCGCTGCCATAGAACCCGCCCCGCCCTTGGCCTGGCGGGTTTTTTGTTGCCCAGCGGCGCCGCGCTGCAGCCCCTATCTGACACGAACGGCACTTCTACCTGACGCCAGCAAAGGGTGCATGAAACGGCCTGGCGCACGGCCCACAAGGGCATCTGCGCCGATATCGGACCTTGGCAAAGCCCGCAGTACAGGCCCCGGCAAGGCCCATGCCGAGCTGCTGCAGCGCTGCGAAGAACTGCGCTCGAAGATCACCGCCCATGAGCAGGCCGCGGCTGATTCACACGACCTTTTCCGCCGGGCCTTTGCGGCTGCGAACTACACCCCGACCAAGGAAGTGAAGAACGCCCTGTTCAACAAGAACGACGCGGCCACCATGGCTTAGGAATTGCGCCTGACCCTGGCCGAGTGCGAGGCCAACACGTTTGAGCCCCAGGTGCAGGCCTCCAACGACGCTCAAAGCTATCTCCTGGCGCATCGCGCCGCCTTCAAGGCGTATGCCCACCTGCAGGTCTACCAAGCCTTGGCCGAGGTGGGAGAGCCCCTGGCCCGTGCACTGGCCCTGGTGCGCCATTGCGAGCTGCCCCGGTTGTTGAACATCACCGACGATCCGGAGGCCCGCCGCGAGGCCTTTGTGTGGGACTGCATCAAGGAGATGGCCAGCACCCAACCGGTGGTCGATGAGCGACCTGAAATCGAGGCGCTGGGCGCCCTGGAGCTGGGGCCGTTTGCGAACCGCAAGTTCATGAGCCCGACGGAGATTCACAAGGCGCGGAACGCCCAGCAGGAGTCGGCTGAGGCCTGAGTCTGGGGCTGCGCCTGATCTGGCGCATAACAAAGCAATAGGGGCGTGTCCTGCGGAGGGCACGCCCCTATTTTGTAAGCCTTCAGATCGCCCAAACAAATAACCCAGCATCAACCAAATAAATCCGATCCTCAATTCAAATTAGCGCTAACAGCATGGTATTAACTCGAATAAAGAACTAGGCCACAGTCCATCCCCACCTAGCAGGAAGTGTGGAGTCAACATCACTTTCCAGTAGTACGAAGAACGTAGGCAAGTCATATGCGACGGTGCGCAGGCCAGATTTGACACCACAAAAATGGTGCGCGTCTTCAACAAGTGCGAGCATGTAGTTCAGCGCCGGCAAACATTCACTGACAACTTCCTGATCACCAATTTCTGTCACCACCCAAGTTCGCTCTATACCTGCCTGCTCGCCGACTTGTTCATGCTTTCCGCCCAAAAAAAGGTCACCGACAAATTGTGCGGTCGCATCTAGAAGTGCTCTTGTATCGACAAATGGATTAATCTCCTTATTCATAGAAAGCTTCATTCGGCGACCACGAAATAGGCCCAAAGATACTTTGCTCCGTGCTTCCAACGACTTCTGTTTAACAACAATATTTCTAGCCTCAACCATCCTTCTGAGGGATGGTATTAAGCGCATATCAACGCGTCTCTTTTCGTACCATGCCCCAAAGCCATCTCGACGATTCAGCTCACTCTGAAGCATAAATGTAATATTACGCAGCGACTGAATAAAAGCATTCAGATTGTGAATAAATGGTTGAGGGAAGTGATAATAAACAAGGCATTGCTCAAGGAAGTACTGCGCCTCAACGCAGCGTTGATGTGTTGAAGGCAGTGGACAACCTTCTTCAAACGGCCTCATATTCATCTCAGGAATCCTCTACTACATTTCATCAACTCAAATCACAGATACCACGACACCTCTTATTGGGAATTTTCACTCAAACATCACGACCCACTCAAAATTTAGAAGCCCCACCACGGCACATTCGCCGATTCGGCTTTAGTTCCCACAAAAATGCAGGCAACGCCGACCATCGGGAAATAAGCGCATCGAATCACCAATAACCAGATATCAATGCACATCCGAAGGAACAATGGTTACAGGTTTCTTTTTTGAGCGCGGCAACTTAAAAGTATCTATCTTGAAATTTGAAAAGGCCGCTCTTGCGTGATGGATGACCACAGGCCTATCAATCCATTGGAGAAACGGCCGAAGCTCGTCTGCTGTGTGCATGCATCTCAATCCAAGAACAATTTCGCACAACTGCAAATCATCTGAGAACGCTTTGAAGTGCATGCCGTTTTGGGAAGTAAGCTCCTTCAATTTAATGATCCATCGGGACTCTTTTTCGTAGCTCCACTGCTTGAATTTCGTAGTCAAAAATCGCCACAAATCAGTTGATTTCAGCCCCCCCTTCAACGTCTGCAACCAACCTCTTCGATTCATAATTTACGTCATCCAGCTCTTCAGCAGGAACATCAAATCCCAAACAAACACCGCGATGACTGTCCGCGTAATGGGCCCACATCAATGGACTTTCGAAATTTTGACCAAAGCAAAGAACCCCATACTTATTTACGTACTCACTCTTGATTTTCCGAAAAAGTTCGCGCTGCATCTCTTCCCTCTGATTGAAGCAAGCCAGCTCAAAAGGGTCATTCAACATATTAAAACGGCCAACCTTGAGTCGCCGCTCTGGAAGAATGTGGTTGACTAGTGCCTCATAGGACGTCATGTGGTAATAGCGTTTCATAGGCATAGATTTAACATATTTCTGCAGAAATAAAAACTACCAAGAAATTTACAAAATAGCCATCCATATGATCATCGCCCTCCCAAACGCGAATTTCATGAATACTTCACACTAACAACTAACTGTTCCGTTTGCCCTCAACGACATCAAGTTGCGGCCATCTGCGGGCATCGTATCAGGCACATGCGTCCGGTCAGTCCTGGCCAGTTACACGGCTTGCAAGCCCAAGTCGACCAAGGCCGAGCCGCTATTGACTCAGTGACGTCACCAGTTCCAATAGGTCTACGCAGACTTGTTGAAAAATCCCATCAAATTTCGTGACTTCCGTGGACTCAGAAATTTTGCGCTGACCCGCACCGTATATGGTGAACACATGGGCCGCCAGGGTCGTCAAATGAGGTCCCTGAAGCCCGGGGGCGCGGCGGGGGTCTGCAGTGTGTGTAGACGTCTACTGACCGCCCCCCAGATCAAATCAGCGCTTACCCAAACAACGGAAGGACGTGAACAGCGTCAGTCATTGCCTGCTACCATAACTTTAGCCAGCAACAACGGAGCGAGAGGCAGCCAAGTCCCGTAGTCTTTGCGTTGCTAACGAAATTCAAAGAAGCTATCCGAACAGGAGCATCAATGGCTAAACAGCTTTCACCTGCCGGCGTAATGGCTCTGAAAGAAGCGCTGTGTTCGGTCTACTGGTACAAGTCCGATCTGCGCAGCTTTCTAAGCCTTTGTCTAACCAATCCTGCCATCTTGAACTCTTTTAACTGGGAGAACTACAAGCGGCAAATAGCATCGGACGTCATAGACTTCCTGGTTGCGAACCCTGGCAGTCACCTTGGTGATCTCACCAAAATTTGCTACGAGCTGTGCAAGTTGACGGATTTCTCCCACCTCAAGCCTCTTGATGATGGCCCAGCTAAAGTTGAAAAGGCGCGCGGTGCGGTTAACCAACTAAAGCAACTTGTTGAACCTCATCAAGAAATCAAGAGAGAACAAGACGAGATCAAGAGACGACAGGAAACAGCCGCACAAAAGCTGCGTCAGAACACGGCAGTACGCCAGAAGCTAGAGTCCATCAAAAATAAATATATGGCACTTATCAGCTCTAACGATCCGCAAGCTCGGGGATTCGAGCTTGAACGCATCATGTACGAGCTATTCGAACTCTTCGACCTGGACCCGAAGGCTTCATTTAAAAATCTCGGCGAGCAACTTGATGGGGCATTCACACTCGAAGGCACGGAATATCTTTTCGAAGCAAAGTGGCAAAAAGAACTTGTCAACAAGGCTGCACTCGTAGCATTCACTGACAAAGTACGCACAAAGCTCGAAAACACTCTTGGCATATTTCTCTCAATTAATGGATTTTCTCAAGACGGTGTTGCAGCCCATCAAGCGGGCGGAGCGGCCATTATCCTCATGGACGGCAGTGACTTAATGGCAGTCTTCGAGGAGCGTATTGATTTTGTCAGCCTATTGCTAAAAAAGAAACGGCATGCAGCCCAAACTGGGGGCATCTACTTCTCCTACTGCCAGATGGTCTCAGGCCAATAATACAAAAACATCATTATCTCAATACAAATCCAAACCGCCGCAATTTAATTGCATAGAATTTAATTTGGAGGCCAATTTGAGTTCAATCGAAAAATGGGCAGAACGCATTTATGCAGAAACTGATTTTGGAAAAAGCATTGCAACCAGTCTGGCAGGAGTAGTTGGGTTAACCATCTATCTACTATCCACCGATTGGACTATTGCTGCGTTTTCCGCAATTATATTTTTCCCGGTTGCACGCCTAGCAGCAACAGCGATTCATACTCGGATCGCACGTAACGCACAGCGCAGAGAGCGCAAAAGCGATGCGACCCATATATTTA
>NZ_JBWKWP010000014.1:0-174043 GCF_059422285.1 Curvibacter sp. GW821-FHT01G03
AGTGTATTTTTGTGTTCGGGGAAGAAGTATCGAATAACGGTACTTGATGGCTTAAAGGTGATCACCGGTAATCAAATTTGATGATTCCAAGAGGAGGCGACGAGATCATTCGCTCATCTTCAACACCACCCCGGAGTCATTCATGTCCTCACGCCAAGCCCCTGTGCCTCACCCAGTCGCCTCTGTGGCGCGCGATTCCCGCGCCTGGCAGTTGCAGGTCTGGGCTTCGTTTGCGCTGGCCGTCTCCTTGTGCAGCATCGGTCTGGCCTGGTTGCCGGGCCAGGACCTGGACCGTGCCTTCATGGTGATGGGCTATGTGTTTTGTTTGACGGCCGTGTTGGTTCTGTCCAAGTCGGTGCGCGACCAACAGGCCACGGCGGCGGAATCCCCGATGTGGCGCCTGGTGGTCTGGGGTGGTTTTACCGTGGCCATGGGCCTCACCGGCTGGGGCCTGCTGCGCATGAACATCAGCGAAACCTACAAGGCTTACCTGGGGGTGAGCTGGCTCTATCTGGTGAGTTCGGCCTTCACGCTGGCCAAGACGCTGCGCGATGCCCACGAGGCCTCGCTGGCCCAGGCCCGAGCTGACGCCCGTGCCCAACTGCGCCGTGAAATGCAGCAAGGCCTGGCGCCCGATGCACAGTGAACCGTGAACGGATCTCGATGTCATGCCTGGAGCCACCATGAACTCTTCCTCTCTTTTCCAGCGGGTCCGGACTCGCCTGTGCCTGTGCGCACTGCTGGCGCTGGGCACCGGCACGGCTTGCGCCCAGAGCGAGGCTTCGGCGGCCTTGTCGCTGATGCCTCTGGCGTCTGTGGTGGCGGTGGCCGGCGGCGCCTCGGCGGCCGCGGCGCTGCCTGTGGCCTTGTCGGTCGGTGGCTCGGTGCTCACCGTGCAGGCCGTGCAGTCGACGGCGCACGGCACGCTGATGGTGCTGGAGCGGGCCTCGGATGGCGCCCAGGTCAGCCTTCAACTGACGGGCCGGGCGGGGGCTCGGGTGGCTGGCAGCGTGGGGACCGCCGTGGTGTGCAGCGTGATCGGCACCGGCGTCCTGCTGTCGGTGGCCGGTGAACTGTTGGCCTTCGTGCCGAATGCGCTGGGTCGTGCCCTGCTGCATGACGAGCGTGTGTTGTGAAGGGGGTGGTCATGCTGCTGCACCTGAAGTTCGCCCGCTGCTGGATCGCCGCCAGCCTGGCCTGCATGATGAACATCGCGCCTGCCCAGGCCGGGCAGGACTGCCAGGACCGGGGCCCGACCGTCGCCACGGTCACCCAGGGCATGGCGCTGGCCGCCCGTGTGGCCCGAGCGCTCGACGCGAGTGGCGCCCGGGTGGTGGTTCTGGGGCGCGCCGGGCAGGACCTCAGTGCCTATGGCCTGCGCTATTCACACCTGGGTTGGGCCTATCAAAGTGCCGATGGTGCATGGCGTGTGCTGCACAAGCTCAACACCTGCGGCACGGCCCGTTCGTTGGTCATGCGCCAGGGGCTGGGCGAGTTCTTTCTGGATGGCTTGTGGCGCTACGAAGCTGTCTGGGCTGTGCCCAGCCCGCAGGTTCAGGCCGCCCTGCTGCCTGGGCTTCAGAACCCGCAGCGCACGGCCTGGCTGCACGAACCGGCCTACAGCCTGGTCAGCTATGCCTGGGGGCAGCGGTACCAGCAAAGCAACCAGTGGGCGATTGAATTTCTGGCCGCGGCCATGGCCCCCGAGGTGCATGACCGAGCCCAAGCCCAGGCCTGGCTGCGTTTGCAAGGTTATCAGCCCACGGTCTTGCGTCTGGGACCGTTGACCCGGCTGGGGGCACGGGTCTCGCGGGCCCAGGTGGCTTTCGATGACCATCCCCCCGATCAGCGCTTCAGCGACCGCATCGTGACCGTCACAGTGGACTCGGTGCTGGCCTGGCTGCCGCGTGCCGGCCTGGCGGGTGACCCGCAGCGGGAAACCCTGCCTTGAGGGCCAGCCTCGGACCTGTTGCTGCGATCAGAATTCAAGGTGTCAAAAGGGAGTTCCGTCATGTCTCAATCGCTTCGTCTTTCCGAAAAATGGTTTCGCCGTGGCCTGTGGGGGGTGGCGCTGGTCTTTGCCGGCTTTCTGACCGGCCTGGGCAGTGCCATCGTCGATGACCTGCCCAAGGTCGAACGGCACGTTCAGGTGGCTGATTTCATGGACCGCACGGCCACCACCCGGGCGCGCGACCAGCTAAAGCAGGCCCGTCAGGCGCGTGAGGACGCCGCCCAGGCCCTGGAGCAGGCGCGCCTGGCTCACTCGCGCGCCCAGGCCGACAACCAGGCCGCACGCGAAACCTTCAACAACTGGTTGTCCACGCGCCATGCCACGGCCCGCCCCGAGCAAGACCCTCAACTGGTGCAGCGTACCCAGGAGCTCGACGGGCTCAAGCAGCGCGAGCGCGAGGCCTTGGCCGTGGTGGAGACGCAGCAGCAGGCCGAACTTGACGCTCGCCAGCACGAGAGCCAGGCCCAGCAGCAACTCAGCGAGCTGGAGCAGGATGCCCAGTCGGGCTGGCAGGCCGCCAGCCGGCAGCAGGAGCTGCGCGTGTTCCTTTACCGCCTGGCGCTCACCCTGCCTTTGCTGGTGTTGGCGGGCTGGTTGTTCGTGAAGCAGCGCCAAAGCAGCGCGTGGCCCTTTGTGTGGGGCTTCATCGGCTTCGCCTTGGTCGCGTTCTTTGTGGAACTGGTGCCCTACCTGCCCAGTTACGGCGGCTATGTGCGCTATGGCGTGGGCATCGTGGTGACGGTGCTGGTGGGGCGTTACGCCATCCTGGCGCTGAACCGTTACCTGGCCGCGCAGCAGGCGGCCGAGGCCGAGCCCGATCAGCGACGACGCGATACCCTGGACTACGACCAGGCCTTGGGCCGCTTGGCCAAAAGCGTGTGCCCGGGCTGCGAGCGACCCGTCGATCTGAAGCTGCCGGGCCTGGACTTCTGTCCCCATTGCGGCATCGGCTTGCACGACCATTGCGGCCAGTGTCACACCCGCAAAAACGCCTGGGTGCGCTATTGCATCAGTTGTGGTGCGCCGGCACGGCCACCGCAGCCTTCGCCCTGAGATCGGCCTGCGGTGGGGGTGCCGATCCGATCCGGCTTTTGCTCAGGCCGCCAGGGTGCGATGCGCCACCGGGGTCTCGGGCACCGGGTAGCCCGCGGCACCAAAGGTGGCCACCACGGCCTTGTGGGTGTCGAAATACACCTGCCAGTAGTGGTCGGTGTGGGTGTAGGGGCGCACACAGAGCAAGGGGCCCTCAGGGGTGAACTGCAGGATCTCGACATCGGGGGCAGGGGTGGCTGCCACGTTGGGGATGCTGCTCACGGCGGCCTTCAGGCGGTTGATGGCGTCTTGCACGTCCACCCCGTTGGCCACTTTGGCCACGCAGTCCACCCGCCGCACCGGCAGCGTGCTGAAGTTCTGGATGGTGTCCGAGAACACCTTGTTGTTGCCCACGATCGTGACCACGTTGTCGGGGGTGACGATGGTGGTGCCGAACAAGCCCAGTTCGCGCACGGTGCCGGTCACGCCGCCCGCGCTGACGAAATCACCCACCTTGTAAGGTCGCAGCACCTGCAGGAACACGCCGGCCGCAAAGTGCGTCAGCAAGCCGCCCCAGGCGGTGCCGATGGCCAGGCCCGCGCCAGCCAGCAGGGCCGCAAACGAGGTGGTGCTGACGCCGAAGATGTCCAGGATGGCCATCACCAGCACGATGTTCAGCAACACCGTGAGGATGGATTTCAGGTACTCGGCGAGGGTTGCGTCCACTTTGCTGCCCCGGGCCAGCACCGTGCCCAGCAGGCGCACCACCAGGCCAATCAGCCAGCGGCCGACGATCCAGGCCGCGATGGCCCCCAGTACCTTGAGGCCAAAATCGGCCCCCTGTGTGTTCAAGAAATGCCAGATGGCTTCTGTGTTCATGTTGGCGAACCTCCTGCGCGCAGCTTACTTTTTGTAGCGTTTCTGGAGCGCGTCTGGGCTTCGCGAAAGTGCCTGAAACCGTCAAAAGTTGGCAGATAAGCAAGGGTTGCTTGCATTTGAGCGACGAAGGCGCGGGCCTGGCACCGGTCTGGCCTCGGAAGCCACCGCGAATCATCCCTCGCGCACACGCAGGGGTTTTTCAGGGACCGGGTAGCCTGCGTCGACCATGGCGCCCAGCACCACACGATGGGTGTCGTAAAACACCTGCCAGTAATGGTCGGTGTGGGTGAAGGGGCGCACGTTCAACACCGGGCCTTCGGCGCTGAATTCGGCGATGCCGATCTCGGGCGGCGGTTCGGTGCAGACATGGGGCACGGTCGTCAGCGCGGTACGGATGCGGGCCATGGCCTCGTCCGCGTCGACGCCATGGGCCAGCTTGAGCTGGCAGTCCACCCGGCGTGCCGGCAGCGCACTGTAGTTGCGGATCACCTCGGAGAACACCTTGTTGTTGCCCACCAGGGTCAGCACCTGGTCGCTGCTGATCAACTGGGTGTTGAACAGTCCCAGTTCGCTCACCCGGCCGGTGATGCCGGCCAGGTTCACGTGGTCGCCGACCCGGTAGGGTCGCAGCACCTGCAGGAACAGGCCGGCGGCAAAGTGGCTCAGCAGGCCGCCCCAGGCTGCGCCGAGGGCCAGGCCGGCACCGGCCAGCAGCGCCGCCAGCGAGGTGGTGCTGATGCCGAAGATGTCGAGGATCAGCACCACCAGCAGGGCGTGCAGCAGACCTTTGCTGATGGAGGTCAGGTACTGGGCCAGGGTGGGGTCCATGTGGCCGCGCAGCAGGGCCAGTCGTATCACGCGCGTGAGCTGGCTGATCAGCCAGCGCCCGGTCACCCAGGTGGTGAGTGCGCCAAGGACCTTCAAGGCCAGCTCCAGGCCTTGGGTGGTCAGAAACTGCCAGACGACTTCGGGGTTCACGGGGCTCTCCTTCCAACTGCGGGCTGGGCAGCATAGGGAGCCTGGGCAGAAGGCTGGTTAGCGCATGACACGGGCGGTAAGCAATTGCTGCTGTCGCCCAGAGCGGGTTCAGACCCCGCGGGCGCGCTCGGTCTTGAAGCGGGCGCGGAAGGCCGTGAACTGGCCCTGGTCCAGCGATTCGCGCACCTCGCGCATCAGGTTCAGGTAGTAGTGCAGGTTGTGCACGGTGGTCAACATGGGGCCCAGCATCTCGCCGCAGCGATCCAGGTGGTGCAGGTAGGCGCGGCTGAAGCCCTCGCGTCCGCCGTCGGCCCAGCTCACGCCCGAGGTCCCGGCGCAGGCATAGCAGGTGCAGGTGGCATCCAGCGGCTGCGGGTCGCTCTTGTGGCGGGCATTGCGCAGCTTCAGGTCGCCATAGCGCGTGAAAATGGTGCCATTGCGTGCGTTGCGGGTCGGCATCACGCAGTCGAACATGTCCACGCCCTGGGCCACGCCCTCGACCAGGTCTTCCGGTGTGCCCACGCCCATCAGGTAGCGCGGCTTGTGGGCCGGCAGGCGGTGCGGGGTGTGGGCCATGATGCGCAGCATCTCGTCCTTGGGTTCGCCCACACTGACGCCGCCCACCGCATAGCCCGGAAAATCCATCTCGACCAGGGCCGCCAGCGACTCTTCGCGCAGGTTCTCGAACATGCCGCCCTGAACGATGCCGAACAGGGCGTTGGGGTTTTCCAGCCGGGCAAATTCGGTCTTGCAACGCTGGGCCCAGCGCAGTGACAGCTCCATTGAGCTGCGCGCTTCACGCTCGGTGGTCAGGTGGCCCTTGGTCTCGTAAGGCGTGCATTCATCGAACTGCATCACGATGTCGGAGTTCAGCACGGTCTGGATCTGCATGCTGATCTCAGGCGTGAGAAACAGCTTGTCGCCATTCACCGGGCTGGCGAACTTGACGCCTTCTTCGCTGATCTTGCGCATGGCCCCCAGGCTCCAGACCTGAAACCCACCCGAGTCGGTGAGGATGGGCTTGTTCCACTTCTCGAACTGGTGCAGGCCGCCAAAGCTTTGCATCACATCCAGGCCCGGACGCATCCACAGGTGAAAGGTGTTGCCCAGGATGATCTGTGCGCCCATGTCTTCGAGGCTGCGGGGCATCACGCCCTTGACCGTGCCATAGGTGCCCACGGGCATGAAGATGGGCGTTTGCACCACACCGTGGTTCAGCGTGAGCGTGCCCCGGCGCGCGTGGCTGTCGGGGTCGGTGGCGAGGAGGTCGAAATTCAGCATGGCGGGGATTGTAGGAGGGGTGGGGCGCCAGGGGGCGCGCGGCGCCTGGCCTCAGGGGCAATTGCTGGGCAGCGCCAGGCGGGGGGCCGGCCCGTCGGGCAGGGGGCGATCGGGCGGCGGCAGCCGCACGCAATAGGTGCCCAGTGGGCCCTGCACCCGTGCCAGCCGGCCACCGTCGCCGCGATCGCTTTCCTGAAGGCTTGTCGTGCCCGGGGCTTCGCCAGGGCTTGGCGCTGCAAAACGATCCGGAAAGCGGCGCCCGTCGCCGTGCTGCTGTTGCCAGCGGCGCTCGCGTTGCAGGCTGTTGGCCAAGGCCTCCGGACTGAGCCGCAGGGCCTGGGGGCGGGTTTGAGGGGCCGACTCGGGCGCCGCCTGTGGGGGCTCGGCGCGCGTTGGCGCCAAGGCCGGCATGGAGAGCGCTTCGGTCCGCTCTGCCGCCGGCGCTGCGGACGTGATCGTTGCCGTGGTGGGCGGCCCATGCGCCGTCGTGCGGGTCGCCCAGCTTGATTTGTTCAAGGGGGCTGGTGGTGACGCCGCGGGTGCTTCGGCAATCCATCGTGCCTGCATCACGATGGGGGCGGCCTGTGGCAGCGCGGGGGCAGGGTCCGAGGGGCCCTGCCACGCCAGGAGCAGCAGCCCATGCAGCAAGACGGCCAGGCCGACGGCCCAGGCGGTCTGGCGCGATGGCCGGTGTTCAGTCGCTCGCGGCATCCGGCTCGGTGCGTTCCTCTGAGCCCGGCGACCAGGCCAGCAGATCACCCGGCTGGCAGGCCAGGTAGTCGCAGATGGCGGCCAGGGTGTCGAAGCGCACGCCCTTGACCTTGCCGCTTTTGAGCAGGGACAGGTTGGCCTCGGTGATGCCGATGTGGGCGGCCAGGTCGCGTGACTTCACCTTGCGACGCACCAGCATTTCGTCCAGTTTGACCAGGATGGGCATGGGCTGTACCCGTCTCAGACGAAGGCTTCGGTTTCGGCCTTGAGCCGCTGGCCCTCGGCCATGACCTGGGACAGCAGGTGCATCAGCAGCCCCAGGATCAGCAGGCTGATCTCGAAGGAGCCCAGCGAAACCGTCACGATGCCGCCGTGCTGCCCCGAGGCCAGCCACGACAGCAAGGCCGTGACCCCTGCGCCGTAAAGCACGCTGAGCACCGCCATGGCCATCAGGCCCTGGCCCAACTGCCTGAAGCCGCACACCACCTGAGCCGAGAACACCTGGCCCTCGATGAAGGCGGCGCAGATGCGGCGCAGGCTCAGCAGGCTGAGGGCCAGGGCCGCCAGCGGCAGGCACTCGAGGCCCAGCCCGGCCAACTGCCAGGGCCAGCTCAGGCTGGAGGGCGGCTTCAAGCCTGCCAACTGGGCCTGCAAAGGCAGCAAAAGGCTGTGCCAAGGGCTGTCGCCACCTTGACCCAGGCCGATCCAGCGGGCCACGGAAAACCCGAGTCCCAGCAGACCACAGGCCCAGGTCAGGCCGTTGAGCAGGCGCGAGAGGCGTTGGAAGGCCGGGGATTGGAGCGTGTTGTTCATGGGGTGTAGACAGGCATTAATTTCTGTAAAACAATAATATTTTGTTGATTTGCAGAAATTTAGTCAAACCCTGAGAGGTGTGCTTATGTCTTTTGTACGTCTTTGTGTGCCGGTTGGGCGGGCTTTTTCAGTGGCCTTGCTGGTGCTGGGGTTGGCCGGCTGCGGCAGCGTGCCCTTGGCCTCGTTGTGGAAGTTGCGGGCCTTGCAGCTGGAGGAACTGGACCCTGGCGCCGTGCGTGCGGCCCTGGTGGCGCCTGCGTCCTTGCGCCTGAGCCCGCTTTCCTTGACCCTGGACGTGACGGTGGCCCGCGAGCTGCCCCCCGTGAACGGGCAGGCCGCCTGGGAGACGCTGGAGGAGAAGCTGCCGCTCGAAGAGTTGCGGGGCGCGGCCGAACTCAGCCCCTTGGCGGGCGAGGTGGGCCCCGGGCTGCAGTTGCATGTCTGGCGCATCGCACC
Source organism: Curvibacter sp. GW821-FHT01G03 (assembly GCF_059422285.1). Classification (NCBI taxonomy): domain Bacteria; kingdom Pseudomonadati; phylum Pseudomonadota; class Betaproteobacteria; order Burkholderiales; family Comamonadaceae; genus Curvibacter; species Curvibacter sp. GW821-FHT01G03. The sequence goes on from NZ_JBWKWP010000014.1 coordinate 8,162, forward strand.
GGCCAGCCTGGCCCGCCTGCAGGCCTTGCGCAGCCAGGCCCTGGGCTGGAAAGGCAGTGAGGGCAAGCGCCGGCTCGGCCTGGGCCTGGCCTTTGAGGGCTGTCAGCCGCCGGGGGCGTCGCGCAGCCTACGGGTGAGCACGCTGCTGCGCTTCCAGGCCCAGGGCGAGTACATCGCCGTGCTGCGCGATGCCGACCTGAGCACCCTGCTGCCGAAGGAGGAGCAGGCCCGGCGCTTCCCGAGCTGTGCCCCGTGATCAGTCGGGCTGGCGCTCCAGCAGCATCGCATCCCCATAGCTGAAGAAGCGGTACCGCTGGGCGATGGCGTGGCGGTACAGGGCCATGATGCGTTCGTAGCCGGCCAAGGCGCTGACCAGCATCATCAGCGTGCTCTTGGGCAGGTGGAAGTTGGTGATCAGCACATCGACCACCTTGAAGGCAAAGCCGGGCGTGATGAAGATCTGCGTGTCGCCCGAGGTCTGGCCCGACTGGGCCCAGGATTCGAGGGTGCGCACGGTGGTGGTGCCCACGGCGACCACGCGGCCGCCGCGCTGGCGGCAGCGCTCCAGGGCGGCCAGGGTCTCGAGCGGCACCTGGTACCACTCGCGGTGCATCTTGTGTTCGGCCAGGTTCTCGGTCTTCACGGGCTGGAAGGTGCCGGCGCCCACATGCAGGGTGACGCTGGCGCGCTCAATGCCGCGCGCGGCCAACCGGGCCAGCAGGGGCTCGTCAAAGTGCAGGGCGGCCGTCGGGGCGGCCACCGCACCGGGGTGGCGGGCGAACACGGTCTGGTAGCGCTGCTCGTCCTCGGCCGAGTCGCCGTGCTCGATGTAGGGCGGCAGGGGCACATGGCCGTGGGCGGCCATCAGGGCATGGGGCTCGCCGCTGAAGCGAAAGCGGAACAACGCGCCGTCCTCATCCGGCCAGCGGCCCAGCAAGGTGGCGCTGAAGCCGCCGACCATCTCCAGCGTGCTGCCCACGGGCGGCTTTTTGCTGACCTTCATGTGGGCCACCACCTCGTGGTCTTGCAGCACGCGCTCAACCAGCAATTCGACCTTGCCGCCGGTGGATTTCTCGCCGAACAGGCGGGCCTTGATCACCTGGGTGTCGTTGAACACCAGCAAGTCGCCCGCGCGCAGCAGATCAGGAAGTTCTTTGAAGATGCGGTCGATGGGCGAGGGGCCGGTGCCATCGAGCAGGCGGGAGGCGCTGCGCTCGGCAGCGGGGTGTTGGGCGATCAGTTCAGGGGGCAGCTCGAAGTCGAAATCAGCCAGGGTGAACGGACGGGATGCGGGATGAAGCGTCATGGTGCTTGAGGGCCTGACAGGCCCGTGCCAAGGTGGAAAAGGCGGAGATTTTCTCACGGGGTGGACGCACAGCTTGAAAGGCTGGGTAAAAATACAGTCATGGCCCCCAAGCCCTCCGCCCCACTGCCGTCACCAGCCAAGCCTGCCAAGGCGGATCCAGCCGCTCCGGCCGGGCGTGAACTCTCGCCGCCGCAAAAAGCCCTGCTCAAGATGGGGCTGCGCCGTGACATCGACCTGGCCCTGCACCTGCCGCTGCGCTACGAGGACGAGACCCGCATCACCTTGCTGCGCAACGCCCGCGATGGCGACACGGTGCAGATCGAGGTCACGGTGGTGAAAAGCGAGATCACCATGCGCCCGCGCCGCCAGTTGGTGGTGACGGTGGAGGACGAGAGCGGCAGTTGCGAACTGCGGTTTTTCAGTTTCTACCCTTCGCACCAGAAGACGCTGGCGGCGGGTGCGCTGTTGCGCGTGCGGGGCGAGATCAAGGGCGGCTTCTGGGGGCGGCAGATGCTGCACCCTGCGTTTCGCCTGGCCGGGGGCGAACTGCCCACGGCGCTGACGCCGATCTACCCCACGGTGGCCCAGTTGCCACAGCCCTACCTGCGCCGTGCCGTGCAGTCGGGTCTGATGCGCGCCGACCTCAGCGAGACCATCCCGCCCGAGGTGCTGCAGGGCATCGATTTTCTGCGCCTGTCGGATCTGCGTTCAGCCCTGTCCTTTCTGCACCACCCCACACCGGATGTGTCGCTGGCCGCGCTGGAGGACCACAGCCACCCGGCCTGGCAGCGCCTGAAGGCCGAAGAGTTGCTGGCGCAACAGCTGTCGCAGCTTGAATCCAAGCGCGAGCGGGCGCGTCTGCGCGCCCCGGCGCTGCAGCCCCGGCACCAGCGAGGTGTGCTGTCCTTGCACGAGCAGTTGCTGTCGGTGCTGCCTTTTGCGCTGACGGCCGCGCAGCGCCGGGTGTGTGAGGAAATCGCGCACGATCTGGCGCGTGGCGTGCCCATGCACCGGCTGCTGCAAGGCGACGTGGGCTCAGGCAAGACGGTGGTGGCGGCGCTGGCGGCCGCGATCTGCATCGACGCCGGCTGGCAATGCGCCTTGATGGCCCCGACCGAAATCTTGGCCGAGCAACACTTCGGCAAGCTGGTCGGCTGGCTCGAGCCCCTGCTGGCGCCCCAGGGCAAAAAGGTGGCCTGGCTGGCGGGCGCCCAGAAAAAGAAAGAGCGGGGCGCGGCCCTGGCCCTGGTCGAAAGCGGCGAGGCCGCCCTGGTGGTGGGCACGCACGCGGTGATCCAGGATCAGGTCAAGTTCAAGAACCTGGCCCTGGCCCTGATCGACGAGCAACACCGCTTCGGCGTGGCCCAGCGCCTGGCCCTGCGCAGCAAGCTCGATGACGGCAGCGGGCGTGAGCCGCACCTGTTGATGATGAGTGCGACACCCATCCCGCGCACCCTGGCCATGAGCTATTACGCCGATCTGGATGTGTCCACCATCGACGAACTGCCACCGGGGCGCACCCCCATCGTGACCAAGCTGGTTTCCGACAGCCGGCGCGATGAGGTGGTTGCCCGCATTGCCGATCAAATTGCTCAAGGGCGCCAGGTCTATTGGGTTTGCCCGTTGATCGAAGAGAGCGAGGCCCTGGACCTGAGCAACGCCACGGCCACCCATGCCGACCTCAGCGATGCCTTGCCTGGCGTGATGGTGGGGCTGCTGCACTCGCGCATGCCCACGGCCGAGAAGAAGGCGGTGATGGAACTCTTTACCAGCGGCCAGATGGGCGTGCTGGTCAGCACCACCGTGATCGAGGTGGGGGTGGATGTGCCCAATGCCTCGCTGATGGTGATTGAGCACGCCGAGCGCTTTGGCCTGAGCCAGCTGCACCAGTTGCGTGGCCGGGTGGGGCGCGGCGCGGCGGCATCGGCCTGTGTGTTGCTGTATGCCACCAACGAGAGCGGGCGCCTGGGCGAAACGGCCCGCGAGCGCCTGCGCGCGATGGCCGAGACCGGCGACGGCTTTGAGATTGCCCGGCGCGACCTGGAGATCCGGGGGCCGGGGGAGTTCCTGGGCGCGCGTCAATCGGGAGCACCGCTGTTGCGTTTTGCCGATCTGGCCACCGACACGGTGCTGCTGGACTGGGCCCGGGAGGCCGCGCCGCTGATGCTGGACCGTTACCCTGAAAAGGCCCAGACGCACGTGAGCCGCTGGTTGGGAGGAAAATCGGAGTTCCTCAAAGCCTGAGGACTGGCCGGGCCCCTTCGGACCCGGCGTGCAGCGAAGACCTTCATGACCCTGACTGAACTCAAATACATCGTGGCCGTGGCGCGCGAAAAGCACTTTGGCAAAGCGGCCGAGGCCTGCTTTGTCTCGCAGCCCACCTTGTCGGTGGCGATCCGCAAGCTCGAAGACGAGCTGGAGGTGAAACTGTTCGAGCGCAGCGCCAACGAGGTCAGTGTCACCCCGCTGGGTGAAGAGATCGTGCGCCAGGCGCAGAGCGTGCTGGAGCAGGCCGCCGCGATCAAGGAAATCGCCAAGCGTGGCAAAGACCCTTTGGCCGGCGCCTTGAAGCTCGGGGTGATCTACACCATCGGCCCCTACCTGCTGCCCGATCTGGTGCGCCAAGCCATCTCGCGCACGCCTCAGATGCCCCTGATGCTGCAGGAGAACTTCACCGTCAAGTTGTTGGAGATGCTGCGCACCGGCGAGATCGACTGCGCCATCATGGCCGAGCCCTTTCCGGACACCGGCCTGGCGCTGGCGCCGCTGTACGACGAGCCCTTCATGGCCGCAGTGCCCAGCACCCATGCGCTGGCTGCGCGCAAGAGCATCACAGCCGAGGAGATGAAGAGCGAGACCATGCTGCTGCTGGGCAACGGCCATTGCTTCCGTGACCATGTGCTGGAGGTGTGCCCCGAGTTCGCCCGGTTTTCCAGCAATGCCGAGGGCATCCGCAAGAGCTTCGAGGGCTCCTCGCTGGAAACCATCAAACACATGGTGGCCGCCGGCATGGGCGTGACCCTGGTGCCTCGCCTGAGCGTGCCCAAGGACGCCCTGGCCCCGCGCACGCGCCGGCGCAAGAGTGACGACGAGGCCCACGTGGTGTACCTGCCCTTTGAAGGCGATGTCCCCTACCGCCGCGTGGTGCTGGCCTGGCGCCGCAGCTTCACCCGTTACGAGGCGATTGCCGCCCTGCGCAACTCGATCTACGCCTGCGAGTTGCCCGGCGTCAAACGCCTGTCGTGATGCCTTGAGCGTTCGTCCTACGTGTACGACCTTCTGGCGCCGTTACATTGAATCCTCTGATTACAAATGGCTTGCCGTCCATCCCCCTGAGCATGGCGGTCCAAGCCCTTGTGGATGGTTTGTTTTTCAACACTGAAGGAGTGACCCCATGGCCAAAGCCCCCCGCAGCACCCCCAAGTCGGTGCCCGCGATCAACATCGGCATCAGTGACAAGGACCGAGCCGCCATTGCGAAGGGCCTGTCGCGCCTGCTGGCCGACACCTACACCCTGTACCTGACCACGCACAACTTCCATTGGAACGTGACCGGGCCGATGTTCAACACCCTGCACACCATGTTCATGGTGCAGTACACCGAACTGTGGAATGCGGTGGACCCGATTGCCGAGCGCATCCGCTCGCTGGGCCATGTGGCGCCAGGCTCGTACGCTGATTTTGGCAAGCTGGCCACCGTGCCCGACGCCCCGGGCACCCCGCCCAAGGCGCTGGAGATGGTGCGCATCCTGGTCACCGGCCACGAAGCAGTGGCGCGCACGGCGCGCGAGCTGTTCCCCTTGGCCGACAAGGCCAGCGATGAACCTACGTCCGACCTGCTGACCCAGCGCCTGACGGTGCATGAGCAGACCGCCTGGATGCTGCGCTCGCTGCTCGAAGAGTGATTTCGCGGTTCTGAACGGTTCCAGGTGGATCCGGCCCGGGGCGGCTTGCTGCGAAAATCGCCACCGCCCTTCTTTGACCGAGTCCGCCCGCGATGACCGCCTCCGCCCCCCCTTCTTCTCCCAAACCGAGTCCCGCTTCGTCTTCGAGCCGACTGGCGCTTTACCTCAGCCTGATCCGCTGGGACAGGCCGGCCGGCTGGCTGTTGCTGCTGTGGCCCACGCTGAGTGCGCTGTGGGTGGCCAAGGGCGGCTTCCCGGGCTGGCACCTGCTGCTGGTGTTCACGCTGGGCACCATCTTGATGCGCAGTGCCGGGTGCTGTGTGAACGACGTGGCCGACCGCGGCTTTGACCGCCATGTGAAGCGCACGGCCAACCGGCCTGTCACCTCGGGGGCCGTCTCGGTGCGCGAGGCCCTGGTGGTAGGGGCCGTGTTGGCCTTGGTGGCCTTTGGCTTGGTGCTGACCACCAACGGGCCCACCATCCTGTGGTCTTTCGGTGCTTTGGCGGTCACCTTGTTCTACCCGTTTGCCAAACGCCTGGTGTCCATGCCGCAGGCCGTTCTGGGGGTGGCCTTCAGTTTTGGCATTCCGATGGCCTTCACGGCACAGGATGTGCCTTTGTCGCCACTGGTGGGCTGGTTGGTGCTCAGCAACCTGCTGTGGGTGCTGGCTTATGACACTGAATACGCCATGGTGGACCGCGACGATGACTTGAAGATCGGCATGAAGACTTCGGCCATCACGCTGGGCCGGTGGGATGTGCTGGCCGTCACCGCCTTTTATGTGCTGAGCCTGCTGATTTGGGGGCTGGTGTTGCAAGGGCGCGTGCCGGCGGTCTTTTTGGGTGGGGGGCTGCTGGTGGCCCTGGCCCAGGTTGGCTGGCATGTGGGCCTGATCCGGCACCGAAGCCGGGACGGCTGCTTCAAGGCCTTTCGCGCCAACCACTGGTTGGGCGCGACCTTGTTTGCCAGCCTGTTGCTGGCCGGCTGGCTGGCCTGAATGAAAAGGCCCGCTCGGGGCGGGCCTGTTCGATGCAGAGCGCTTAGGCCCTCAGAAGGTGTGAGCCTTGGCCTTGTGCGCGCTCTTGGCGTGCTTGGCATGCTTGCTCTTGGCCTTCTTGCCGTGTTTGCCGGCTTTTTTGGCATGTTTGCCCGAGGCCTTGGCGCTGTGCGGCGTCTTGGCGGCGGCTTCGGTGCTGGTCAGGGCCAGGGGCATGACCACCAGGGCGGCCGAGAGAATCGCGGTAAGCAGTTTTTTCATGTTGTGTCTTGGTTGGTTGAGGGTTGGCCGCCACGGCACCGTGCCGTATGGCTGCTGGCGCCTTGACGGGGGTATTTTCGCTGAAGTTGGACCGTCGCCAGGTTCAGGCCGCGCCGAATTCATCGCCCAGCTCCTGGGCGCGGGCGCGGGCCTTTTCCATGGCTTGCATGAAATGGGCCTTGACCTGGCTTTCTTCCAGCGAGCACAGGGCGGCGTAGGTGGTGCCCCCCTTGGAGGTGACGCGTTGGCGCAGCACCTCGGGCGGCTCGGTGGAGGCCCGGGCCAGTTCGGCCGCCCCCACAAAGGTGCCGATCGACAGCTTGAGTGCCTGGGCTTCGGTCAGCCCCATCTGGGCGCCTGCCGCCGCCATCGCCTCGATGAAATAGAACACATAGGCCGGGCCCGAGCCCGACAGGGCGGTGACCACGTCGAGGTGGCTTTCTTCACTCACCCACAGCGAGTCGCCGGTGGTCTGGATCACCTGCTCGACCAGACTGCGGTCGGTCGGGGTGACCGCGGCGCGGGCAAACAGGCCGGTCATGCCTTTGCCCACCAGGGCGGGCGTGTTGGGCATGCAGCGCACCACGCGCTCGGTGCCGGTCCATTGGGCAATGCTGTCGCTGCGGATGCCGGCGGCCACGCTCAGGTGCAGGGCCTGGGTGGTGTGGGCACGCACCGCCAGGGCCGCGTCGCGGAAGGTTTGCGGCTTGACGGCCCAGACCACCAGGGCCGCTGGCGCCAGGCGGGCATCGGCGGTCTCGAAGGCCTGGATGCCGAAATCACGGGCCAGGCGCTCGCGGGCCTCGGCAAAGGGCTCGACGACGAGAATGTCCGAGGCCTGACGCCCCTGCTTGAGCAGGCCGCCAATGATGGCGCTGGCCATGTTGCCGCCGCCGATGAATGCGATTTGGGAGGTCATGAGGGTGCGTCCTGGTATTCGAAAGCTAGAAATTGGGTGATCTGGATCGGGCTGAAATTGTCGTCGCTCAGCACCACCAGGCTGCGCCGCCCGTTGCTCAGGGTAGGCCCCCAGCACAGGCATTCGCTGTTGTCCAGTCGGCTGATGCCGAGGCTGGCAAAGTCAGCGACCAGGGTTTTGGGCGCCACCGGCGCACCGGGCGGCAGGGTGCCGAGGTTCAGCACATCAGGCGCCTGGCGGGTGTCGATGCGGTACAGCGCCAGAGAGACCCCCACCCCCGTCATGTAGGCCCGCTCAAGCAGCAGCAGGTGGTGCTCGTCGGCCATGAGGATCTCGCTGATGCCGTTGTCGGCGGGTGCGCCCGGGGGCAGCGGGCTGCGCGGCACGGCATCGGGCTGGTAGGCAATCTGCCGGTCGGCCTGACCGGTGCGCAGGTCAAAGCGGGTCAGCCGGCAAGGGCCGCCGCGTTGCCCTGCGGAAGGCAGCGGACCGTCCTGCACCAGCGGGGCCTCCATGGATACCCAGGCGTAGCGGCCACTGGGGCTCAGGGCCAGGCCTTCAAACGCGAGGTTGTTGCGCGGGCCGTGGGCATCGTCGGCACTCAGCTTCAGCACGTCGGGCAGGGTGAACTCACGCAGCAGTCGCCCGTCCAGCGACATTTCGCGCAGCGCGGGCGGCAGGCCGCGGTTGACATCGCCTTCGCTGGTCCAGAGCAGGGTGCCGGTCTCAGGCCGGAATCGGATCGACTCGGGATCGGGGATCTCGGGTCGGCTGGCATCAGCCTGTTTGCGGTTGGGGTAAGTGCGGCCCTGGGCGTCGCGCAGCAGGGTCACGTTCTGGACGGCCAGGCCGGTGATGCCAGCTTCGGACACCTTCATGGCGAGGGTGTAGAAGCGCGCCGGGTGGCGGTCGGAGCGGTCGTCGCTCAGGGCATACCAATGACCGCTGACCGGATCGCGGTCGAGGCCGGACAGGCCTCCCACCGTGGTGTCTTCAAATTTCAGGTGGTAGGGCAGACGCTCTTCGCCCAGCAGGCGCAACTGCGGCCGCAGCCCGGCGTTGCCGGGGCGCAGGCCCAACGGGGTGCAGCCTGGCAGGGCACTGGCCAGCAGAGGGGCAGCGCCCCATTTCAGCCATTGGCGGCGGGACAGTCCCCGGGCGCCCGGAAGGGAGGTGTTACTGGGAAATTTCACGGGCCGAAGTCTAGGCGCTTTTTAAAACGCCTAGCCTGCGGGTGGGTGCTGCATCGCAGATTTTCAGGTCGCAGTCGCCTGGCGCACGGCCCGTTCCCAGTGGGCGATGCGTTCGGTGGCCTGGTCGCGCGCCATTTGCGGCACGAAGGTGCGTTCGGCGCGCCATTGTTGGCTGAGTTCGTCCAGCCCGGCGTAAAGGCCCGAGCCCAGCCCGGCCAGGTAAGCCGCGCCCAGGGCCGTGGTTTCGATCACGGCGGGCCGAACCACGGGGATGCCCAGCAGATCGGCCTGCATCTGCATCAGCAGGTCGTTGACGCAAGCGCCGCCGTCCACGCGCAGTTCGGTGACCGGGCTGCCACCGGCGGCCACGGCGTCGCGGCTCATGGCCTCAAGCAGGGCGGTGCTCTGGAAGGCAATGCTCTCCAGCGCGGCGCGGGCAATGTGGGCCAGGGTGGTGCCACGGGTGATGCCGGTGATGGTGCCGCGCGCCTCGGGGTTCCAATACGGGGCGCCCAGACCGGTGAAGGCGGGCACCATCATCACACCGCCGGCGTCAGGCACGCTCTGGGCCAGTTGCTGCACTTCGCTGCTGGACTGGATGGCGTTGAGTCCGTCACGCAGCCACTGCACCACGGCGCCGCCCACGAACACGCTGCCCTCGATGGCGAACTCGGCACGTGGGCTGGCCTGGGCGGCACTGGTGGTCAACAGCCCATTTTGGGAGGTCTGGAAGCGCTCGCCGGTGTGCATGAGCATGAAGCAGCCCGTGCCATAGGTGTTCTTGGCCATGCCGGGGTGGAAACAGGCCTGCCCGAACAAGGCACTTTGCTGGTCACCCGCCACCCCATTGATGCGGATGGCCTGGCCCAGCAGATCGGGGCGCACCAGGCCGAAGTCGGCGTTGGAGGGGCGCACCTCGGGCAGCAGTTGGCGCGGGATGCCGAGCAGGGCCAGCAAGTCGTCGTCCCACTGATTGGTGCGGATGTTGAACAGCATGGTGCGCGAGGCATTGCTGACGTCGGTGACGTGCACGGCGCCGCCAGTGAGTTGCCACATCAGCCAGCTGTCGACGGTGCCGAAGGCCAGTTCACCGGCCTCGGCCTGGGCCCGTGCGCCGGGCACGTTGTTCAGGATCCATTGCAGCTTGGTGCCCGAAAAATAGGCATCCACCAACAGGCCGGCGCGCTGCTGGATGAGGTCCGAATGGCCTTGTTCGCGCAATTGGGCGCAAGCTGGTTCGGCTCGGCGGTCCTGCCAGACGATGGCGTTGTGGATGGGCTGGCCAGTCTTGCGGTTCCAGACCACGGTGGTTTCGCGCTGGTTGGTGATGCCCAGGGCATGGATGTCACTCGCCTTGAGGCCGGCCTTCTGCAGCACGGCGCGAGCGGTGTCGAGCTGGGTCTGCCAGATCAGCATGGGGTCATGCTCAACCCAGCCGGGTTGAGGGTAGATCTGGGGCAGCTCTTGCTGGGCCTGGGCCACCACATGGCCAAGGGCGTCAAAAACAATGCTGCGTGAGCTGGAGGTGCCCTGGTCGAGGGCCAAGAGGTAGGTCATGTCGGGGTCCTGGAGATCCGGTCGGGCTGGGCGTTCAGGTCAGGCAGACGTCCAGGCGCACGCCGGCGTCTTCCAGCAATTGGGGGAAGGGGGCGGGGGGGGCGGCGTCGGTGAACAGGCGGTCGATCTGCGACAGGGTGGCGGCCTCGACCATGGCGGGGCGATTGAACTTGCTGGCATCGGCTGCCAGCCAGACCTCGCGTGCGTGTTCGATGATGGTCTGGGCGACTTTCACCTCCCTGTAATCGTAGTCACGCAATGATCCGTCGGACTCGATGCCGGAGATGCCGATGATGGCCAGGTCGACCTTGAATTGCCGGATGAAATCGACCGCTGCCTCACCCACGATGCCGCGGTCGCGGGGGCGCACCACACCGCCAGCCACGATCACTTCGAAGCTGGGGTTGCGGCACAGGATGGTGGCCACGTTGAGGTTGTTGGTGATCACCCTCAGGCCCTGGTGCTGCAGCAAGGCCTCGGCAATCGCCTCGGTGGTGGTGCCGATGTTGAGGATCAGTGAGCAGTCATCGGGCACCTGCTGGGCCACGGCGCGCGCAATGCGGGCCTTGCCCTCGGCGTGCAGCCCCTGGCGTTGCGGGTGGGCGATGTTTTCAGTGGTGGAGCTGGGAACGCGCACGCCGCCATGGAAGCGGCGCAGGGCGCCACTCTCGGCCACTTTTTGCACGTCGCGCCGCACGGTCTGCAGGGTGACTGACAGCTGTTCGGCCAGTTCTTCCACCGTGGCCGAGCCGCGCTCGCGGACCACTTCAATGAGTTTGAGTTGTCTGGGGTTGAAGTTCACGGTTCGCAGTCTGGCAGGGTTCGAGGCAGCGACTTTAAAGGGAAAAAAAAGGAACGCGTTAGGGGAAAACCAGAATCAAAAACGAAAAAAAAGGAACAATAATCGAAAAGTTGCGAACATTCGAAGCCCCTGCCAGCGCGCAACAACTGGTAGCGGGACCCGAGACAAACAAGTGGAAAGGTTGCGTGATGCAGCTTGAATTGGAAGGCATCGGCAAGACGATGGGGGCGGAGACTTGGCTCCACCCCATGAATCTGGCCTTGCGAAGCGGCGCTGTGACGGTGCTGCTGGGGGCGACGCAGGCGGGCAAGACCAGCCTGATGCGCATCATGGCGGGGCTGGACACGCCAAGCCAGGGCCGTGTGCTGGTGGATGGCAAAGACGTGACCGGGATGCCGGTGCGTGAGCGCGATGTGTCCATGGTGTACCAGCAGTTCATCAATTACCCGTCGATGACGGTGGCGCGCAACATCGCGTCGCCGCTGCTGTTGCGCAAGGCCCCCAACATCGATCAGCGTGTTCGGGAGCTGGCGACCAAGCTGCACATCGAGATGTTCCTGGAGCGCCTGCCGGCCGAGTTGTCGGGCGGGCAGCAGCAGCGCGTGGCTTTGGCCCGGGCGCTGGCCAAGCAAGCCCCGCTGATGCTGCTGGACGAACCCCTGGTGAACCTGGATTACAAGTTGCGCGAGGAGTTGCGCGAAGAGCTGACCTCACTGTTTGCCAGCGGTGACTCGACCGTGGTGTATGCCACCACCGAGCCCGGCGAGGCACTGCTGCTGGGGGGCTACACCGCGGTGCTGGATGAGGGTGAACTGCTGCAGTACGGCCCCACGGCCGAGGTGTTCCACCGCCCGCGTTCGCTGCGCGTGGCACGCGCTTTCAGCGACCCGCCGATGAACCTGCTGCAGGCCGATGCCTGCGAAGGGGGCGTGCGCCTGCGCGGCGGGCCGGCGTTGCCGCTGGCCCTGCCAGCATCGGCCGGAGCTGCCCAGATGACGGTGGGTCTGCGCGCCAGTGCGCTGCGGGTGCATGGCCGCCCGGGTGATGTCAGCCTGCCGGGCACGGTGGAGTTGGCCGAGATCTCGGGCTCGGACACCTATGTTCATGTGCACACGTTGGTGGGTGAACTGGTGGCGCAACTGACCGGGGTGCATTACTTCGAGCTGGGGGCTCCGATCACCTTGTACGTGAGCCCCGCACAGGCCTATGTCTTTGATGCCATCGGTCAACTGGCCCTGGCCCCCGAACGCGCAGGAGGACACTGAGCATGGCCCGCATCGAACTCGATCTGGCGCATGCCTACCGCGCCAACCCGCAGCAGGACAGCGATTACGCGCTGCTGCCGCTCAAAATGACCTTCGACGACGGCGGCGCCTATGCGCTGCTGGGGCCTTCGGGCTGTGGCAAGACCACCATGCTCAACATCATGTCGGGGCTGCTGCAGCCTTCGCATGGCAAGGTGCTGTTCGACGGCCAGGACGTGACCCGCCTGAGCCCGCAGCAACGCAATATTGCGCAGGTGTTCCAGTTCCCGGTGATCTACGACACCATGACAGTGGCCGAGAACCTGGCTTTCCCGCTGCGCAACCGCAAGGTGCCTGAAGCGCAGATCAAGAAACGCGTGGGTGAGATTGCCGAGATGCTGGACATGAGCGGTCAGCTCAACCAGCGCGCTGCCGGACTGGCGGCCGACGCCAAACAGAAGATCTCGCTGGGCCGTGGCCTGGTGCGGCCTGACGTGTCAGCCGTGCTGTTCGATGAGCCACTGACGGTGATCGATCCGCACTTGAAATGGCAGCTGCGCCGCAAGCTCAAGCAGATCCACCACGAGCTCAAGCTGACCCTGATCTATGTGACGCACGACCAGGTCGAGGCCCTGACCTTTGCCGACCAGGTGGTGGTGATGACCCGTGGCCGGGCCGTGCAGGTGGGGCCGGCAGACGCTTTGTTCGAGCGCCCTCAGCACACGTTTGTGGGTAACTTCATCGGCTCGCCCGGCATGAACTTTCTGGCCGCTGACGTGGCTGGTGACAAGCTGGAGCTGGCGGGGCGGCACCTGCCGCTGCCAGTGGGCAAGGCCCTGCCGGATGGGGCGCTGAAACTGGGCATTCGCCCTGAGTACCTGACCCTGGCCAACGCTGGGACACCCGGGGCCGTGCCGGCGCGGGTGCGCCAGGTGCAGGACGTGGGCACCCACCTGATGCTGAGCGCGGAGGTGCAGGGCACGGTGCTCAAAGCCCGTCTGGGGGTGGAGTGGCTGAAGCTGGCGGTGGGCGATGAGGTCTGGCTGCAGCTGTTGGGGCAGCACACCTGCTTTTACGTGAATGAGGAGCTGGTGTCATGAGCGCCGTGAACAAACCCGTGAACCAGAAGGCCTGGTTCCTGATCTTGCCCGTCATCCTGTGTGTGGCGTTTTCTGCCATCCTGCCCTTGATGACGGTGGTGAACTATTCGGTGCAGGACATCATCTCGCCCGAGCGCCGCGTGTTCGTGGGGACCGAATGGTTTGCCGCCGTGATGCGCGACGAGGAGTTGCATGGCGCGTTGCTGCGTCAATTGCTGTTCTCGTTGTCGGTGCTGCTGGTGGAGCTGCCGCTGGGTGTGCTGCTGGCGCTGTCGATGCCGGCGCAGGGCTGGAAATCATCAGCCGTGCTGGTGGTGGTGGCGCTGTCCTTGCTGATCCCCTGGAACGTGGTGGGCACCATCTGGCAGATCTACTGCCGTGACGACATCGGTTTGCTGGGCCACACGTTGCAGCAGATGGGCATCGAATACAGCTACACCGGCAACTCGACCCATGCCTGGCTGACGGTGCTGGTGATGGATGTCTGGCATTGGACGCCGCTGGTGGCCTTGCTGGGCTATGCCGGCCTGCGCAGCATCCCGGATGCTTACTACCAGGCGGCCCGCATTGATGGGGCCAGCAAGCTGGCGGTGTTCCGCTACATCCAGCTGCCCAAGATGCGTGGCGTGTTGATGATCGCGGTGCTGCTGCGCTTCATGGACAGTTTCATGATCTACACCGAGCCCTTTGTGCTGACCGGGGGCGGCCCGGGCAATGCCACGACCTTCCTGAGCCAGTACCTGACACAGAAGGCGGTGGGTCAGTTTGACCTGGGGCCGGCGGCCGCTTTCTCGCTGATTTATTTCCTGATCATCTTGTTGCTCTGCTTCATCCTCTACAACTGGATGCAAAGCGTGGGCACGCAGAACCCGGAGGAGACCGGTCATGCATGAGAACCGCTTCCACAAGCGCTCGCTGTTCCTGCTGGCGTACATCGTGTTTGCCCTGTTGCCCATCTATTGGATGATCAACATGAGCTTCAAGACGAACGAGGAGATCCTGTCGAGCTTCTCGTTCTTCCCGGTTCACTTCACCTGGGCCAACTACGGGCTGATCTTCACCGACGCCTCGTGGTACTCGGGCTACATCAACTCGATGATCTATGTGGCCATCAACACCGTGATCTCGGTGTCCGTGGCCTTGCCGGCAGCGTATGCGTTCTCGCGCTACCGCTTTCTGGGTGACAAGCATGTGTTCTTCTGGCTGTTGACCAACCGCATGACCCCGCCCGCGGTGTTTCTGCTGCCCTTCTTCCAGCTCTACACCACGGTGGGACTGATGGACACGCACATCGCTGTGGCGCTGGCGCACCTCTTGTTCAACGTGCCGCTGGCGGTGTGGATTCTGGAAGGCTTCATGGGCGGCATCCCGCGTGAGATCGACGAGACCGCCTACATCGACGGCTACGGCTTTCCGCGTTTCTTCCTGACCATCTTCCTGCCCCTGATCAAGGCCGGGGTGGGGGTGGCGGCCTTCTTCTGCTTCATGTTCAGTTGGGTGGAGCTGCTGCTGGCGCGCACGCTGACCAGCGTGAACGCCAAGCCCATCGTGGCCACCATGACGCGCACGGTGTCGGCTTCGGGCATGGACTGGGCCACCCTGGCGGCGGCCGGCGTGCTGACCATCGTGCCAGGGGCCATCGTGATCTGGTTTGTTCGTCACTACATCGCGAAGGGTTTCGCGATGGGTCGAGTCTGAGGAGATTGGCATGTTTGAGTGGATGGCCTGGACCTTGCCGGTCGCCGTGTTCTTCAGTTGCATCGTGCTCATGCTGATCGGCATGACGGTGTGGGAAATCCGATCGCCCACGGTCGAGCGCAAAGGCTTTTTGCCGCTGCGCACCACGCGGGGGGATCGTCTGTTCATCGGGTTGCTGTCGGCGGCCTATGTGAACCTGGCCTTTGTCGGCCTGAGTGAAAAGCTGCAGGGGTGGTTGCACCTGGAGGCCGAGCCTTCGGTGTGGATCAGCTTTGTGCTGTCCATGGCCGTGCTGGCCCTGGTCATGCGCAAGGGTTGAGCACCACCCCCACGAATCAAGACAGGCATTCGGCTCGACCATTCCCCGGGGCCGGACGACTTCAACATCAACCGGGGATTTGCATCTGAGGAGACATCTCATGAAATTGCGTTACACGGCGCTTGCGCTGGCAGCGGCCCTGGCCGCCGGGTCATACGCCCACGCGGGAGAGGCTGAGGCGAAGAAATGGGTCGACAACGAGTTCCAGCCTTCGTCGCTGTCCAAGGACAAGCAGTTGGCCGAAATGAAGTGGTTCATGGAGGCCGCCAAGAAGCTGCAGGCCAAGGGCGTCAAGGAAATTTCGGTGGTGTCCGAAACCCTGACCACCCACGAATACGAGTCCAAGACCCTGGCCAAGGCCTTTGAGGAGATCACGGGCATCAAGGTCAAGCATGACCTGATCCAGGAAGGTGACGTGGTCGAGAAGCTGCAGACCTCGATGCAATCGGGCAAGTCGATTTACGATGGCTGGATCAGCGATTCCGACTTGATCGGAACCCACTACCGCTACGGCAAGATCATGAATCTGACCGATTACATGAGCGGCGCTGGCAAAGAGTTCACTGACCCCGATCTGGATCTGAAGGATTTCATCGGGACCAGCTTCACCACGGCGCCGGACGGCAAGCTGTACCAGTTGCCCGACCAGCAGTTTGCCAACCTGTACTGGTTCCGCGCTGACCTGTTTGCTCGCAAGGACCTGCAAGACAAGTTCAAGGCCAAGTACGGCTACGACCTGGGCGTGCCGCAGAACTGGAGCGCCTACGAAGACATCGCCGAGTTCTTCACCAACGACGTGAAGACCATCGACGGCAAGCCAATCTATGGCCACATGGACTACGGCAAGAAGGATCCGTCGCTGGGCTGGCGCTTCACCGATGCCTGGCTGTCGATGGCCGGCACCGCCGACAAGGGCATCCCGAACGGCATGCCGGTGGACGAGTGGGGCATTCGCGTGGCCGACGACAAGTGCACCCCGGTGGGGGCCTCGGTCTCCCGCGGTGGCGCGACCAACTCGCCGGCGGCTGTGTATGCCTTGACCAAGTACATCGATTGGATGAAGAAGTACGCGCCCAAGGAAGCCATGGGCATGACCTTTGGCGAAGCCGGCCCGGTGCCGGCGCAGGGCCAGATCGCACAGCAGATCTTCTGGTACACCGCCTTCACCGCCGACATGACCAAGAAGGGTCTGCCCGTGGTGAATGAGGATGGCTCGCCGAAGTGGCGCATGGCCCCTGGCCCCAATGGTCCCTATTGGAAGCAGGGCATGCAAAACGGCTACCAGGACGTGGGCTCGTGGACCTTCTTCAAGGACCAGGACCCCAACCGCACGGCCGCTGCCTGGCTGTACGCCCAGTTCGTGACCTCGAAGACCGTGTCGGCCAAGAAGTCGGTGGTGGGTCTGACCTTCATCCGCGACAGCGATATCCGTCATGAGTACTTCACCAAGAACGCCGCCAAGTACGGTGGTCTGATCGAGTTCTACCGCAGCCCGGCCCGCGTGGCCTGGACGCCCACCGGAACCAACGTGCCTGACTACCCGAAGCTGGCTCAGCTGTGGTGGAAGAACGTGGCCCAGGCCGTGACGGGTGAAAAGACCCCGCAAGGCGCCATGGACACGCTGGCGGAGGAGATGGACCAGGTGATGGGGCGTCTGGAGCGCGCTGGCATGAGCCATTGCGCCCCCAAGCTGAATGCGAAGAGCGATCCGTCCAAGTGGTTGAGCGACAAGGGTGCTCCGTGGGCCAAGTTGGCCAACGAGAAGCCCAAGGGCGAGACCATCAACTACGACAAGCTGCTGCAGGCCTGGAAGGACGGCAAGGTTCGCTGAGACCCGCACAGCGAACAGGTTCCGGCGGGGTGCTTGACATCCCGCCGGTTTGATATTCCAACAGGGCACCCGGGAGGCCCTGAAGCAATGGCGGCGCCGGTGGCACCAGGTGCACCGGCCCGCCCCAAGATCATGAGCGAAACTGCACTGCCCCAAGCGACTGACCGAGCCCGGCTGATCGAGCGATTGGCCGAGTCACGCACCTACGACCTGGCGGTCATCGGCGGTGGGGCGACAGGGCTGGGGGTGGCGCTTGATGCCGCACTGAGAGGGTTGAGCGTCGTGCTGGTCGAGTCGCACGACTTTGCACAGGGCACTTCGTCACGGGCGACCAAGCTGGTGCACGGCGGGGTTCGTTACCTGGCCCAGGGCAATGTGTCGCTGGTGCGTGAGGCCCTGCATGAGCGCACGACCTTGCTGCACAACGCGCCACACCTGGCGCAGCCCTTGCCCTTTGTGATGCCGTCCTACCACTGGTGGGAATCGCCCTTCTATGGCATCGGGCTCAAGATGTATGACGCCCTGGCAGGCAAGGCCGGCCTGGGTGCCACCGAATTTCTGGGCAAGGCGCGCACCCGTGAATGCCTGCCCACGATCATCCAGGAGCACCTCTGGGGCGGGGTCAAATACTGGGATGGTCAATTTGACGATGCGCGCCTGGCCCTGGTGCTGGCGCGCACGGCCGCGGCACAGGGCGCCTTGCTGGTCAACTATTGCAAGGCCACGGGCCTGGTCCACGAGGCGGGCCGACTGGCAGGCTTGCGTTGCGAAGACCGGGAAAGCGGGCGCTCGTTCGAGTTGCGTGCCCGCTGCGTGGTGAATGCCGCCGGGGTCTGGGTGGATGCGCTGCGTGAACTTGATGGCCAGGCCAGTGGCCGCGCCACCAAACCCATGGTGGCGCCCAGCCAGGGCGTTCACCTGGTGGTGGATCGGGACTTTCTGCAGGGTGATCACGCCTTGCTGGTGCCCAAGACCGCAGATGGCCGGGTCTTGTTTGCCGTGCCCTGGCTCGGCAAGGTGATTCTGGGCACCACCGACACGCCCCGCGAGGATCTGGCGCGCGAGCCCGAGCCGTTTGCCGACGAGGTGGCTTTCATCCTGGACGAGTCGGCGCGCTACCTCCAGCGGGCACCGCGCCGCGAAGACGTGCGCAGCGTCTGGGTGGGGTTGCGTCCGCTGGTCAAGCCGGTGGAAGACGACGGAAGCACCAAGGGCATCAGCCGCGAACACACGGTGGCGGTGAGCAAAAGTGGCTTGGTCACCGTCACGGGCGGCAAATGGACCACCTACCGGGCGATGGCCGAGGATGTGCTGGGTAAAATCCAGGAAGCGGGCTTGCTGCCCAGGCTCGCAGCCTCCAGCACAGACCACCACCGGTTGATCGGCGCACCGGCGCCAGGTGCCGCCACTGTGCGTTTGAGCGACGCGCCGGGGGCTCATCTGTATGGTGATGAGGCCGCCTTGCTGGCGAGTCTGCCGGGGGCGGACGTCCTTGTCGCGCCGAACCTGACGGAAGCCATGGTTCGCTTTGCTGCGCGCTATGAATATGCGCGAAGCATCGAGGACGTGTTGGCACGGCGCAATCGCCTGCTGTTCCTGGATGCCCGGGCTGCCGCTGCAGCCGCCCCGGCGGTGGCTCGCATCCTGGAACAGGAGTTGGCCATTCCCCAGGCGACAGCCCCGTTTTTGGCGTTGGCTGAACGCTACGGCACCTTGCCCGCCTGACCTTCAAAAACGATTGACATCTTCTGGATAGTTTGCAATACTCACAGGCTTCGCTGTAAAAAGTGAAGTTTCTTGCCCAACGGAAGCGCATCAAAATGGTTTGCGGCGCGGACGACGGGCCCAAGACTGACTGGTGCTTTTGATGGTCAAGAGCCCTGGTACAAGTTGGGAATATTGAAATGATCCAGACAGAATCTCGGTTAGAGGTTGCCGACAACACTGGCGCCAAGTCCGTCCTGTGCATCAAGGTGCTCGGCGGTTCCAAGCGTCGCTACGCCAGTGTCGGTGACATCATCAAGGTGAGCATCAAGGAAGCCGCTCCGCGTGGCCGCGTCAAAAAAGGCGAGGTTTACAGTGCAGTAGTGGTTCGCACCGCCAAGGGCATCCGCCGTGGCGATGGCTCGCTCGTTAAGTTTGATGGCAATGCAGCAGTGCTGCTGAACGCCAAGCTGGAGCCAATCGGCACCCGCATCTTTGGACCCGTGACGCGTGAACTGCGTACCGAAAAGTTCATGAAGATCGTGTCCCTGGCTCCTGAAGTTCTCTGAGGACGCGAATCATGAACAAGATCCGCAAAGGCGATGAAGTGATCGTGCTCGCAGGGCGCGACAAAGGTAAGCGCGGCCAAGTGGTGCTGCGCAAGGATGACTCCCACGTGATCGTGGAAGGCATCAACCTGGTGAAGAAGCACACCAAGCCGAACCCTCTGAAGGGTACGACCGGTGGCATCGTGGAGAAGTCCATGCCCATCCACCAGTCCAACGTGGCCATTTTCAATGCTGCCACCGGCAAGGCTGACCGCGTCGGCATCAAGCTCCTGGCTGACGGCAAGCGCGTTCGCGTTTTCAAGTCCAGCGGCGAAGAAATCAAGGTGGCATGACCATGGCACGACTGCAACAACACTACCGTGAAAAAGTGGCTCCGGAGCTGATGGCCAAGTTTGGCTACACCTCTCCGATGCAAGTGCCGCGTCTGACCAAGATCACCCTGAACATGGGCGTGAGCGAAGCTGTCTCGGACAAGAAGGTCATGGACAACGCCGTGGCTGACCTGACCAAGATCGCCGGCCAAAAGCCTGTGGTGACCAAGGCCAAGAAGGCTATCGCCGGTTTCAAGATCCGCGAAGGTCAAGCCATCGGTTGCATGGTGACCCTGCGTGGCGTGCACATGTACGAATTCCTGGATCGTTTCGTGACCGTGGCTCTGCCCCGCGTCCGTGACTTCCGTGGTATTTCGGGTCGTGCTTTTGATGGCCGTGGTAACTACAACATCGGCGTCAAAGAACAGATCATCTTCCCGGAAATTGAGTACGACAAGGTTGACGCCCTGCGCGGTCTCAATATCAGCATCACCACGACGGCCAAGACGGACGAAGAGTGCAAGGCACTGCTCGCCGGCTTCCGTTTCCCGTTCAAGAACTGAGGTGTCGTGTGGCTAAAGTAGCTTTGATCGAGCGCGAGCTCAAGCGTGAAAAACTGGCAGCCAAGTTCGCGAAGAAATACGCTGAACTGAAGGCTGTTGCCAACGATGCCAAGCGTAGCGACGAAGAGCGTGCTGCTGCCCGTCTGGGTCTGCAAAAGCTCCCGCGCAACGCCAACCCCACCCGTCAACGCAACCGTTGCGAAATCACGGGCCGTCCGCGTGGCACCTTCCGTCAATTCGGTCTGGGCCGTGCAAAGATTCGTGAACTGGCTTTTGCAGGTGATATCCCCGGTATCACCAAGGCCAGCTGGTAAGCAGGCAGGAGAGATTAAACATGAGCATGAGTGATCCCATCGCTGACTTGCTGACCCGCATCCGCAATGCACAAATGGTGGCCAAGGCTACCGTGTTGGTTCCTTCGTCCAAAGTGAAGGTTGCCATCGCCCAAGTGCTGAAGGATGAAGGCTATATCGACGGCTTCCAAGTGAAGACCAACGAAGGCAAGTCCGAACTTGAAATTTCCCTGAAGTACTACGCTGGTCGTCCGGTGATTGAGCGCATCGAGCGCGTCAGCCGCCCTGGTCTGCGTGTCTACAAGGGCCGTGACGCCATCCCCCAAGTCATGAATGGCCTCGGCGTGGCCATCGTCACCACTCCCAAGGGCGTGATGACCGATCGCAAAGCACGTGCTACCGGTGTCGGTGGCGAAGTGCTGTGCTATGTGGCTTAAACCGTGACATTGAGGAGAAACTGAAATGTCCCGCGTAGGCAAAGCACCGGTCGCCATCCCCCAAGGTGTGGATGTGTCGATCAAGGAAGACCAGATCAGCGTGAAGGGTACCGGCGGTACTCTGTCCCTGGCGCAAAACGCCCTGGTCAAGATCTCTAACGAAGAAGGCAAGCTGACGTTTGCCCCCGTGAATGACTCTCGCGAAGCCAATGCCATGTCCGGCACGCTGCGCCAGTTGGTCAACAACATGGTGGTGGGTGTTAGCAAAGGCTTTGAAAAGAAGCTGACTCTGATCGGCGTGGGCTACAAGGCCGCCGCTCAGGGCACCAAGCTGAACCTGGCGGTGGGCTACTCGCACCCCGTCAACATCGAAATGCCGCAAGGCATCACCGTGGCCACTCCGACCGCGACTGAAATTCTGATCAAGGGTGCTGACCGTCAGCGCGTGGGTCAGATCGCTGCTGAGATCCGTGCTGTTCGTCCCCCCGAGCCTTACAAGGGCAAGGGCATCCGTTATGCGGACGAGAAGATCACGATCAAAGAGACCAAGAAGAAGTAAGGAGCTGCAGCATGTTGACCAAAAAAGAGCAGCGTCTGCGTCGTGCACGTCAAACCCGCATCCGCATTGCCAATCAAGGCGTGGCGCGTTTGAGCGTGAACCGCACCAACCTGCACATCTATGCTCAAGTGATCTCTGGCTGCGGCACCAAGGTGCTGGCCAGCGCTTCGACTGCCGAAGCCGAAGTGCGCAGCTCGCTGGGTGCTTCCGGCAAGGGTGGCAATGCCGCCGCTGCCGCCATCATCGGCAAGCGCATTGCTGAAAAGGCAAAGGCTGCTGGCGTGGAGAAGGTTGCATTCGATCGCGCTGGTTTCGCTTACCACGGTCGCGTCAAGGCTCTGGCCGACGCTGCCCGTGAAGCAGGCCTGCAGTTCTAAGCGGACGGGAATAAAAAATGGCTAAGTTTCAACCCAAAGTTCAAGACGAAGGTCGCGACGACGGCATGCGCGAGAAGATGATCGCCGTGAATCGCGTGACCAAGGTGGTCAAGGGCGGCCGTATTCTCGGTTTCGCTGCCTTGACCGTGGTCGGCGATGGCGATGGTCGCGTTGGCATGGGCAAGGGCAAGTCCAAGGAAGTGCCTGCTGCCGTGCAAAAGGCGATGGAAGAAGCCCGTCGCAACATGACCAAGGTTTCCCTGAGGAACGGCACCATCCACCACAACGTGACCGGTCACCACGGCGCGGCTGTTGTGATGATGGCTCCGGCTCCCAAGGGTACCGGCATCATTGCTGGCGGCCCGATGCGTGCTGTGTTTGAAGTGATGGGTATCACCGATATCGTGGCCAAAAGCCATGGTTCGTCGAACCCTTACAACATGGTTCGCGCCACGTTTGACGCGCTGAAGAACTCGACCACTCCGTCGGACATCGCTGCCAAGCGCGGCAAGTCTGTCGAAGAGATCTTCGCCTAAGAAGGAGTCATTTCATGACGACCCAAAATATCGTGAAGATCCAGCTGGTTCGCAGCCCGATCGGCACCAAGGAATCGCACCGTGCGACCGTTCGTGGTCTGGGCCTGCGCAAGCTGAACAGTGTCAGCGAGCTCAAGGACAGCCCCGAAGTGCGCGGCATGATCAACAAGATCAGCTATCTGGTCAAAGTGCTCTGAGAGAAAGAACATGGAACTCAATAGCATCAAGCCCGCTGCTGGCGCCAAGCACGCCAAGCGTCGCGTTGGCCGTGGCATTGGCTCCGGTCTGGGCAAGACCGCTGGCCGTGGTCACAAAGGTCAAAAGTCGCGTTCCGGCGGCTACCACAAGGTGGGTTTCGAAGGCGGTCAAATGCCTCTGCAACGTCGCCTGCCGAAGCGCGGTTTCAAGTCGCATCTGCTGAAGTTCAATGCTGAGATCACTTTGTCTGATCTGGAAGCATTGGGTCAAGCCGAAGTTGATGTTGCCGCTCTGAAGGTCGCTGGTCTGGTTGGCGAATTGGCCAAGGTGGTCAAGGTCATCAAGACTGGTGAACTTACCAAGGCTGTGAAGCTCAACGGTATTGGCGCCACTGCTGGTGCCAAGGCTGTGATCGAAGCTGCCGGCGGCAGCTTCGCCTGATCCGTCTGAAAGACGTCCATCGTGGCAACTAGCGCAGCACAAATGGCAAAGACTGGGAAGTTCGGCGATCTTCGCCGACGCCTGGTGTTTCTGTTGCTCGCGCTCGTGGTGTATCGCATTGGCGCCCATATCCCAGTTCCGGGCATTGACCCGGCACAACTCCAGCAGCTCTTCCAAGGGCAGCAGGGTGGGATTCTGAACCTTTTCAACATGTTCTCCGGTGGAGCACTGTCGAGGTTCACGGTGTTCGCACTGGGCATCATGCCGTACATCTCGGCGTCGATCATCATGCAACTTCTGTCTTACGTCCTTCCTGCCATGGAGCAGCTCAAGAAGGAAGGTGAGGCAGGGCGTCGCAAGATCACCCAATACACCCGTTATGGGACGTTGGGGCTGGCGCTTTTCCAGTCGCTCGGCATTGCCGTGGCATTGGAAGGCACTGCAGGTCTGGTTATCTCTCCTGGTTTTGGCTTCCGCCTGACCGCGATGGTGAGCCTGACTGCCGGCACCATGTTTCTGATGTGGCTGGGTGAGCAGATCACTGAGCGCGGTCTGGGCAATGGTATCTCGATCCTGATTTTTGCCGGGATCGCGGCAGGTCTTCCGAAATCTATCGGTGGCTTGCTTGAACTGGTCAGCACCGGTGCGATGAGCATCGTGGTTGCGCTGTTCATCGTGGTCGTGGTGATCCTGGTGACCTACTTCGTCGTTTTCGTCGAGCGTGGTCAGCGGAAGATCCTTGTCAACTATGCGCGGCGTCAGGTAGGCAACAAGGTTTATGGTGGTCAATCCTCTCATCTGCCTTTGAAGCTGAACATGGCCGGTGTGGTGCCGCCGATCTTTGCTTCGTCGATCATTCTGCTTCCGGCAACGGTGGTGGGCTGGTTCAGCACTGGTGATTCGATGCGTTGGTTGAAGGATATTGCAGGTGCGTTGACCCCAGGTCAGCCCATTTATGTGATGTTTTATGCCGCCGCGATCGTATTTTTCTGCTTCTTCTATACGGCGCTGGTTTTCAACAGCCGTGAGACAGCAGATAACTTGAAGAAGAGTGGGGCTTTTGTTCCGGGAATCCGACCTGGTGAGCAAACAGCGCGTTATATCGACAAGATTCTCGTGCGTTTGACCCTGGCTGGTGCGGCATACATCACATTCGTGTGCTTGCTGCCAGAGTTCCTGATCCTGAAGTACAACGTTCCGTTCTACTTCGGTGGTACCTCGCTGCTGATCATCGTAGTGGTGACCATGGACTTCATGGCCCAGGTTCAAAACTACATGATGTCGCAGCAGTATGAGTCACTGCTCAAGAAAGCCAACTTCAAGACATCCATAGGCGGTTGATTTGACATGGCTAAGGACGATGTCATCCAGATGCAGGGTGAAGTGGTTGAAAACCTGCCGAACGCGACATTCCGCGTGAAGCTTGACAACGGCCATATCGTACTAGGACATATTTCCGGCAAGATGCGGATGCATTACATCCGCATTCTTCCCGGCGACAAGGTCACTGTTGAATTGACGCCCTACGATCTGTCTCGGGCACGTATTGTTTTCCGCGCCAAGTGATGGTTGCGGTTTGAAGAGTTTTAGGAGAATGAAATGAGAGTTTCGGCTTCGGTCAAGAAAATTTGCCGCAACTGCAAAATCATCCGCCGCAAGGGTGTGGTGCGCGTGATCTGCACGGATGCACGTCACAAGCAGCGCCAAGGCTGATTTACAAGTTATAGAGGACGCACATGGCACGTATTGCTGGGATTAACATTCCGCCGCACAAGCATGCGGAAATCGGTCTGACCGCCATTTTTGGCATTGGTCGCACCCGCGCTCGCAAGATTTGCGAAGCAACTGGTATCGCTTACACCAAGAAGATCAAGGATCTGACGGACGGCGATCTGGAAAAGATTCGCGAACAAATCGAGCAGTTCACCATTGAAGGTGATCTGCGTCGCGAAACCACCATGAACATCAAGCGCTTGATGGACATTGGTTGCTACCGTGGCTTCCGTCACCGTCGTGGCCTGCCGATGCGTGGTCAGCGTACCCGCACCAACGCTCGTACTCGCAAGGGTCCGCGCAAGGCAGCAGCCGCTCTGAAGAAATAATTGAGAGATCAATATGGCAAAAGCACCCGCCAATAACGCAGCACAACGAGTGCGCAAGAAGGTCCGCAAGAACGTTTCTGACGGTATTGCCCACGTTCACGCCTCGTTCAACAACACGATCATCACCATCACCGACCGCCAAGGCAATGCATTGTCCTGGGCTTCGTCGGGTGGTCAAGGCTTCAAGGGCTCCCGCAAGTCCACGCCCTTTGCGGCCCAGGTCGCGTCGGAAGTGGCTGGTCGTGCTGCCATTGAGCAAGGTATCAAGAACCTCGACGTTGAGATCAAGGGCCCTGGCCCAGGTCGCGAGTCTTCCGTTCGTGCACTGGGTGCCCTGGGCATCCGCATCACGTCCATCTCTGATGTGACGCCGGTGCCGCACAACGGCTGCCGCCCGCAAAAGCGTCGTCGTATCTGATTTTTTAAGCCCACCGCCATCGGCATCGCGCCGATGGCTCCCGCACGTTCAAACGTGTGGAAGATGACATAAAAGGAAGCTCAAGTGGCACGTTACCTCGGCCCCAAGGCCAAACTCTCCCGCCGTGAAGGCACCGACCTGTTCCTGAAGAGCGCCCGTCGCTCGATCGCGGACAAGGCCAAGTTCGACTCCAAGCCTGGTCAGCACGGCCGCACCTCGGGTGCCCGTACTTCTGACTTCGGTCTGCAACTGCGTGAAAAGCAGAAGGTCAAGCGCATGTACGGCGTGCTGGAAAAGCAATTCCGCCGCTACTTCGAAGAAGCCGATCGTCGCCGTGGCAACACCGGCGCCAACCTGCTGTTCATCCTTGAGTCCCGTCTGGACAACGTGGTGTACCGCATGGGTTTCGGTTCGACCCGCGCAGAAGCCCGTCAGTTGGTTTCGCACAAGGCCATTACCGTGAATGGTCAATCGGTCAACATCCCGTCGTATCTGGTCAAGGCCGGTGACGTGGTGGCCGTTCGCGAAAAGTCCAAGAAGCAAGGCCGTGTGGTCGAAGCTTTGCAACTGGCTCAACAAGTCGGCATTCCGGCTTGGGTTGAAGTCAATGCGGACAAGGCGGAAGGTACCTTCAAGAAGTCCCCGGATCGTGATGAATTCGGTGCAGACATCAACGAATCGCTGATCGTTGAACTGTATTCGCGTTAATCGTCCGTTCAATTGAAATCGTTCCTATACCGCGGGGCACCGCGGTATAGGTGCTTCACCAGCCTTACCGGTGTAACGAGCCGGGGGTATTGAGAGGAAGTCTGAATGCAAACCAACTTGCTGAAACCCAAAGCAATCACCGTGGAACAGCTTGGCAACAACCGCGCCAAGGTCGCCCTGGAACCGTTCGAGCGTGGCTATGGCCATACGCTGGGCAACGCAATCCGGCGAGTGCTCCTGTCCTCCATGGTGGGGTACGCAGCGACTGAAGTCACGATTGCAGGTGTTCTGCACGAGTACTCCTCCATTGACGGCGTTCAAGAAGATGTGGTCAACATCCTCCTGAACCTGAAGGGCGTGGTGTTCAAGCTGCACAACCGCGACGAAGTTACCCTGAGCCTGCGCAAAGACGGTGAAGGTGTTGTCACTGCTGGCGACATCCAGACCCCGCATGATGTTGAGATCATCAACCCCGAGCACGTGATTGCCACGTTGTCGGCGGGTGGCAAGCTCGACATGCAGATCAAGGTCGAAAAAGGCCGTGGCTATGTGCCCGGCAACATTCGTCGTTTCGCCGATGAGCCCAGCAAGTCGATTGGCCGCATTGTTCTCGACGCATCGTTCTCGCCGGTTCGCCGCGTGAGCTACACCGTCGAAAGCGCTCGTGTGGAACAACGTACCGACCTGGACAAACTGGTCGTCGAAATCGAAACCAACGGTGCCATCACGGCTGAAGACGCAGTGCGCGCTTCGGCCAAGATCCTGGTGGAACAACTGGCCGTGTTTGCTCAGCTGGAAGGCGGCGAACTGGCTGCGTTCGATCAGCCGGCTCCGCGCGGTGGTGCTTCGTTCGATCCGATCCTGCTGCGTCCTGTGGACGAGCTGGAGCTGACCGTGCGTTCGGCCAACTGCTTGAAGGCCGAGAACATCTACTACATCGGCGACCTGATTCAGCGTACCGAAAACGAGCTGCTCAAGACCCCTAACCTGGGTCGCAAGTCGCTCAATGAGATCAAGGAAGTTCTGGCCTCTCGTGGCCTGACTCTGGGCATGAAGCTGGAAAGCTGGCCGCCTGCTGGTCTCGACAAGCGTTAAGTTATAATCACAGGCTTCGCTTTTTGGCGAACCTGCTTCATCCGTCACGATGGCGGATGAAAAGTGCATCAACCAGTACCTGATCCGGCTGGTTGTCATCAATAAAGAAAGGAAAGCACTATGCGTCACGGACACGGCCTTCGTAAACTGAATCGCACCAGCTCGCACCGCCTGGCGATGCTGCAGAACATGATGAACTCGCTCATTGCGCACGAAGTCATCAAGACCACCGTTCCCAAGGCCAAGGAACTGCGCCGCGTGATCGAACCCATGATCACCTTGGCCAAGGTGGACACCGTTGCCAACCGTCGTCTGGCTTTTGACCGTCTGCGCGACCGCGACAGCGTCACCAAGCTGTTCAACGATCTGGGCAAGCGCAACAGCGCTCGTCCTGGTGGTTACACCCGCATCCTGAAGATGGGCTACCGCGTGGGCGACAACGCTCCGATGGCCCTGGTTGAGTTGGTTGAACGCGCTGAAGCAAATAATTCTGCCGAAGCCGCTCAAGCAGCTGCAGAATAAGTTATAATTCCATCTTGCCGCGCGATGGAGCAGTCTGGTAGCTCGTTGGGCTCATAACCCAAAGGTCGGAGGTTCAAATCCTTCTCGCGCAACCAATCCAAAGCAGCTTCTTGGCTGCTTGCAAAAAGCCCACTTCGGTGGGCTTTTTTGTTTTCTGACAGTTCTCGCTGCCCCGGTCAGATACGCCCAGTCATCTGATGACTGGGGTGCACCAGAATCGCTCTGAGCCCGGGGTGTCAATCAGTGGCCGGGGCATGCATTCACACGCTGCCGTGGGGGTTTGCAACGCTGGCCATGCAGGGTTCGAAATGCGTCAGGTCGGGACCGCACCAGCCCTGAACTTTGGCCAGGTCGTCATAACGGCGCAGTCGAACAGCGACGGCGGCGTGTTCTTGAGTCATGAACCTGGTGGCCTCGTCGCTGCTGAAAGCGCCACCTTGCAATGCAAGGCTGGCCTGGGACGCTGCCGACAGCCCCTCTGCATAGCCTGTCTCTGTGGCGCACAGAAAGCGCTTGGCATCCACATGCAGTCGAATCGGGGCCAGCACGGCCTCAGGGAACGTTCCCCGCAAAAAGGGCAACACGACAAACTGGTGCAGCTCATCGCGGCTGTTGTCTGGCTCGTCGAGGCCCTCGCGCTCTGCCACGATCAAGTGCCCTAGATCGTGCAGCAGGGCTGCGACGACCACCTCAGGGCTTTCGCCGGCCTGTTCGGCCAGGGCGGCACATTGCAGGGCGTGCTGCAACTGCGACACGGCTTCGTCACCGTATTGGGCGTGGCCTCGCCGAAGCAGCAAGGCGGAGATGTCGGGCAGGGTCAAGGACACGTGGGGCTCCAGTGCAGGCATATGGCCATCATGCTCACCGCAAAGGATCCGACCCGAGGCAGATGGATCGGTCTTGCGGCGGCAGGGACGTGCGGGCTCAGGCACGCCCCTAGCCTTCAGGGTAGCGAGCCCTCATGAAACGTCCGTGACGGTCCCTGTCTGTCGCATGCGAGGGCCGACGCAGCCCCCGCTTCTACCGATGGCCGCGGTCGCCCGGTGCTCAGAGCGGGTGCGTCACCAACTTGAACTCCGGGTCTTCCGGGAAGGCCTTGACGCTGAACCCCAGTCCGCGCATCAGCTTAAGCATGGGTTGATTGTTCGCCAGCACCAGTCCATCCATCTCGCTGAGCCCTTTTTCGCGGGCGACGTCCATGATGCACTCCATCAGTCGTGACCCCAGGCCCTTGCCATTGAAGTCATCCGCCACCACCAGTGAAAACTCGCAACTGGTCTGGTCCGGGTTGGTGATGTAGCGCGACACCCCCACGATGCGCTCGGTCTCGGTGATCTCGCCCTCGGTGTTGGCTGTGCGCTCCTTCACCACCGCCACCAGCGCCATCTCCCGGTCGTAGTCGATGAGGGTGAAGCGGGCCAGCATCTGGGGCGGCAATTCAGCGATCGAAGACACAAAGCGGAAATAGCGGCTTTCCTGCGACAGGTGATGCATGAGGTCTTGCAGCATCTGCGCGTCGTCGGGGTGAATCGGCCGGACTGTGTACTCGCCACCGCCGCGCAAAGGCAGCACCTGCTCGTAACGAGCCGGGTACGGCAGGATGGACAGGTGGTGGTAATTGCTCAGACGCCCGCTGGAGGCCTGCGGTGCACTGTCGATCACGATGCGCGCATCCACCGCCACCGCACCGCTTTCGTCGACGATGATGGGGTTGATGTCCATCTCACGCAACTGAGGGAGCTCGCACACCATTTCCGACACGCGCAACAGCACCTGCTCAAGCGCATCCCGGTCTGCGGCCGTGGCGCCGCGCCACTCACCCAGGGTTTCGGCGACCCGTGAGCGGTCGATCATGCGGCGAGCCAGAAACAGGTTCAGCGGCGGCAGTTCCATGGCGCGGTCGTCGATCAACTCGATCATCGTCCCGCCGGCACCAAAAGTGATCACCGGGCCAAAGGGGGCATCCGTCACCAGGCCGACGCAGATTTCCCGGCCGCGTCGGTTGCGCGCCATTCTTTGCACCGTCACGCCGTTGATGCGGGCCTGGGGCAACAGGCGCGTCACGCGCTCGATCATGTCGCTGTAGGCATCGCGGGCGGCCGACCCGCTCATGATGTTGAGCACCACACCCTGCACATCGGATTTGTGGCTGATGTCGGGTGAATCGATTTTCAAGGCCACCGGAAAGCCCAACTGGGTGGCGATCATCATGGCCTCAGTCGCGCTGCGAGCCAGCAGGGTCTCGGTCACGGGGATGTGAAACGCCGACAGCAGCGTCTTCGACTCCATCTCGGTCAGCACCTTTCGGCGCTCGGCCAGCACGCTTTCAATGACCAGGCGAGCACCTTCGATGTCGGGCTTGGCGAGGGTGGACAGCGGGGGGGGCGTCTGCTGCAGCAACTGCTGGTTCTGATAGAAGGCGGCCAGATTGCCAAAGGCGCCGACGGCGGCCTCGGGCGTGCGAAAGCTCGGGATGGCGGCGTCATTCAGGATGGCGCGCGCCGGCACCACCGAACGATCCCCCATCCAGCAAGCCAGCATCGGTTTGCCCACCTTGGGCTTGATGGCCGCCACGGCTTGAGCAATGGCACTGGTGTCCATGCCGACCTTGGGCGAGCAGATCACCAGCACGCCATCCACCTCACGGTCCTTGTGCGCCGCCTCGATGGCTGCTGCGTAATGGGCGGGGCCGGCTTCTTCCGACAGATCGATCAGGTCGGTCAGCGAGGCCAGGGCCGGCAGCTGGGGCTTCAGCGCCTGAACTGTGTCGTGCGACAGCTTGGCCAGTTGCAGGTTGATTTCGTTCACCCAGTCGGCAGCCAGCACACCGGGCCCACCTCCGTTGGTCACGATCGCCAGGCGCTTGCCCACAGGGCGGTAGCGCGAGGCCAGGCACTTGGCTGCCGAGAACAACTGCACAAAGGAGCGCACCCGCACCGCACCGGCACGACGCAGGGCCGCGTCGAAAACGTCGTCGCTGCCCACAATGGCGCCGCTGTGGGTTTGCGCCGCCTCATTGCCCGCGGGCTTGCGGCCTGCCTTCAGCACCACCACCGGCTTGGCATTGGCCGCCGAGCGCAGGGCACTCATGAAACGGCGTGCGTTCGAAATCCCCTCCAGGTAGACGATGATGCTGTGTGTCTTTGCATCATTGGCCAGAAAGTCCAACACATCGGCCATGTCGAGCACGGTATTGGGACCGAGTGACACCACGGTCGAAAAGCCCACCGCGTTGTTGCTCGCCCAATCCAGCATCGAGGCCGTCAGGGCCCCCGACTGCGAGATCAGCGCCAGCGACCCGGCGCGGGCCAGGCCACCGCTGGCGCTCGCATTGAGTTGCAGCGAGGGGCGTTGAAAGCCCAGGCAATTCGGGCCCAGCAGATGGATGCCCTCGCGGCGGGCAATCTTCTTCAACTCGGCCGCCTTGTCGGCGCTGATGCCGGTTGAAATCAGCAAAGCCGCTTTGCAACTCAGGCGCGCCGCCAATTCGAGGGCGGCATTCATGTCCTGTGCTGGCAGCGCGATGATGGCCAGGTCGGCCACGGTCTGGGCCAGATCGGCCAGCGTGCCCGTGGTGTGGATGTCGACGAACTGCAGCGTGCCCGAAAAACGCTGGGCCTTCAGGGCTTCCAGCAAGGCCTGGTTGAGTGCCGACGTGGCGTCGCCGGCCTCCGCCGGGTTGGCGAAGACCACGATGGATTCGGGAGAGAACAGGGGGGTGAGGTAGTGTTTGTCCATGGTCTTCAATCGGCGCCGATCAGCACCTTCACGTGGGCCCCGACACTGCGTGCCAGGGGGCTGAGCACATAGCCACCTTCAAGGCAGGAGATGACACGGCCCTGACAGTGGCGCCGCGCCACGGCCATCAATTGCTGCGTCACCCATTCGTAGTCCGATTCCAGCAGAGCCAGATTGCCCATGTCGTCGTCGCGGTGACCGTCAAAGCCGGCCGAGATGTAAATCAACTGCGGCTGGAACGCTTCCAACGCAGGCAGCCAGCGCTGCGTCACTGCATCGCGGAACGCCTCGCTGCCCGAGCGCGAAGGCAGACCCACGTTCACCATGCCGGGGCGCTTGTCGTCTCCGTCCGGGAAGGGGTACAGGCCTTTTTCATAG
This sequence comes from Curvibacter sp. GW821-FHT01G03, assembly GCF_059422285.1. NCBI lineage: Bacteria > Pseudomonadati > Pseudomonadota > Betaproteobacteria > Burkholderiales > Comamonadaceae > Curvibacter > Curvibacter sp. GW821-FHT01G03. The sequence goes on from NZ_JBWKWP010000014.1 coordinate 40,243, forward strand.
ATCGAGCACATCAGCACGCGTTCGTCGTCGCGCAGGATGTCCTCGCTGCCGTTGCCGTGGTGCACATCAAAGTCGATCAAGGCCACCCGCTGCAGCCCGTGCACATCCAACGCATGGCGCAGACCCACCGCCACGTTGTTGAAAAAGCAAAAGCCCATGGCGGTGCGGTATTCGGCATGGTGACCGGGCGGGCGCACGCTGCAAAAGGCAGCACTCACCTCGCCACCCAGCACCAAGTCTGTGGCCTGCACGGCCGCACCGGCGGCCCGCAAAGCGGCTGTTGCGGTGAACGGGTTCATGCTGGTGTCCGGGTCCACCGGGTGGTAGCCCTCAGCGGGCGATGCGGCCAGGATCTCGCTCACATACAGCGAGGAATGAGCCCGCCCCAACTGCTCCTCGGTGGCCAAGGGGGCGTCATAGGGCAGCATGTAGTCCAGCAGGCCCTTGATGAGCAGGTGGTCATGGATGGCGGCAAGCCGCTCCGGGCATTCCGGGTGGTGGGGCCCCATCTCATGACGGGAACAGTCGGTGTGGGTGATATACGCTGCCAGCAAAACGGTCTCCGTCGGAGACCGGCACACCCGGCCTCTCTTCATGCCCACTTTAGGCCCCGCCGGGCGATAAAGACTTGACTTGAGGCAACTCTTGCTGACATCGCCGGCCCTCGCCATGGGGATGACCCTGGATCGGCTCACCTCCGGGACCGGTCTTACTCCGTGGTGCTCGGGCTCCAGAAGGCCTGTTGCACATAGCTCTCATTTTTCAGGCGCGCCACCAGCCCATCCAGTTCACTGCCGTCGACCGAGGTCGCCGACAAGGTGGCTTCGATTTCCACCTCGTGTTCGCCAAAGGCATGCACCGCCAGGTCGCGCACGGGGTGGTGCAGTTGTTCCAGCAGTGTGTGCAGTTGCGACATGGCGAGCTTTTGGTGCTCACGCGGTGCAATCACATAGACCGTGCAGCTCACCTCCACCGAGGCCGTGCCCATGGGTTGCCGGTTGATGCGATTCACCACCGGTCGCAGCAGCGTGTTGGCGGCCAGCACGAACAGCGTGCCGACAAACGACTCCACCACCAGATCGGCCCCTGCGCAGGCCCCCACGGCGGCCGAAGCCCACAAGGTGGCGGCGGTGTTCAAACCTCGCACGCTGCCCTCTTCGCGCATGATCACACCAGCCCCCAGAAAGCCGATGCCCGAGACCACATAGGCCACCACCCGCACGGCACCATCGCTGCCGCCCAGGCGATTGGCCATGTCGACAAAGATCGCCGCCCCCACTGCCACCAGTACATTGGTGCGCAAACCTGCGGTGCGTTGCCGGAACTGTCGCTCCAGACCGATCAGGCCCCCCATCACAAAGGCGGCGCTCAGGCTCAACACCGAGTCGGCGAGAGAAGCGAGGTTGATGTTCTGCAAGGCTTGCATCGGCGGGCGTCCGGTTGTCTTTTGGGTGGCTCATTTTGCCCCGGACGCGTGTCGGGGGCATGGCAGGTGTACGTAGTTCCGCGCAGGTCTCAGGTCAGTCTTTGGTCAGGTGGTTCTCTTTACAGTCCGCCACGAAATGCAAAGACCACCCTCGGTCATTGCCCGGTTGAGAAGAGGTTCAGTGATGGCAAAGCAAGACAAACGTGGGCGCTCCACACGCCACGAAGGGCGCATCAGCCCGGTCATGGGTCTGATCGTGGGGCTGGTGCTGTTGGCCGCCGTGGGCGGGGCGGCCTATCTGCTCAGGGCCCCGGCCCCGGCCAAGGCTGCGAGCGAGAGCGGCCCGGTGCTGGCCACCCGCACTGGCGTGGATGAGCTGCAGATGGCCCCCGAGCAGGTGGCCGAACTCCAGGTGGGCGAGGTGAAGACCCAACGCTTCGAACAGCAGCGCGAGGCCATTGGCATCATCGACCTCAACCAGGACAACGCGGTGCAGGTGTTCTCGCCCTACCAGGGGCGCATCGGGCAGATCGGCGTGAAAGCGGGCGATGACGTTAGCAAGGGCCAGGTGCTCTACACCGTGCAGATCCCCGATCTGGCCCAGGCCGCCTCGGCCCTGATCTCGGCCAGTGGCAACCTGCGGGTGGCCAACGAAACCCTGCGCCGCGCCCAGGCCCTGGCCGAGGCGCAGAGCATTCCGCAAAAGGAACTGCAGCAGAACCAGGCTGACCAACAGACGGCCGACGCCGCCTACCGAGCCGCCCGCAAGAACCTCGAACTGTTCGGCCTCGGCCCGCAAGACATCGAGGCCATCGAGACCACCCGCAAGATCGACACCGAGATGCCTGTGCGCAGCCCGCTCAGCGGCCGCGTGACTGCCCGTGCCGGCGCCCCGGGGCAATTGGTGCAGCCCGGCAACAACACGGCCCCGGTGGCCGTGGCCAACCTGCAGCAGCTGTGGATGGTGGCCAGCGTGCCTGAATCGGAAATCTCGGCCTACCAGAAAGGTCAGAACGTCACCGTGCGTGTCTCGGCCTACCCGGACAAACGCTTCAACGGCAAGGTCAGCTACATCGGCGATGTGGCCGATCCCGCCACACACCGCCTCACCGTGCGCGCCGATGTGGCCGATCCGCAGCATCTGCTCAAGGCTCAGATGCTGGCCAACTTTGTGATCCGCATCGGGGCCCCGATGGAGTCACCCGCCGTGCCGCAAAACGCGCTGGCCCGCGAGGGCGACGGCAGCCTGTCAGCCTGGGTGACTGCCGATGGCGTGCGCTTCAAACGCCGCGTGGTGCAGACCGGCCTGGTGCAAGACGGCCTCGTGCAGATCACCCAGGGCTTGAACCCGGGCGAGAAGATCGCGCGCGACAAGGGCTTGTTCCTGAGCAACCTCTACCTCATCACCACGAACTGAAAGAGGCCCTGCCGTGTTCCGTTCTTTACTGGCGTTCGTCCTGACGCGCCGCCCGGTGGTGCTGCTGGGGCTGCTGGCCTTCATGGCCGCCGGCGTGCTGGCCTTCATCAAACTCAATGTCGAGGCCTACCCCAACCCGGCCCCGGTGATTCTTGAAATCACGGCCCAGGCCCCAGGTCTGTCGGCCGAAGAGATGGAGCGCTACTACACCCGCCCCATGGAGATCGGCCTGGCCACCACCATGGGGGTGGACAACATCCGCTCCACCTCGTTCTATGGTCTGGCCTTTGTGCGCGTCACCTTCAAGTACGGTGTCGAGTACGTGCCTGCGCTCACCCAGACCGCGCTCAACCTGCAGCAGAACGTCAACCTGCCCGGCGGCGTGCAGCCGCAAATCCAGGCCTCCAGCCTGGTGGGTGAAATCCTGCGCTACCAGGTCAAGGGCCCGTCCACCTACAGCCTGACTGATCTGCGTGGCATCCAGGACTGGATCATCCAGCGCCGTCTGCTCACCGTGCCCGGGGTGGCCCAGGTCGTCACCTGGGGCGGCACCACCAAGGAGTACCACGTCGAAATCAACCCCGCCAAACTCGAAAGCTATGGCCTCACCCTGCAGCAGGTGCTCAGCGCCGTGGGCAATGCCAACAGCAACGTGGGCGGGCGCAACCTCAGCGTGGGCGAGCAATCGGTCAACGTGCGCGGCCTGGGGCTGGTGCGGGATGTGGCCGATGCCGGCAACATCGTCATCACCCAGCAAAACGGCTTGCCCGTCCTGGTCAAGGATGTGGCCTCGGTCAGCGTTGGCAGCGTGCCGCGCCTGGGCGAAGCGGGGCGTGACGCCGAGAACGACGTGGTCACCGGCGTGGTGGTGATGAACCGCCTGCAGCAGACCAAGGAGGTCATTGCCCGCGTCAAGGAGGCGGTGGACAAGCTCAACGGCGATGGCAGCCTGCCGCAGGGCGTTCAATTGGTGCCTTATTACGACCGATCCACCCTGGTCAACGTCACCACCCACACCGTCATCCACAACCTGATCTTCGGTTGCCTGCTGGTGTTCGTGATCCAGTGGATCTTTCTGGGCGACCTGCGCAGTGCAGTGATCGTGAGCGTCAACATCCCGTTTGCGTTGTTCTTCAGCATCATGATGCTGGTGCTCACGGGGGAGTCGGCCAACCTGCTGTCTCTGGGGGCGGTTGATTTCGGCATCATCGTCGACTCCGCGGTGATCCTGGTCGAAAACATCTTCCGCAACTTCCAGAAGAGCCCGCGTGAACGCATCAATGCCCTGCGCGCCATGACCCGCGGCCCGCACGGCATGGTCACCGACCCGGCCCTGGGCTGGACCCAGCGCCTGCGCATGATCTTCATGAGCTCGCTGCAGGTCGACAACTCGGTGCTGTTCTCCACGGTCATCACCATTGCCGCCTTCTCGCCGCTGTTCCTCATGACTGGGGTGGAGGGGCAGATCTTCGGCCCCATGGCCCGCACTTATGGCTATGCCCTGGCCGGCGCGCTGCTTGCCACCTTCACCGTCACGCCGGTGCTGGCCGCCTACCTGCTGCCGCGCCGCATCCAGGAGCACGAAACCCGCATCGTCGAGTGGGTGCGCAAGGCCTACGAGCCGGCCCTGCGCTGGTCACTGCAGCATGCCAAGACCGTGTGCGTGGGCGGTGTGGTGTTCCTGATCGCGGTCGGGGTGCTGGCCTCGCGACTGGGCAGCGAATTTCTGCCCGCCCTGGAAGAGGGCAACCTGTGGATCCGGGCCTCCATGCCACCCACCATCTCGCTGGAGGCCGGTACCGCCAAGGCCAACCGCATGCGCGAGATCATCAAGAGCTACCCGGAGGTGATCACCGTGGTGTCGCAGCACGGCAGGCCTGACGACGGTTCGGACGCCTCGGGCTTCAACAACGTCGAGTTGTTCGCCCCGCTCAAACCCTTTGACGAATGGCCCGCCGGCGTCAGCAAGGAGCAGTTGGTGGCCGAGCTGCAGGAGAAGTTCGCCCTCGAGTTCCCGGGGGTGGGCTTCAACTTCTCGCAGTACATCCAGGACAACGTGCAGGAGGGCCTGTCGGGCGTCAAGGGCGCCAACTCGGTGAAGATCATGGGGCCTGATCTGGTCACGCTGGAGAAGCTGGCCGTCGACGTGGTCGCCGTGATGAGCAAGGTTCCGGGCACCGCCGACATCGGCATCTTCAACACCCTGGGCCAGCCCAACCTCAACATCCAGATCGACCGCCAGAAGGCGGCCCGCTACGGGCTGAACACGGGTGACGTCAACACCGCCATCCAGGCGGCCATGGGCGGCACCGTGGCCACCACGGTGCTGGAGGGCGAACGCCAGTACGGCCTGAGCGTGCGCTACCTGTCGGCCCAGCGGCGCGACCTGCAAAGTGTGCGTGATCTGCGCATCGGCTACACCACCACCGGTGGGGGCAATGCCTTCGTGCCCCTGCGCGACATCGCCGACATCACGCTGGACACCGGGGCCACCTACATCTACCACGAGCGCAACGAGCGCTACATCCCGATCAAGTTCAGCGTGCGCGATCGCGACTTGGGCAGCACGGTGTCCGAGCTGCAACAGCGCGTGGCCGCCGAGGTCAAGCTGCCCGAGGGCTACCGCATCCAGTACGCGGGCGAGTTCGAGTCGCTGCAGCAGGCCAAGGCCCGCATGGGCGTCCTGATCCCGATGGCGATGGCGCTCATCCTGGTGCTGCTGTATGCGCTGTTCAGCAGCTTTGCCTACAGCCTGCTGGCCCTGGCGGCCGTGCCCTTCACCGTGGCCTGCGGCATCCTGGCCCTGTACGTGTCCGACCAGGTGATCAGCATCTCGGCGGTGATCGGCTTTGTCTCGCTGCTCGGGGTCTCCGTGATGGACGGCATCCTGATCCTGAGCTACTTCAAGGAGCTGCGCCTGGCCGGGCAGAGCCCTGAAGACGCCATCTATGACGCCTACATCCACCGCATGCGGCCTCTGTTGATGACGGCCCTGTCGGCCTGCATCGGCTTGTTTCCGGCTGCGCTCAGCCACGGCATCGGCAGCCAGGTGCAGCGCCCGCTGGCCACGGTGGTGGTGGGCGGCATGTTGCTGGGGCCGGTGTTCCTGCTGCTGGTGGTGCCCGCCATGCGGCTCACCGTGCTGCGCCACCTGAAACTCAAGAAACGCCGCAAAGGCCTGGGTGGCGATGCGCTGGCCCACGAGGAGGATGCCCATGCTTGATTCATCGCGCCACATCGGAGGCCCGCTGCGCACCCTGGCACTGGGCCTGCTCAGCGCCGGCCTGCTGTCCGCCTGCGCCGTCGGCCCCGACTACCACGCGCCCCAGGCGCCCCAGGTCAGTGCCTTCACGCGCCAGGCTGATCCAGCGGCCCCCGCCGCCACGGCCGAGCTTCGTCCCGATTGGTGGACGGCCTACGGCTCGCCCCGGTTGGACCAGCTGGTGCAACGCGCCCTCCAGCACAACCCCGGCATCGATGCCGGTCTGGCCAACTTGCGCCAGGCGCAGGAGCTGGTCACGGCCCAGCGCGGCCTGTTTTTCCCGCAGGTGCAGGCGGGCTACAGCGCCAACCGCCAAAACTCGGGGCGCGTGTTGTCTTCGCCCCTGGCCTCGGGGGCCAGCCTGTTCACCTTGCACACGGCCCAGGTCAGCGTGGGCTTTGTGCCCGACGTCTTCGGTGGCAACCAGCGTCAGGTCGAATCCTTGCAGGCCACAGCCGACAGCCAGCGCCTGCAGCTGGAGGCCCTGCGTGTCACGCTGGCCAGCAACGTGGCCTCGGCCGTGATCCAGGAGCAGTTGCTGGTCGAGCAGATCGCCGTGCTGGAAGAAGCCTTGCAGCTGGCGCAGCAGCAGCTGCAGCACACCCGAGGCCTGAAGGCCCAGGGCTACGCCAGCGGCCTGGATCTGGCCCAGCAGGAATCGGCTTACGCCCAGACGGCGGCCCAGTTGCCGCCCCTGCACAAGCAACTGGAGCAGACGCGCAACCTGCTGGCCGTGCTGTGCGGCGACTTCCCGGCCGCGGACCTGGGCGCGGTGCAGCAAGCCCCCGTCCGCTTGCCGGCCGAGTTGCCCCAGGCCTTGCCCTCTCAACTGGTGAGCCGGCGCCCTGATGTTCAGGCCGCCGAGGCCCAGTTCCATGCGGCCTATGCCCAGATCGGTGTGGCCACCGCCAATATGCTGCCGCAGTTCTCGCTCAGCGCCAACCTGGCGTACGCGGGTGGAGCGGTGGGTGGTTTGCTGTCGGCTGGCAACAAGGCTTGGGGGCTGCTGGGTGGTGTGAGTGCGCCCTTGTTCTCTGCCGGCACCCTGTCGGCCCGCAAGCGCGCGGCCGAGGCCGGGGCCGAGGCGGCTCAGGCCCAGTACCAGGGGGTGGTGTTGACCGCTTTCCAGAACGTGGCCGACACCCTGGTCGCCCTGCAGCACGATGGCCAGGCCCTGAGCGTGGCCCGCGATGCCGAGGCCGCCGCGCAAAACCTGCTGGGTCTGACCCGTCAGCAGTTTGACCAAGGCTACGTGGCCCAGCCCCAGTGGCTCAGCACACGGCAGGCCTGGCTGCAAGCTCGCCTGGCCCACCTGGCGGCGCAGGCGGTCTACCTGGGCGACACCGTGGCCCTGCACCAGGCTTTGGGCGGGGGCTGGCGCGATCAGCCAACCTTGGCCGGTCGCTGAACCTGACTGAATCCGGAAAGCAAAATGGGGCCGTTTTCACGGCCCCTTCTCTTTGGTGTGGTGCTTTCTCGCCGCTCAGAAACCCATGGCCAGACCGCTGTTGCGGCGCGGGTCATTGGCGCCATAGAAGCGGTTCTTGCCCACCGGCTTGCCGCCCAGCGAGGGCGCGCCGATCAGCACGGCGGCCAGGTGGTTGGCGGGTTGAGGTGCGCCCAGCTTGTGGCCGGCAGCTTCCAGCAGCTTGCGGGTGTCGGGCGAGATGGCGAAGTTCTCCATGTTGGTCACATCGGGCAGCCATTGCTGGTGGAAGCGCGGCGCATCCACGGCTTCTTGCACGTTCATGCCGTAGTCGATCACGTTCAGCAGCGTGTGCAGCACGGCGGTGATGATGCGGCTGCCGCCGGGCGTGCCGACCACCATCACGGGCTGGTTGTCCTTGCTGACGATGGTCGGGCTCATCGACGACAGCGGGCGCTTGCCCGGGGCGATGGCATTGGCCTCGCCCTGCACCAGGCCGTAGATGTTGGGCACGCCGATCTTCACCGTGAAGTCATCCATCTCGTTGTTCAGCAGCACGCCGGTGCCAGGCACCGTGACCTTGGCACCGAACCAGTCGTTCAAGGTGTAGGTGACCGACACGGCATTGCCCCAGCGGTCGGCAATCGAGTAGTGGGTGGTGTTGCTGCCCTCATGCGGCGCCACACCGGGCTTGATGTCCTTGGACACGCCGGCCTTGTTCGGGTCGATCACTGCGCGAACCTGCGCCGCATAGGCCTTGTCGGTCAGGCGGGCAATGGGGTTCTTCACAAAGTCGGGGTCGCCCAGGTAGCTGTTGCGATCCACATAGGCGTGACGCATGGCTTCGATCTGGTAGTGCACCGACTGGGCCGAGCGGAACCCCAGGTCTTTCAGCGGGTAGCCCTCGAGGATGTTCAGGATCTCGCAGATGATCACCCCGCCCGAGCTCGGCGGCGGTGCCGACACCACGTGGTAGCCGCGGTAGTCGCATTCGACCGGCGGCATCTCGCGGGTTTGGTACTGGTCCAGGTCGGCCTGGGTGATCAGCCCGCCACCGGCCTGGCTGGACTGGGTCAGGGCCTGGGCCACCGGGCCTTTGTAAAAGCCCTCGGGGCCCTTGTCGCTGATCGCCTTCAGGGTGCGGGCCAGGTCTTTCTGCACCAGCTTGTCACCCACCTGGTAGGGCTCGCCCGACTTGAGGAAGATGGCCCCCGAGGCCTGATCCTTGCGGAAGTCGGCGGTCGCGGTGTGCAACATGTCGATGTCACCCTGATCCAGCACAAAGCCCTGTTCGGCCAGGGCGATCGACGGGGCCAGCAGTTCCTGGCGCTTGAGCGTGCCGTACTTCTCGCGCGCCCATTCCAGGCCCGACACGCTGCCGGGCACACCCACGGCCAGGTGGCCATGCGTGCTCAGGCCTTTGATGACGTTGCCGTCCTTGTCGAGGTACATGTTCGGCGTGGCGGCCAGTGGGGCCTTCTCGCGGAAGTCCAGGAAGGTCTTGCGTCCGTCCGCCAGTTGCAGCGTCATGAAGCCACCGCCGCCCAGGTTGCCGGCGGCCGGGTACACCACGGCCAGCGCGTAACCCACGGCCACGGCCGCATCCACGGCGTTGCCGCCTCGCTTGAGCACATCCACCCCCACTTTCGTGGCCAGGTGCTGGGCAGCCACCACCATGCCGTTCTCGGCGGCCACGGGGGCCACCGAGGCGGCGTGCGCGACCCAGTGGAAACTCAGGAACAGGCAGCCCGTGAGCACCGTGGTGCGCAGGCGGGGCAGGCGTCGGGGGAAATTCATCCGGCTTCTCCTCGTTGATGTCTTGCGGGGGGGATCCCGGCCTCCAGGGGCTGGGTCGGGCCAGTTTAGGGGGCGTTGCTCAATTTATGATCAGGGAAATTGCCCTTGGCGGCGAAATGACTGTTTCATGAAATTTGACAATCTGGCTGACCTCAAGGTGTTGGTTGCGGCCGCAGAGACCGGGGGCTTCACACCGGCGGGGCGCCGCTGCGGCCTCAGCACGGCTGCGGTCAGCGCGGCCATCAAACGACTCGAGACCAGCCTGGGCGTGCGCCTGTTCGAGCGCAGCACGCGCAGCGTGCAGCCGACCCAGGAGGGCCGGGTGATGATCGACCATGCCCGCCGTGCGCTGGAGCTGGTGGCCGAAGGGCAGGCGCTGGTGCGGGGAGGCGCTGCATCGCTCACCGGTAGCCTGCGCCTCACCACCTCATCGGCCCTGGCGCGGGGCCTGTTGCTCGACTGGTTGCCCGGATTTGCCGCGCAACACCCGGGGCTGGAGATCGACCTGCGTGTCACCGACACCCATGTCGATCTGGTGCGTGAAGCCATCGATGTGGCGGTGCGCTATGGGCCCTTGCCCGATTCGGGGCTGGCGGCCCGCTTGCTGGCGCCGTCGCACCGCATCGCCTGCGCCAGCCCGGCCTACCTGCGGCGCCGGGGTTGGCCGCAGCAGCCCCAAGACCTGACGCAGCACGAGTGCCTCACCTATGAAGTGCGGGGGCGCCTGTTGTGTGACTGGGCGTTCAGCCCCGTGGATGACGCCGATGGGGCTGCGGCGCCCATCACCGTACCGGTGCGGGGCGCCTTGCGCTGCAACGATGCCTCGGTGGCGCTGGACTGGGCTTTGCAGGGGCAGGGGGTGGTCTATCAGTCGGCCCTGCAGCTGGCAGCAGCCTTGGCCGACGGGCGCTTGCAGCGTGTGCTGCCCACCTGGCTGGGCGCGCCGGCACCGCTGTATGCGGTGCTGCCCAGCAATCGCTTTGTGCCGCCACGCGTGACGGTGCTGGTGGAGGCCCTGGCCGAGCTGTTCGCGCGCTCGGCTGCGGGGAAGATCGTGGGTTAAAAAAGGCTTGGCTGGTCAGGTGGGCCGCAGTGCGGCACCCGATGGCTGGCCAAAACGACCTTGGAGACACGGCTGTGGCCGTGCAAGGGTCGCCCCACGATGAAACTTTATTTGGTCAGGATCAGCTTGCCCAGACGGGTGGCCTGCAGGCGGTACAGCAGGCCGTTGTGCAAGATCTCGACCGTCTTCTGGCCGGCCAGCAGTTCCTGGCTGGGCACCACCCGGGGCGCCGAGCCGGCCGAGGCCGAAGGGCCACGCGACGGGGCCGGTGCGGTCTGAAACGGAGTGGACAGGGCGGTGAACTGGTTCATGGCGGCAAGTCGATGAAAAGGGGCTGGCTGGGTCTGCGGGACCGATGGTCGGCTCTGCAGACTGGCTGATGGGTGGATTATGCACTCAAATGAGAATGAATCTCATTAAAAAATTCAATCAACCCTGCTGCCGCCATGGCTCCAACCCTGCCACGGCGATCAGGCCAGCCGGCTGACCTGCACGGCGCAATCGTAGAAGGTGGGGCCGCGCCCCAGATCGGTCAGGGCCTGGCTGGTGAGTTCATTCACGTTGGTGCCGTTCAGGCCGAATTTGCGCCACCAGATGCCCAGGCCGTTGACCACGCCCGGGCGGGCCCGTTCGCTGACCTCGGCCTTGCAGTGGTAGTTGCCGCGGGCGTTGAACACGCGCACCACATCGCCGGAGCGGATGCTGCGCGGGCTGGCGTCGTCGGGGTGGATCTCCAGCACCGGCTCGGTCTCGATGTGGCGCAGGCTGGTCACGTTCACGAAGGTCGAGTTCAGAAAGTTGCGTGCTGGCGGCGAGATCATGGCCAGCGGCCAGGGCCCGGCCGGGTTGGGCAGCTCGTGATTGGGCAGGTGGTCGGGCAGGCCGTCCAGCCCCTGTGCCACCAGGGCGGGGCTGAGGAACTCGCAGCGCCCCGACGGGGTGGGAAAGCCCCCTTCGGCAAAGGGCGCATCGGCCAGCGGCAGGCTGGCAAAGCCCTGGCGCTGCAACTGCGCGTGGTCGATCCGGTCGCCAAAAGCCTGTCGGCACAGGGTTTCGTCGTCTTCGGCAAAGCAGGGCTCGGTGTAGCCCATGCGCTGTGCCAGGCGGCGGAAGATCTCGCTGTTGGGCAGGGCCTCGCCCAAGGGGGCAATGGCCGGGCGGTTCAGCAGCACGTCGGTGTGGCCATAGGCCAGGTGAATGTCCCAGTGCTCCAGCTGGGTGGTGGCCGGCAGCAGGTAGTCGGCGTAGTCGGCGGTGTCGGTCTGGAAATGCTCCAGCACCACGGTGAACAGATCCTCGCGGGCGAAGCCGGCCGCCACCCGGGCCGAATCCGGGGCCACGGCCACGGGGTTGCTGTTGTAGACCACCAAGGCCTCGATGGCCGGGCCAAAAGCGGGCGAGGCGGGCTGGTTGAGCGCATCGCCGATGGTGGACATGTTGATCAGGCGCGGTCGGCGTTCACCCAGCAGGTCCGGGCGCTGCAAGGTCTGGCGCTGCACCGGGAATTGCCCCGAGCTCGACAGCAACACGCCACCGCCGCGCTCGCGCCAGGCGCCCGTCAGCGCGGGCAGGCAGGCAATGGCGCGCACGGCATTGGCGCCGCCGCGCACGCGTTGCACCCCGTAGTTGAGTCGGATGGCCGCCGGCCGGGTATGGGCATAGTCGTGTGCCAGTCGCGTGATCTGTTCCACCGGCACGCCGCACACCTCGGCGGCGCGCTCAGGCGGCCACTGCAGGGCACGTTCGCGCAACTCGGCCCAGCCCAGCGTGTGGCGCTCGATGTAGTCATGGTCCAGCCAGTCGTGCACGATCAGTTGCTGCATCAGCGCCAGGGCCAGCGCGGCATCGGTGCCGGGGCGCAGAGCGATGTGCTCATGGCATTTCTCGGCGGTCTCGCTGCGGCGCGGGTCGATGCATACCAGGCGGGCGCCCTGTCGCTTGGCCTCTTGCGCGATGCGCCAGAAGTGCAGGTTGCTGCCGATCGAGTTGCTGCCCCAGATCACGATCAGCCGGGCCTCGGCGAAAAACTGCACCTTCATGCCCACCTTGCCGCCCAGGGTGTGGACCAGGCCCGCGGTGCCTGCCGACGAGCAGATGGTCTGGTCCAGCCGGCTGGCGCCCAGCCGATGGAAGAAGCGTGCCGCCATGCCGTCGCCTTGCACCAGCCCCATGGTGCCGGCGTAGCTGTAGGGCAGCACGGCCTCGGGGTTGCGGCCTGCGATGGCGGTCAGGCGTTGTGCAATGTCGCTCAGGGCCTCATCCCAACCCACTTGCACGAACTGGCCCGAGCCCTTGGGCCCCACCCGCTTCATCGGGTGCAGCAGGCGATCCGGGTGGTAGGTGCGCTCGGGGTACTTGGACACTTTGGCGCACAGCACGCCACCGGTCAGCGGATGGTCCGGGTTGCCTTGCACGCGCGTGGCCACGCCATCCTTCACGGTGGTCAGCAGCGAGCAGGTGTCGGGGCAGTCGTGGGGGCAGGCGCCAAGCACCTGGGTGTCGTCAATGGGCTGGTTCATGGGGCGTTGTGGGTCGGTGGGCCGCATCGGCCCGCTGTGTTTCAACGCATTGTCATACAGCGTGACAGGCGTTATGGTCGAAAGCCCATGCTCGCACCACCGTCGCTCTCTCCGGCTGATTCACCGCGGCATCCGTCCAGGCGTCGCCTGGTGCAACTGACCTGTTCGGCCTGCGCGGCCAGCCTGGCCGGCCCGGCCTGGGCACGTGGCCCGGGCGAGGTCCCGCTGGTGCTCGGTCAGTCGGTGCCCCTGACCGGCCCCACGGCCCACTTGGGGCGCAACTACGTCCAAGGAGCCCAACTGGCTTTTGACCAGTTCAATGCCGCCGGCGGCATCGCCCGGCGCGCCATCGAATTGCGCATCCAGGACGACGGTTATGAGGCCGACCGTTGCGCCGACAACACACGTCGTTTTATCCAGGATGATGTTTTTGCCTTGTTCGGGTATGTCGGGACGCCCACCAGCCTGGCCGCCATGCCCCTGGCCCTGGGCGCCCGCGTGCCCTTTGTGGCTCCCCGCACCGGCGCGCAAGCCGTGCGCGAACCTTTGCACCGCCCTGTCTTCGTCATCCGGGCCTCGTACCGCGAGGAGTTGGCGCTGATCGTGTCCAGCCTGCGCGCCCGAGGGGTGCGCCGAGTGGCGTTGCTGCGCCAGGGGGATTCGTACGGCGATGCCGGCCTGGACGGCCTGACCCGTGCGCTGGCGGCGCAGGGCCTGGGGCTGCTCGGCCAGGCCAGCATCGAGCGCAACTCGCTGGACGTCAGCGCCGCGGTGCGGGCCCTGGCCCCCTTGCGGCCGGAAGCCATCGTGCTGGTGTGCACTTACCAGGCCGCCACCGCCTTTGTGCGTGCCGTGCGCAAGGCGGGCTTTGCCGGCTTGTTTGCGGCGGTGTCCTTTGTGGGAACCCAGGACATGATCGACACCCTGGGGCGAGACGGCGCCGGGTTGATGATCTCTCAGGTCATGCCCTCACCCTACGTCAACGTCCATCCGCTGGCCGTGCAGTTCAGGGCGGCGGCCCACAGGGCGGGGGGGCGTGTGGCGCTGACCTATTCCGCCATCGAGGGGTATCTGGCCGCCTCGGTGCTGGTGGCCGGTCTGCAAGAGGCCCAGCGCCGGGGCCGCCTGAGCCGCGAGGGGCTGATCGAGGGGTTGGAGGCCCTCGGACGGCGAGAGATTGCAGGCTTTCCGATCGAATTGGGGTCGGCCAGCCACGTGGCCAGCCACTTTGTCGAGCTCTCCACGCTGGTGGGCGACGGCACGCTTCGAACCTGACTCAGGCTATTTCGCGCACCCCGCCCAGGCCTTGCAGAAACTGTTCGCAACGGCCCAGTTGCTCCAGGCTCACGTACTCATCGGGCTGGTGAGCCTGCTCGATGCTGCCGGGCCCGCACACCACGGTGGGGATGCCGGCCTGCTTGAACAGCCCCGCTTCGGTGCCGAAGGCCACCAGTGTGGTGCCTGCTGTGCCGGCCAGGCGCTGCGCCAGGCGGGTCACGGCGTCGTCGGCCGAGCCCAGGAAGGCCGGCACCTCGCAGATCGGCTCGAAGCTGAAGCCCGTCTCAGGGCTCACCTTTTGCATGCCGGGCTCCAAGGCACGGGCCGCTGCCACCACCTGCGATTGCAGGGCCAGCGCGTCCACAGTGGGCAGGTTGCGGAACTCGTAGCGGAACTCGGCGTCGCGCGGCACCACGTTGTCGGCAATGCCGCCGTGGAACTGACCCACGCTGGCGGTGGTGTAGGGCACGTCAAAGCCCGCGTAGCGGGGCTCGTCGCGCTCGAAGCCCTCGGCCATGTCACGCAGCTTGCCCACCAGTCGGGCCGCCATCTCGATGGCGTTGACGGATTGAGGCGTCAGCGACGAGTGCGCCTCCTTGCCGCGCACACAGCAGCGGTAGCGGTACACGCCCTTGTGGGCAATGGCCGGCACCATCAGCGTGGGTTCGCCCACGATGCAGGCCAGGGGCTGGATCTGCGCGTCACGCAGGTCGGCGATCAACTCCTTCACCCCCAGGCAACCCACTTCTTCATCAAAACTCAGCGCCAGATGGATGGCGAACGGGGCCGGGCTGTCCAGAAAGTGCTGGGCCTGGGCCAGGGCGATGCCGATGAAGGCCTTCATGTCGGCCGAGCCCCGCCCATACAGGCGGCCATCGCGCACCATGGCCGACAGCGGGTCTGCGCTCCAGGCCTGGCCGTCCCAGGGCACCGTGTCGGTGTGGCCCGACAGAATCACCCCGGCCGGCTTGCCCTCACCCAGGGTGGCAAACAGATTGGCCTTGGTCTTGTCGGCGTTCCAGGTCAGGCGGCTGGCCACACCCAGGCGCAACAGCTCGTCGCGCACGAAGTGGATCAGTTCCAGGTTGGAGTTTCGGCTCACCGTGTCCATCCGGACCAGGGTCTGTGCCAATGCAAGGGCTCGATCGGAAATCATGGTTGGCATTGTGGATGATGTGCGCAGATGGCGCAGAACTTGCGGCAAAGCCCTGCCCATTGCTAGACTGATTCATTCAGCGCCCACTACATCACCATGCAAATCCTTGATTCCATCGTGGCCCAGGCGGCCGGCATCGCGGCTGTGCGCCGCGACATCCATGCTCACCCCGAGTTGTGTTTTGAAGAGCTGCGCACCGCCGACCTGATCGCGGCCAAGCTCACCGAATGGGGCATCCCGGTGCACCGCGGCCTGGGCAAGACCGGTGTCGTCGGCATCGTCAAGGGCGGTGACAGCCCGCGCGCCATCGGCCTTCGGGCCGACATGGACGCGCTGCCCATGCAGGAGTTCAACACCTTTGCCCATGCCAGCCGGCACGCCGGCAAGATGCACGCCTGCGGTCACGATGGCCACGTGGCCATGCTGCTGGCGGCGGCCCAGCACCTGGCCCGCCACCGTGATTTCGATGGCACGGTCTACCTGATCTTCCAGCCGGCCGAAGAGGGCGGTGGCGGCGCCCGCGAGATGGTCAACGACGGCCTGTTCGAGCAGTTTCCCATGCAGGCCGTGTTCGGCATGCACAACTGGCCCGGCATGCCGGTGGGCACCATGGCGGTCAGCCCCGGCCCGGTGATGGCCTCGACCAGCGAATTCAAGATCACCGTGCGCGGCAAGGGTGGCCATGCCGCGCTGCCGCACACCGGCATCGACCCGGTGCCGATTGCCTGCCAGATGGTGCAGGGCTTCCAGACCATCATCACCCGCAACAAGAAGCCGGTCGACGCGGGCGTGATCTCGGTCACCATGCTCCACGCGGGCGAGGCCACCAATGTGGTGCCCGACAGCTGCGAGATGCAGGGCACGGTGCGCACCTTCACCACCGAGGTGCTGGATCTCATCGAGCGCCGCATGTCCGAGATCTCGCACGGCGTGGCGGCGGCCTTCGGGGCCGAGTGCCATTTCGAATTCGTGCGCAACTACCCGCCCACCATCAACCACCCCGCCGAGGCCGAGTTCGCCCGCAGCGTCATGGTCGACCTGGTCGGTGCCGACAAGGTGTTGCCGCAAGAGCCCACCATGGGGGCGGAAGATTTCGCCTACATGCTGCAGGCCAAGCCAGGCGCCTACTTCTTCATTGCCAACGGCGACGGCACGCACCGTGAGATGGGCCATGGTGGCGGCCCCTGCATGCTGCACAACCCCAGCTACGATTTCAATGACGACCTGATCCCCTTGGGTGGCTCGCTGTGGGTGCGGCTGGTCCAGAAGTGGTTTGCCCAGCAGCCTGAAGGGGTTTGACCATGCTGGTGGTGCCCCAGGCCTTTGCCAGCCGTTATGCCGAGGCGCGCGTGCGGTTTCTGGAGGCTGCGGCCCAGGCCGGCCTGCCGATCGAGTCGCACCCTCACCCCTTGCCGGGCCGCGATGGCGAAGCCCTGGCCATGGACGTGGTGCGTGACGGCCCGGCGGACGCCCAGGCCCTGTTGATCGTCAGCAGCGGCTGCCACGGGCTGGAAGGCTTTTGTGGCTCAGGTGTCCAGGTGTTCGCTTTGCACGATGCCGAATGGCGTGAGCGGGCCCACGCGGCCGGCGTGGCCGTGCTGTATGTGCACGCACTCAACCCCTACGGTTTTTCGCACCTGCGTCGGGTCACGCATGAAAACGTCGACCTGAACCGCAATTTTCAAGACTTCAGCCAGCCTCTGCCGCTCAACGAGGCCTACCGCGAACTGGCCCCCTTGCTGCTGCCCGAGGTGTGGCCACCCGATGCCGCCAATCAGGCGGCCATTGCCGACTTCATGGCCCGGCGCGGCGAGGCCGCCTTCCAGGCCGCGGTGGCGCGAGGCCAGCACGAGTTTCCCCAGGGCCTGTTCTTCGGCGGCCAGGCCCCCACCTGGAGCCACCAGACCCTGCGCAACGTGCTGCGCCAGCACGGCCGTCAGGTTGGCCGCCTGGGCTGGATCGACTTGCACACCGGTCTGGGGCCCAGCGGCCTGGGCGAGCGCATCTTTGCCGGCCGCAACGACCCGGCCGCCGTGGCCCGGGCCCGCGCCTGGTGGGGCGGCGCCGGCGCCACGCCGGTCACCTCGATCTACGACGGCTCCTCCAGCTCGCCCTTGCTCACCGGCCTGATGTGGGAGAGTGCCTACCAGGAATGCCCGCAGGCCGAGATCACCGGCATCGCCCTGGAGTACGGCACCCAACCGGTGTTGCAGGTGCTGCACGCCCTGCGTGCCGAGCATTGGCTGAACGGGCACCCCGAGGCCCCGGCGCCCCTGGCCGAGGCCATCCGCCAGCAGGTGCTGGCAGCCTTCTACACCGACACCGACGCCTGGAAAGGCCAGATCATCAGCCAGGCCCGCCAGGCCTTGTTCCAGGCTGTCGATGGTCTGGCCTGAGCCGAGCGCCCGCCTTTCACCTTCACCGCCCTGATCCGCCATGAACCTGATGAACCCTGGTGGCCTTCATGCCACCCGCCGGGCAGCCTTGCTGGCCCTGAGCCTGCTGGCCGCCCAATGGCTGAGCCCTTCGGCGCAAGCCGATACCGCGATGCCACCTGCCGCCCAGGCCCCGCTGTGGGTGGCTGCCGGCCAGGAGCAGCCCGCCCTGCTGGAGACCTTGCGCGCCTTGGTCGGTATCGAAAGCGGCAGCAGCGACCGCGAAGGCCTGGACCAGATCTCCGAGCTGATCGCCGGCCGCTTGCGCGAACTGGGGGGCGAGGTGAACTTCATCGACGCCGCACCGGCCGACCTGTACCGCATGGAGGACACGCCCCCCCGGCCAGGCCGAATGGTGCATGCGGTGTTCAAGGGGGCCGGGCAGCGCCGCATCCTGCTGATTGCCCACATGGACACGGTCTATCCCCGGGGCATGCTGGCCCAGCAACCGTACCGTGTGGAAGGCAACCGCGCCTATGGCCTGGGCATTGCCGACGACAAGCAGGGCGTGGCTACCGTGTTGCACACCGTGGCCCTGCTCAAGCGCCTGGGCGTGAACGATTACGGCCAGTTGACCGTGCTCATCAACGGCGACGAGGAGATCAGCTCGCCCGCCTCGCGCAAGACCCTGGCGCGCCTGGGGCGCGAGCACGATCTGGTGCTCTCGTACGAAGCCACCCGTGTCGGAGGCGACAAACTGTCGCTGGCCACCAGCGGTATTGCCATGGCCTCGCTCAAAGTGGTGGGGCGGGCCTCGCACGCGGGCGGCGCCCCTGAGGCGGGCGTCAACGCGCTGTATGAGCTGTCGCACCAGCTGCTGCAATTGCGGGATCTGTCGGTGCCCGAGCGTGGCCTGAAGGTCAACTGGACGATCGCCAAGGCTGGCGTGGTGCGTAACATGATCCCGCCCGAGGCCAGTGCCCAGGCCGATGTGCGCCTGCTGCGCGTGAGTGATTTGCAGGCCCTGGACAAAGAGCTGCAGTTGCGCACCCAGCGCCGCCTGTTGCCGGGCTCGGAGGTCAGCGTCACGCTGGAGAACCGCCGTCCGCCCCTGGAGCCCACCGATGCCGCGCGCCGCGTGGGGGCCCATGCCCAGCAGCTTTACCGCGAGATTGGCCATGCCTTGCAGATCGACGACCGACCGGAGGGCGGCGGCACCGATGCCGCTTTTGCCGCACTCGACACCCGGGCGCCCGTGTTGGAACGCCTGGGCTTGCAGGGCTTTGGCGCGCACTCCGACAAGGCCGAATACGTGCTGCTCGACTCCATCCAGCCGCGGCTTTACCTGGGGCTGCGCCTGATCGCCGACTTTGCCGCAGGCCGGGTGGCGGGCGCAGATTGAACAGTTGGCGACACTGTGGACGCGGATGGGCTGTCCAGCCCGTCGGCGTGGGCGTGCGCCGCTTAAGATGGGTGCTGACCGGGCCAAGCCCATGAAGACCCCCTTAACCAGGAAATCCGAGACATGTCCGACCTGAACACCTTGTTTGAAGCCGCTGTGGCCAACTCCAAGAACCTCAGCGAGCGCCCTGACAATCCCACCCTGCTGAAGATCTACGCCCTGTACAAGCAGGCCACCCAGGGGGACAACACCGAGAAGAAGCCCGGCTTCACCGATCAGGTGGGCCGCTTCAAGTGGGACGCCTGGGAAAAGCTCAAGGGCAAAACCCAGGACGAGGCCAAGCAGCTCTACATCGACCTGATCCAGTCGCTGAGCTGAGCGGTACCCAGCCCAGGGAGCTGCTTCACCAAGTGGTGACATTCGCGGGGTACTCCGGTCGCAGGGGCGAGACACAATGCCTCAGCCGTTCTCTTCCGAGGTGCCCATGTCCCTTCATTCGTCCCATTCCAACCCCTTGGGCCGTCGCTACGCCTTTGCCCTGGTGGGCACACTCGGTGCCCTGGCCTTGAGTTCCTGTGGCGGCGGAAGCAGCAGCACGAGCAGCACCACCTCCTCGGTGGCCACGCTGGCCGGCCTGAGCCTGTCCGCCGGTAGCCTGTCACCGGCCTTTGCCAGTGCCACCGCGGTGTACGCCGCCAGCGTTGGCAACGCGGTCAGCAGCTTCACCGTCAGCCCTACGGCCACCGACAGCGGCGCCACCGTTCAGGTCAACGGCAGCACGGTGGCCAGCGGCAGCGCTTCGGCCGCGATCAATCTCAGCGTGGGCACCAACACCGTGACGGTGGTGGTCACCGCCAGCGATGGCAGCACCACCAAGACCTACACGGTGGTGGTGACCCGTGCGGCGGCCACTTTGTCGTCCGATGCGACGCTCAGCGCGCTCACCCTGTCTGCGGGCAGCCTGTCGCCGGCCTTTGCCAGTGCCACCACGGCGTACACGGCCACCGTGGCCAACAGCGTGAGCAGCCTCACGGTCAGCGCCACGCTGGCGGGGGCGGGCACGCTCAAGGTCAACGGCAGCACGACCAGCAGTGGCGCGGCCTCCAGCAGCGTGGCACTCTCGGTGGGCAGCAATACCATCACGGTGCTGGTGACGGCGGCCGATGGCGTCAGCACCCAGACCTACACCGTGACGGTCACCCGCTCGGCGGCCGGCAGTTGCACGCTGACCGCTACCGAAACCGATGGTCCTTACCCGCTGTACGCCATCCTGACCAATTCGGCCATCGCGCGCAGCGACATCCGCGAAAGCAAGACCGGCATCCCGTTGACGCTCACCCTCACGGTGTTGAGCGCAGGCAGCAGCTGTGCACCCATCAGCGGTGCGGGCATCTACATCTGGCATTGCGACAAGGATGGGCTGTATTCGGGCTACAGCACCAGCACCAACGCAGGTCAGAGTGGCCTGACCTATCTGCGCGGCATCCAGGTGACCGACAGCAACGGACAGGTTACTTTCACCACGATCTACCCCGGTTGGTATGCGGGCCGCATCACCCACATCCACGTGCAGGTGTACCTCAACGACAACCTGGCGGTTTCGGCCACGGCCACCACCCAGTTGGCCTTTCCGCAGACCATCACCACGGCGGTGTACAACAGCGCGCTCTACACCAAGGGGCAGAACACGTCGATCACCAGTTTCTCGGCCGACAACGTGTTCAGTGACGGCACCAGCACCGAGATGCTCACGTTGAGCGGTGACATCAGTGCTGGCTACAGCGCCAACATGACGATCACCATCGCCTGAGCGCCGCTTTGGCACCCGTACCTCACAGGTGCCGGCTCATGAACAGGCTGTGCGGGTCGGAGCGGTAGTCTGCAAATGGCCCGCAGGGCAGAAAGCCGTTGCGCCGGTACAGCGCATGGGCCGGCGCGAACGAGGGTGCGGTGCCGGTCTCCAGGCTCAGGCGCAGCAGGCCACGTGCCCGACCCTGCGCCAGGATGTGGTCGAGTACGGCCTGACCCACGCCCTGGCGCAAGAACGCGCCGTGGGTGCGCATCGACTTGAGCTCGCCATGCCGGGCATCCAGCGTCTTGAGCGCGCCGCAACCGCACAGGCGGTCACCGCGCCAGACCGACCACAGCGTGATGCCGGGTTGGCGCAGCGCCGCCAGCGGCAGCGCGTGCACGCTCTCGGGTGGGGTGTCGGCCTGCATGCCGGCCAGGTGCTCGCGCAGCAAGGCCTGGATCTCGGGGCCGCTGAGGTCGTCCTGACGGATCTCGAAACTCATGGAGGTGCT
Source organism: Curvibacter sp. GW821-FHT01G03 (assembly GCF_059422285.1). NCBI lineage: Bacteria > Pseudomonadati > Pseudomonadota > Betaproteobacteria > Burkholderiales > Comamonadaceae > Curvibacter > Curvibacter sp. GW821-FHT01G03. The sequence continues at coordinate 61,667 of NZ_JBWKWP010000014.1, forward strand.
CCGGCTGGGGCGGCCCGGGGCGGGCCACTGGCCTGGACTTTAAGCCATGGCCCGGCAGGGGGCCGGGGCGGGCTCATTCGAGCGTGATGTGGGCGGTCTGGATGATCTGGCCCCAGCGCTTGAGTTCGGATTGGGTGAACTCGGCCAATTGACGGGGGCTCATCTGTTCGACATCGGTGCCGGATTCTTCGGCCTTCTTGCGGGTGTCGCCGCTGGCCAGGATGCGGTTGATCTCGGTGTTCAAGGTCTGCACCACGTCGGACGGCGTGTTGGCGGGGGCGTACAGCGCAAACCAGGAGTCCAGCTCATAGCCCGGCAGCCCGCCCTCGATGGTGGTGGGCACATCGGGCAGCGAGCTCAGGCGCTTCTTGCTGGTCACGCCCACACCCTTCAGGCGGCCCCCCTGGATCTGGCTCACCACGCCGGCGGGGGTGGTGATGAAGATGTCCACCTGGCCGGCCATCAGGTCTTGTACCGCGGGGCCCGAGCCCCGGTAGGGAATGTGGGTGATGAAGGTGCCGGTGAGCTGCTTGAACAACTCGCCCGCAATGTGCTGGATCGAGCCGTTGCCCGAGGACGCAAAGTTCAGCTTGCCCGGGTTGGCCTTGGCGTAGGCGATCAGTTCCTTGAGGTTGTTCACCGGCAGCTTGGGGTTGATGGCGATCACCTGGGGTGCGCGGGTCATCATCGCCACGGGGGTGAAATCCTTGATCGGGTCCCAGCCCGCCTGCTTGAACAGGTGGGGGTTGCCCACGTGGTAGCCGCTGTACGACACCAGCAGGGTGTAACCATCGGGTTTGGCCCGTGCCACGATCTGGTTGCCGATGTTGCCCGAGGCGCCGGGCTTGTTGTCCACGATCACGGGTTGGCCCAGCGCCCGACCCAGGGGTTCGGTGATCAGCCTCGCCGTGAAGTCGGTGGTGCCGCCGGGGGCGGTGGGCACCACCAGGGTGATGGGGCGTTGCGGGAATTTGCCCTGGGCCCAGGCCTCTCGGCCCAAGCCCGATACAGCCGCGAGTGAGGCGAGCTGCCCCAGAAGCTGACGTCGTTGCATGGTGTTGTCTCCGTTGTAATTGGGGGGTCGAGGCCTGGCTCTTCAGGCCAGTTCGGAAATCTCGATCAGGTTCAGGTCCGGGTCGCGCACATAGACCGAGCGGATCTTCTGCGTGGCACCGGTGCGCATCACCGGGCCTTCGATGATGGGCCAGCGGGCAGCTTCCAGCCGCTCGATCACCTGGCTCAGCGGCATGGTGGCGATGAAACACAGGTCCAGCGCCCCGGGCACCGGCAGGTGGGCCTTGGGCTCGAATTCGCGGCCCCGCACATGCAGGTTGATCTTCTGCAGGCCAAACTTGAAGGCCTTGCGTTCGACCGGTGGGGTGCCGCCGATGAAGCTCTCCAGTTGCATGCCCAGCACCCGGGTGTAGAAGTCGATGCAGGCGGCCTCGTCGTGGGTGGTCAGCACCAGGTGGTCCAGGTGGTCGATCATGCTGTCCTCTTCAGTCACAGGTTGAAGTCAAGTTGGTGCGTCTGCCGCCGCCGGGCCGCCCCAAGGCGGCAGGGGCCCCCTCGGGGGGCAGCGACCACACGAAGTGAGGGAGCGTGGGGGCCACTCATATCGGGGCAGGGTGCAGGTCGGCGATGCGGCCGGCCTTGGCCACCTGGCCCGGCACCTCGTGGCCCACGATGGTGGGCATCTGGCGCGCCACGGCCAGCAGGCGTGGCAGGTCGATGCCGGTGTCGTAGCCCATGGCGTCCAGCATGTGGATGGCGTCTTCGCTGCTGATGTTGCCGCTGGCACCCGGGGCATAGGGGCAGCCGCCCAGGCCGCCCAGCGAGCCATCAAAGCGGGTGATGCCGCTTTGCACGGCGGCCAGCACATTGGCCAGGCCCATGCCGCGGGTGTTGTGAAAGTGAAGCGTCAGCTGCAGATCCGCAAAGCGCGCCTGCAGGGCCTCGCACACCGCCTTCACCTGGGCTGGGTGCGCCATGCCGGTGGTATCGCAGATCGTCAGGCCACGCACCCCCAGATCGGCAAACCGATCGGCAAAGCGCAGCACCTCGGCCAGCGGCACCTCGCCCTCCATGGGGCAGCCGAAGCAGGTCGACAACGAGACATTGATCGGCGTGCGCCCGTCCACCCGCCGCACCACCTCGGTCAGCGCGGCCAGGCTGTGCTCGCGCGGCATGCGCAGGTTGGCCAGGTTGTGCGTCTCCGAGGTCGACATCACCAGGTTCAGCTCGTCGGCCCGCGATTCCAGGGCACGTTCGGCCCCGCGCAAGTTGGGCACCAGCACGGTGTATTCCACCCCAGGAGCCCGGCGGATGCGGCCCATCACCTCTTCGGCGTCGCGCAGCATCGGGATCGCCTTGGGCGAGGTGAACGAGGTCACCTCGATCTTGGCGTAGCCACACTCGCTGAGCGCGTCCACCAGCGCCACCTTGGTGTCGGTGGGGATGAATTCGGGCTCGATCTGAAAGCCGTCACGCGTGGCGACCTCGTTGAAATGGATGCGTGTCATGGGGCGTGTCACCGGGTGTGTCATGCGGGGTCTCCTGCCACGATGCCCCGGTCTTTCAGGGCCTGGATCTGATCGGCGCTCAGGCCGATGTCGCGCAGCACGGCGTCGGTGTCCTGCCCGATGCCCAGCGGTGCGTTGCGGCGGTGTCCGCCGGGGGTGCGCGACAGTTTGGGGATGATGCCGGGCACGGCCAGTGTGCTGCCGTCGTCCATCTGCACCTGTTCGATCATGCCGCGGGCCTGGTAATGCGGGTCGGCGGCGATGTCGGCCACCGTGTAGATGCGGCCCGCCGGCACCGAGGCCCGGTCGAGTGCGGCCAGCACCTCGTCCACCGTCAGCTTCGCCGTCCAGGTGCCGATGGCCGCGTCGATCTCGGCCACCCGGGCCACTCTGCCGGCGTTGTCGCCCAGGGCCGCGTCCTGGCCCAGGTCGTCACGCCCCATCTCGTGCATCAGGCGCTTGAAGATGCTGTCGCCATTGCCCGCGATCAGGGCGTAGCCCCCGTCGGCGCAACGGTAGGCATTGCTGGGGGCGATGCCCGGCAGGGCGCTGCCGGCCGGGCCCCGCACCGCACCAAAGGCGCTGTACTCGGGCAGCAGGCTTTCCATGCAGTTGAACACCGCCTCATACAGGGCCACGTCGATCACCTGGCCCTGTCCGCTGCGGTGGCGTTCCTGCAAGGCCATCAGGATGCCGATCACGCCATGCAGCGAGGCCAGCGTGTCGCCGATCGACACCCCCACGCGCACCGGCACGCGGCCGGGTTCGGCGGTGAGGTGGCGCAGCCCGCTCATGGCCTCGGCCACCACGCCGAAGCCGGGCTTGTCACGGTAGGGGCCGGTCTGGCCGTAGCCGCTGATGCGCAGCATCACCAGACGCGGGTTCAAGGCCAGCAACTCGTCCGGCCCCAGGCCCCAGCCTTCCATGGCGCCGGGGCGGAAGTTCTCGATCAGCACATCGGCCTCGGTGGCCAGTTGGCGCACGATGGCTTGGGCCTCGGCCGCTTTCAGATCAAGGGCCAGCGAGCGCTTGTTGCGCGACTGCACCTGCCACCACACCGAGGTGCCGTCCTTGAGCAGACGCCATTTGCGCAGCGGATCGCCGCTGCCCAGGGGTTCGATCTTCACCACGTCGGCGCCGAAGTCGGCCAGTGTCTTGGCCGCAAACGGGCCGGCGATCAACTGGCCCAGCTCCAGCACCTTCAAGCCGGCGAGCGGGCCGGTGGCCGGGAGGAATTCAGAGGGGCTTGTCATGGCGGGCAGTTTGCCGCTGTCCGCGCCCGCCTGTCCATTTCTGTTGCCGCAAGCCCTGTTCGCATTTTGCGAAGTCAGGGGTGGGCGTCAGCCCGGGGGACGTCGCCGGCCCAGGTGCCGGGCGGCCTTGGGGCTGTCGGGTTCCTGGGCCTGGTTCAGCACCAGGGCTTGCTGCTGCAGGCGGGCCAAGGCCTGATCCAGGGCATCGACCTCGGGCGTGCTCAGCACCTGCAGCAACTGGGTGTTGAGCAGGCGCACCTGGGGCATCAGTTCCGTCACCAGGGCCTCGCCTGCAGGCGTCAGCCAGAGCAGGGCGCGGCGGTGGTCGCCGGGGCGGGGCTCGCGCCGCACCAGTTGCTTGGCCAGCAACTGCCCCAGCGCCTTGGAGGTGCGCGCCCGGTCGAGTTGCACCCGATCCGCCAGTTCGGACGGGCCCAGGCCCTGCTGCTGCCACAGCAGCGACAAGACCGACCATTCGCGCCGGGTGATGCCATAGCGCCCTTCGCACAGTCGCACCACCGCCGCGCCCCCGACCGCCAACAAGCGGCTCAGGCGAAACAGCAACATGTCGTCGATGGCCTGGGGCTGGCGCAGGCGGGAGGGGGGATGGATCATGGTGCGTTCAGCGTAGCGAGGTGGGGCAGGTAGTGCTGCAGCAGTGTGGCTGTCACGGTGGCCTGCAAGGCATCCCGGCGGCGTTTGAGGGGGTCTCGTTCGGGCAGTTCGCTCATCCAGCGCTTGAACTGGATGAAGGTGGCCGGGTGCATGGTGTTCATGCGGGCCATCCGCCCGTTGCTGGCCACGATGACGGCTGAAAAAGGCGGGCTGTCCATCAGCACCTGAGCGCGTCGAGCCTGTGTGACCCAGAAATCGTCCTCGTCGTCGCTCAATCGCAGTGGGTGGGGGTCGTCTCCGGCCTGCATGCGACGCAGGATGTCCACCTCGAAGCCATCTTGGTTCACGGCGGTGTAGCGCTGCAGGCTCCGGATTTGGAAGCTGGGGTCCACCTTTTGCAGCACGCCCAGCATGGAGCTGTCTACCCGGGCCAGGGCGGTGGCAAACCGCAGGCGTCGCCGCACATCCCACAGCAAATCGATGTCGCGCGTGGCCACGGCGTCGCTGTCCACCATCACACCCGCCGCGGCTTCATAGGCATACAGCGCATGGGTACCCACCACCCTGAAAAAGTCGTGCAAATGGGTGTGGGCCAGTCGGTCCAGCACCGCCACCACCAGGGGGTCTACCCGCCCCACACGCAAGGCCCGGTTTAGCCGTTGCTGTTCGGTCAACTTGGTCTTCAGGGCGCTCAGGCGCGCGGTGGATGCCGCCTTTCGGTCCTGAAACTGCCGATAGATCTGCTCCGTCTCTGCATTGCGTGGACCCAGGCTTTTCTCGCCTCCGCCGGTCTGCGTGCGAACCAGATAGCTCGACTCGGGCGCCCTGGCTGGGCCTTTGTGCCAGTACATCCCGCCGCGCAACTGGTCTGCTTGTGACCGTGCTTCTTCATGCGCCTCGAAAACGGCCAGCGCGTCGATGTACTGGCGTGCCTGAGAAGCATTGAGTTCGCGCATTTCGGTTAAAAATCAGAAAATTTGAAAATATACCGAAATCTTATATAAATCAATAGCTTAATTGTTTTTGAAAGAGGTCTTCGAGAGCGGCGTGACGCTGGATTTATGGACCTCAGGGTTTTCCGGGGCATGGATTGATTTCAACAACTGATGGGCTGCACCCTACAGTCTCTGCATGTGGTTTCACACCCCGTGAAGTTGTTCCAGCCCAGTTCTGTCATGTCGCCCTCACCTTGCACCTTGTCTCGATCCGTTCTGAATCGCCGCCAGTATCTGGCCCTGAGCGGGCTGGCCTGGGGAGGCGCCCAAGCGCAAGCTTTTCCAAACCGTGCCATCAAACTGGTCAACAACTTTCCGGCAGGTGGTCCTTCCGACATCCTGGCGCGGGGTGCGGCAGATGTGCTGCAGCAGCGCTTTGGCCAGCCCGTGATCGTGGACAACCGGCCTGGGGCGGGCGGCAATCTGGGCGCCGACGTGGTGGCCAAAAGCCCTGCTGATGGGCACACGGTGCTGGTTTGCATTGACAGCCTGTTCACCGTCAACCCGCACATCTACAAGTCCATGCCGGTCAAACTGGCTGATTTCAAGCCCTTGCTCACCCTGGCCTCATCGGGCCTGTTGATCGGGGTGCACCCGGGCACCGGCATCAAGAGCCTGGCCGAACTGGTGGCGCAGGGAAAGAAGCGCACGCTCAACTTCAGCTCGGGCGGCAGCGGTAGCCCGGGGCACTTGGCGGTTTCGGTGATGAGCGAAGCCACCGGCATGAAGATCCAGCACATCCCCTACAAGGGCAATTCGCCTGCGGTGACTGCTGTGCTTGCCGGCGAGGTGGATGCGGGCGTGCTGGCCACTCCAGGCATGCTGCCTTATGTGAAAGCGGGCAAAATCACACCGCTGGCCGTCACCAGTCGCCAACGCTCTGCCCTTGCCCCCGAGGTGCCCACTGTGGCCGAGCTCGGCTTGCCGGGCCTGGAGCAGGAGGTGCTTTACCTGACCCTGGTGCCGGCCGCCACGCCGGCAGATGCCTTGCAGGCGCTGCAGGCGGGCTGGGTCGAGGCCATGGGCCGCCCCGAGACGAAAGCCCGCATGCAACAGCTGGATCTGCAAGCCGAGAAAGACAGCGGTGACGCCTTGCGCGATCGCCTGATGCGCCAGTCGGCGCGCTATGCCCGCATCATCCAATCCACCGGAATGACCGTCGAATGAGCTCCCAACGCCCCAACATCATCTTCATCGTGGCCGACGACCTCGGCTACGCCGACCTCGGCTGCTATGGCGGCCGTGAGCCCGTCTCGCCGGTGCTCGACAGCCTGGCCGAGCAGGGCCTGCGCTTCACCCAGGGCTACTCGAACTCGCCGGTGTGCTCGCCCACGCGCTTTGCCATGATCACGGCGCGCTACCAGTACCGGCTGCGCGGCGCCGCCGAAGAGCCCATCAACAGCAAGAGCCGCGGCAGCACCACCCTGGGCCTGCCCACCGAGCACCCCACGCTGCCCTCTCTGCTCAAGGCCAGCGGCTACAACACCGCGCTGATCGGCAAGTGGCATCTGGGCTATCCACCCGCATTCGGCCCTTTGCGTTCGGGTTACGACGAGTTCTTCGGGCCCATGTCGGGCGGCGTCGACTATTTCACCCACTGCGATTCGCGCGGCACCCACGATCTGTGGTTCGGCGAAGAGGAGCACCAGCAAGAGGGTTACCTGACCGATCTGCTGTCTGACCGGGCGGTGGACTGGGTGAACCGCATAGCCCCGGCAGCCCAGGCCGGCCAGCCGTTTTTCCTGAGCCTGCATTACACGGCGCCGCACTGGCCCTGGGAGACCCGCGACGACGAGGCCCTGGCGCAAGAGGTCAAGGACAACCTGTTCCACCTGCATGGCGGCAACATCCATACCTACCGCCGCATGATCCACCACATGGACGAGGGCATCGGCCGCGTGATGGCCGCGCTGCGCGCGCAGGGGTTGGCGGACAACACCCTGGTGGTCTTCACCAGCGACAACGGCGGCGAGCGCTTCTCGGACAACTGGCCCTTGGTGGGCGGCAAGATGGACCTCACCGAGGGCGGCATCCGTGTGCCCTGGATCGCCCACTGGCCTGCAGCCATCGCCCCGGGGCGCGTCAGCGATCAGCATTGCCTGACCATGGACTGGTCGGCCACCATGCTGGCTGCGGCTGGCGTGGCGGCGCACCCGGATTACCCGCTCGATGGGGTTTCTCTGTTGCCCGTGTTGCGCGAGGAGGCCCCGGCCTTCGAGCGGCCCATGTTCTGGCGCATGAACCACCGCGGCCAGCGGGCCGCCCGCCTGGGCGACTGGAAGTACCTGCGCGTGGATGGGCACGACTACCTGTTCAACATCCCGGCCGATGAGCGCGAACGCGCCAACCATGCCAGCCGCCAGCCCGAACGCCTGGCCGAACTGCGTGCCGCCTGGACGGCCTGGGAGGCCACCATGCCCCCCATCCCCGACGACGCCACGGTCAGCCTGGGTTACGGCGCCAAGGACATGCCCCAGCGCTGAGCGACCGGCCTGCGCTTCAGCTTGGGGTGAGGGCTGCCAGCAAGCGCTCCAGCCCCGCCAGCGCCTGTTCCACGGCCACACCGCCGGTCTGGGCGCGCACGATGGCCCCATCCGCCGCCAGGCCGGCCGCCTCGGCCAGGGCGCGGGCGTCGGGGCGCCCGACCAGCAAGGTTTCAATCGCGCCCACCATGTCCTGCTTGTGGGCGGCCGAGATGGCCAGCGCATCGCCCAGCCCCCCACCCAGTTCCGCCACCGCATTGATGAAGGCACAACCCCGGAAGCCTGGCTCGCGCAGCCATTCGCCCAGGGCCGCTGCCAGGGGGTGCAGGGGGTGGCGAAGGCGTTCTGCCGGGCTCTGAGCCTCCCGGTGTCTCGCCAGGGCGGCCTGGAACCAGCCCATCCAGCGTTCGTGGCGATAGGCCAGAAAGGCGCGGATCAGTTCGTCCTTGGCCGGAAAGTGCCGGTAGAACGTGACCTTGGTGACCCCCGCCGCCGCAATCACCCGGTCCACCCCGGTGGCGCGCAGGCCGTCGCGGTAGAACAGCTCATGGGCGGCCAGCAGAATGCGCTCGCGGGCCGGCAAGCTGGGGTCGAGCACGAAGGGCGCTGAAAAAGAATCTTCTGTCATGTCGATGATTGTAGACAGGTCTGTCTACATGGATTAGAGTTGCGGGTAGACAGATCTGTCTACATGCAGGATTTTCTGCCCCAACCTTCCTTTGACGGAGCCCTTTCATGGAAACCAAGCCCCCGCTGCCCCCCTTCACCGCCGAGACGGCGGTGCAAAAAGTCCGCCTGGCCGAAGATGCCTGGAACTCCCGCGACCCGGCCCGCGTGGCCCAGGTCTACACCGAGGACACGGTGTGGCGCAACCGGGCCGAGTTTCCGGTCGGGCGTGAGCAGGCCCGCCAGCTCCTTGAGCGCAAGTGGGCTCGCGAGTTGGACTACCGCCTGATCAAGGAGCTGTGGGCGTTCACCGGCGAGCGCCTGGCCGTGCGCTTTGCCTACGAGTGGCATGACGATTCCGGCCAGTGGTACCGCAGCTACGGCAATGAAAACTGGGAGTTCAACCCCCAGGGCCTGATGCAGCGGCGCTTTGCCAGCATCAACGACATGCCGATCCGGGCGGACCAACGCCTGTTCCACTGGCCACTGGGCCGCCGGCCTGACGATCACCCGGGCCTGAGCGAGCTGGGCCTCTGAGCAGGCAAGAGGTCAAGCGGCCATGCACCAAACTGGCACAGGCGTTGCTTGATGCCGGGGCATGGTCGCCCGCTTCAACATCCCCCCCGGTACCGATGCCTTGTGGCAGCAGCGCCTGAGCCTGCTGCTCGATTCGACCGACGAGGGCATGTTCGGCATTGACCTGCAGGGCGATTGTGTCTTCATCAACCGGCCCGGGGCCAGCCTGATCGGCTACGAGCCCGCCGAACTGCTGGGGCGCAACATGCATGCGCTGACCCACCACAGCCATGCCGATGGCCGGCCCTACCCGGACCGCGACTGCCCGATCTTCAACGCCTTCCGCCAGGGCTTGCCCTGCCGCATCGACTCCGAGGTGTTCTGGCGACGCGACGGCAGCAGTTTCCCGGTCGAGTACTCCAGCCAGCCCATCCTTGACGGGACCGAGGTGCGCGGTGCGGTCATCACCTTTGTCGACATCACCGAGCGGCGCCGTGCGGCCCAGGCCTTGCAGCGTGCCCACGACGCCCTGCAGCGCAGCAACGATGTGCTGGAGCAGCGCGTGCAACAGCGCACCCTGGCGCTCAGCGACGCCCTGGTGCGCCTGCGCGAACTCTCGGCCTACTCCGAGCGCGTGCGGGAGGACGAGCGCACCCGAATCGCCCGCGAGGTGCACGACGAACTGGGCAGCCTGCTGGTGGCCCTGAAGATGGACGTCAACTGGCTGCACAAGCGCCTGGGTGAGCAGGCGGCCCGCGAGCCCGAGGCGGCGCAGGACATGCGCGGCCAGATGCGCTGCAAATGCCAGAACATGAGCCGCCTGATCGAGAACGCCGTCGACAACGTGGGTCGCATCATCACCGACCTGCGCCCCAGCATCCTGGACCACCAGGGCCTGTGGGCGGCGCTGGAATGGCAGGCCCACGAGTTCGCCCAATCGGCCGAGCTGGCGCTGGAGTGGTGCATGAGCGTGCCCGAAACGCTGAGCCTGCCTGAGCCGGCCGCGATGGCGGTGTTCCGCATCTTCCAGGAGATGCTGAGCAACGTGGGCCGCCATGCCCATGCCAGCGCGATCGACATCCTGATCGAGCAGCGCGATGCCCAGCTGCACCTGCGCGTGCAGGACAACGGCGTGGGCGCCAGCCCGCAGGCCCTGGAGGCGCCCACTGCCTACGGCGTCATGGGCATGCGCGAGCGGGCGCGCCACCTGGGCGGCCTGCTGTTGATCCAGAGCGCACCGGGCGAAGGCTCGTGTTTTCACTTGCAGATTCCGCTGGAGACCCCATGAACCTGGCTGCGACCGCCCCCGCCCCGATCCGCTTGTTGCTGGCCGATGACCACCTGATCGTGCGCCAGGGGCTCAAGCAGGTGCTCGGCGATCCGGCCAATGGTCAGCCCGAGATCACGGTGCTGGCCGAGGCCGCCACCGGCCCCGAGGCCCTGACCCAGATCGAGGCCCTGCAGGGCCCGGCCGGGCTGGACCTGGTGCTGCTGGACATCGCCATGCCCGGGTTGGACGGGCTGGAGGTGCTGCAGCAATTGCGCCGCCAATGGCCCGCCTTGCCGGTGCTGATGCTCAGCACCTACCCCGAGAAACAGTACGCCGTGCGCTGCATCAAGCTGGGGGCGGCTGGCTACCTCAACAAGAGCGCCGACCCCGACGACATGGTGGTCGCGGTGCGCAAGGTGGCCGCCGGTGGCCGTTACCTCAGCGAGGCCACGGCCGAAGCCCTGGCCGGTGCCCTGTCACGCACCACCCTGGCGCCCAGCACGCCGGCCGCGGTCATGGCCGCCATCGATGCCCTGTCGCACCGCGAGCACCAGGTGTTCCGCCTGCTCACCAGCGGGCATTCGGTGAGCGAAATTGGTGCACAGCTCAAGCTGGCGCCCAACACCGTGAGCACCTACCGGGCCCGCATCCTCGAAAAGACCGGGGCCCGCAACGATGTCGAGCTGGCCTTGCTGGCGCGCAGCGCTTCTGGAGCCTGAAAAGCCGTTGGCTGCAATTGATTTGTAGGGCTGGCCCTACAGGGTGTCGACATGCCGGGCACGAAATGCAGTGGATCCCCGTCAACGCGCCACTTGGGCGGCAACTTGGCCCGCGCTTTGCGTAGCGCATCACATCCTGATCAACGAGGTGTGCCATGTCCGAGTTCTTTTCGCCCTACGATGCCGACCGCCCCCTGATGCTCAAGTGCAGCTGCGGGCGTGAGCACACGGTGGCCGACCATCAAGCAGAAGTCACTGCCGAAGCGGCCGCCGCCACACTGCGCCAGCGCAGCCTGAGCAGCGAGTTCGAGGCCTACAGCAACGAGTTCATCGAAGCCACCCTGGTCAAGGCCTTGTTTCCGCAGGATGCCTTGCGGCGCCGCTTCCTGCGCGCGGTGGGCAAGGGCACGGCCATGGCCGCCATCAGCAGCGTGCTGCCTGTGGCCAGCCTGCAGGCCATGGCCCAGGAGGCCGGCAAGGGCGGCACCAACCTCGAAAAGAAAGACCTGAAGATCGGCTTCATCCCGATCACCTGCGCTACCCCGCTGATCATGGCCCACCCCCTGGGCTTCTACAAACAGCAGGGTCTGAATGTGGAGGTCACCAAGACCGCGGGCTGGGCGCTGATCCGCGACAAGATCATCAACAAGGAATACGACGCCACCCACTTCCTCAGCCCCATGCCGCTGGCCATGTCGCTGGGCCTGGGCTCCAACGCCACCCCCATGAACGTGGCCACCATCCAGAACATCAATGGCCAGGCCATCACCCTGGCCCTGAAGCACAAGGACAACCGCGACCCGAAGAACTGGAAGGGCTTCAAGTTCGCCATTCCTTTCGAGTTCAGCATGCACAACTTCCTGCTGCGCTACTACTTGGCCGAGGCCGGCCTCAACCCCGACACGGACGTGCAACTGCGCGTGGTGCCGCCGGCCGAGATGGTGGCCAACCTGCGGGCCGGCAACATCGATGGCTTTCTGGGCCCGGACCCCTTCAACCAGCGCGCCGTGTACGAAGAGGCCGGCTTCATCCACCTGCTGACCAAGGACCTGTGGAACGGCCACCCCTGCTGTGCCTTCGGCACCAGTGCCGAGTTCATCCAGAAGAACCCGAACACCTTCGCCGCCCTGTACCGTGCGGTGCTGACTTCGGCGGCCATGGCCCGCGACCCCAAGAACCGCGAACTGATCGCCAAGGTGATTGCCCCGCAGGCCTACCTGAACCAACCCGAGGTGGTGCTGCAGCAGGTGCTGACCGGCAAATTTGCTGACGGCCTGGGCAACATCCGCAACGTGCCCGACCGGGCCGACTTCGACCCCATGCCCTGGCAGAGCATGGCCGTCTGGATGCTGACCCAGATGCAGCGCTGGGGCTACATCAAGGGGGCGGTCAACTACAAGCAGATCGCCGAGAAGGTGTTCCTGCTGACCGATGCCAAAAAGCAGATGAAGGCCCTGGATCAGAAGGTGCCCGAAGGCGGCGCCTACCCCAAGTTCAACATCATGGGCAAAGAGTTCGACGCGGCCAAGGCCGAGGCCTATGCCAAGAGCTTTGCCATCAGCAAGGGGACCTGAGCCATGAGCCCCTTCAAATCCCTGGGCTTCCGCGCCGGCGTGCTGTCGGTGCTGATGCTGCTGGTCCTGCTGGCGGTGTGGCGCACCGCCACCCTGCCCGATGCGCCGGCGGCGGCACCGACCAAGGCCTTGAGCGCCGAACAGATCGAGTACCTCAAGATGATGGGCAAGGACCCGGCGGCCGCAGCCCCGGCCGAAGCCGGCGGCAGCGCCAAGTCGGGGGGCTTTCCGACCCCGTTGCAGACCGCCACCGCGGCCTGGCAGCACCTGCGTGACCCGTTCTACGACAAGGGTCCCAACGACAAGGGCATCGGCATCCAGCTGGCCTACTCGCTGGCGCGGGTCGGCCTGGGTTTTGGCCTGGCTTGCCTGGTGGCCATCCCGCTGGGCTTCGTGATCGGCATGTCGCCCCTGCTGCGCCGGGCCTTTGACCCCTTCATCCAGGTGCTCAAGCCCATCAGCCCGCTGGCCTGGATGCCGCTGGCGCTCTACACCATCAAGGACTCGTCGATCTCGGGCATCTTCGTGATCTTCATCTGCTCGATCTGGCCCATGCTGGTCAACACCGCCTTCGGCGTGGCTTCGGTCAAGCGCGAATGGCTCAACGTGTCGGCCACCCTGGAGGTCAACCCGCTGCGCCGGGCCCTGCTGGTGATCCTGCCGGCTGCGGCCCCCACCATCCTCACCGGCATGCGCATCAGCATGGGCATCGCCTGGCTGGTGATCGTGGCGGCCGAGATGCTGGTGGGCGGCACCGGCATCGGCTACTTCGTCTGGAACGAGTGGAACAACCTGTCGCTCACCAGTGTGATCTTCGCCGTGCTCGTCATCGGTGTCGTGGGCATGCTGCTGGACCTGGCCTTTGGCCGGCTGCAGAAGGCGGTGACCTATGTGGAGTGATCTCGGCAGCCGTGTCGCTCGGGCGGGGCTGGCCAGGCCCCAAGCAGAAGAAAGGAACCCCAAGGTGGATGGATTTCTGAAAGTCGAAGCATTGAGCAAGGCCTACGATCCGGCCCGCCCGGTGTTCTCGGACGTGTCCTTCTCGCTGGCGCGGGGAGAGTTCGTCTGCATCATCGGCCATTCGGGTTGTGGCAAGACCACCATCCTGAACGTGCTGGCCGGCCTGGACCAAGCCAGCTCGGGCTATGCCTACATGGACGGGCGCGAGATCGCCGGCCCCAGCCTGGAGCGGGGCGTGGTGTTCCAGAGCCATGCCCTGATGCCCTGGCTCACCGTGCGCCAGAACATCGCCTTCGCGGTCAAGTCGCGCTGGCCCGAGTGGAATGCCGCCAAGGTCAACGTGCACCTCGAGAAGTTCGTCGAGATGGTGGGCCTGAGCGCGGCCATCGACAAGAAACCCTCGGCCCTGTCGGGGGGCATGAAGCAGCGCGTGGGCATTGCCCGGGCCTTCAGCATCAGCCCCAAGATGTTGCTGCTCGACGAGCCCTTCGGGGCGCTGGATGCACTGACCCGCGGCACCATCCAGGACGAGCTGATGGGCATCGTGCGCCAGACCCAGCAGACCGTGTTCATGATCACCCACGATGTGGACGAGGCCATTCTGCTGGCCGACCGCATCCTGCTCATGAGCAACGGCAACGACACCCCCCAGGGCTACCGCCCCGGTGGGCTGGCCGAGGTGGTGGTCAACCCCTTGCCGCGTGAGCGCAGCCGGGCCAGCCTGCACCACCTCGATGGCTACTACGAACTGCGCAACCACGTGGTCGATTTCCTCGTCAGCCGCGCCCGGGCGCACTGAGCTTCCACCCCGAACCGGGTGCTTCAAGCCGCGGCCTGCCGGTCGCGGCGGGGCAGCGCTCGGCCCGGGACTTCCAACCTGTTTCCCCGTGTTCTTCAAAGGAGCCAACATGAACCGCAACGACATCACCGAAAAAATCATCACCACCAAGGTGCAAAAAGGCATCAAGTGGGAGGCCGTGGCCAAGAAGCTGGGCCAGTCCAAAGAGTGGACCACCGCCCTGTGCCTGGGCCAGATGACCGCCACACCCGAGCAGGCCAAGGTGCTGGGCAAGATCTTCGGCTTGACCGCCGACGAGCAGAAATGGCTGTGCGTGGTGCCTTACAAGGGCTCGCTGCCCACCCCCGTGCCCACCGATCCGCTGATCTACCGCTGGTATGAGATCGTGAGCGTCTACGGCAGCACCATCAAGGAGCTGATCCATGAGGAGTTCGGCGACGGCATCATGAGCGCCATCGACTTCAGCATGGACATCCAGCGCCAGGCCGACCCCAAGGGCGACCGCGTGAACGTGGTGCTGTCGGGCAAATTCCTGCCCTACAAGACCTACTGAGGCGCCCCGCGGGGCGGGCGCAGGCGTTAAGCTCGGGGCCGTTTTCCTCTGAGGCCCCGGTTTTCTCCATGCGCATCGAATCCATCCGCCAGCAACTGCGCGCCCATGGCGCCGGCCCCGCCCACGAGCAGCGGGTGCTGCGCCTGTGGGCCCAGGCCAAGCCGCAGGACAGCGGCCGGCGGCGGCTGGAAGACTTCATGCCGACGACGGTGCGTGAGTTGCTGCCAGCCTTGAGCGCCGAGCTGGCCGGCCTGGCCACGCTGCGTTCGCAACACCCAGGCGAAGACGGCTCGGCCCGCCTGCTGGTGGCGCTGGCCGATGGTCAGACCGTGGAGAGCGTGCTGTTGCCGCGCGACGGCCTGTGCGTGTCCACCCAGGTGGGCTGTGCGGTGGGTTGCGTGTTCTGCATGACCGGGCGCGAGGGCCTGCTGCGCCAGGTGGGCAGCGCCGAGATCGTGGCCCAGGTCGCCCTGGCGCGCACGCTGCGGCCGGTCAAGAAAGTGGTGTTCATGGGCATGGGCGAGCCCGCCCATAACCTGGACAACGTGCTCGAAGCCATCGACCTGCTGGGCACGGTGGGCAACATCGGCCACAAGAACCTGGTGTTCTCCACCGTGGGCGACCCGCGGGTGTTCGAGCGCCTGCCCCAGGGGCGGGTCAAGCCGGCGCTGGCCTTGTCCTTGCACACCACGCGCGCCGAGCTGCGCGAGCAACTGTTGCCGCGCGCCCCGCGCATCAGCCCCGATGAACTGGTGGACCAGGGTGAGCGCTATGCCCGCGCCACCGGCTACCCGATCCAGTACCAGTGGACACTGATTGACGGCGTCAACGACAGCCAGGAAGAACTCGATGGCATCGTGCGCCTGCTGCAAGGCAAGTACGGCGTGCTCAACATGATCCCCTACAACAGCGTGCCCGATCTGCCCTTTCAACGCCCCAGCTGGGAGCGTGCCGCCGAGATTGCCCGCCACCTGCATCGGCGCGGTGTGTTGACCAAGCTGCGCCAGTCGGCCGGGCAGGATGTGGAGGGGGGCTGTGGCCAGCTGCGGGCGCGCAGCCAGGCTGAAGCGCCGCAGCAGCCTGTGCATTGGGCGCCCCGGCCTGAGAACGTCAACACGTTCTGAAGGCCTGCTCAGTGGCGCGATGACTGCATCGGGTCCAGCCGCTCGCCGCGCAGCAGGGCCAGGGGCGAGCGCCAGTAGATCTGCACGTTGTGGATCGGATCGGTGATGATCTTGAAGGCCCAGGCCAGGCCCCAGGCCGGGCTGCGCAGCACGAACAGGTGCAGCGTGCGCAGCAGCAGCCCCGTCACCCCCAGGGCCAACCACAACAGGCCCACGTCGTGGGCATGGCCGGCCAGGCCAGCGCCCGGGTGGATCAGCCCGAACAGGTCAGGCCGCAGGGCCAGCAGCACCGGCAGCGCCAGCCACACCCCGATCAGGATGGCCTTGCGGCGCATGTTGTAGCCGACCTTGATGGCTTCCTTGTGGGCATCGCTGGCCTGGTTCACGGTGTCGTAACCGCGGGGCTCGAAGAAGATGTGCCCCGATTGGCGCGTCACCATGCCGACCAGCCAACCCACCATCGCGGCCGCCGCCGGGTCGACGAACAGCAGGCCGTAGGCGCACAGAAAGCTGATCGCGCTGATCAGGTGCAGCGTCTGGTTGATGCGGCACCGGTGGTAATAACGGTGGTCGTCCCAGCGCAGGGTGTCGACTTTCTGCAGGAAATCATGCACGGCAAACTCCTAGGTCATGAAAAAGGAATGACCGCAGCGTGACCGGCCCGCATGAAAGTGAATTGACAGCGGGGTGACCGGGCGATGTCACATGGCCTTTCCTTGATCTGGATCGAATCCCGAGCGGGTGGGCGTTCAGTGCAGGGTCAGCGGCTGTGAGCTGGTCTTGACCCGCACCACCGCGGGCCGGGCTTCGTAGCCCACGGACGTCCGGCCCAGCAGGGCCGCCGTCAAGGTGCTGACCTGGCGGGCGATCGGTTCGATGTAGCGGCTGGCCGCCCCGTCGACCGTGATGCAGTCGCCCAGGGCGTGGATGCCGGGCTGGCTGGTGGCCAGCGTGGCCGGGTCCACTGCAATCCCGTCGCGCCAATGCAAGCCGGCGCTGCGTGCCAGCCGGCCGGGCGTTTGCAGGCCTGCGGCCACCACCACCTGGTCCACCTCGTGGTGCTGGCCGCCAGCGGTGTGCACCTGGTAGCGCCCGCTGGTGGCCGAGCGGGTCACTTGGGCCACGGTCTGGGCACCCTCGAAGGTGATGGGCAGGCCCTTCCAGGCGGCCAGCAATTGGGCCCCGGCTGCCTGGCTCTGCCAGCGGGCCAGGGGTTCGCGGGCCGCGTCGAGCAGGCGCACCCGGTGGCCGCCCAGGGCCAGGTCGTTGGCCAGTTCGCAACCGATCAGCCCGGCGCCCAGCACCAGCACGTCGCGCGGGCCGTCGCCCAGGGCCTGGCGCAGGCGCTGGTAGGCCGCCAGGTGGTTGATGCGCCAGCACAGACCGGGCGACAGCCCCGCCGGCAGCGCGGCCTCGGCCCCATGGGCCAGCACGAGTTGACGGTAGGGCAGGTTGCCCCGGGTGGTGCGCAGTTGTCGCGTCTCGACGCAGACGCGCACCGCGTGGGTGTGCGGGAGCAGGCGCAGGTTCAGTCGCCGGGCCGCTTCGGCCCCGCTTTCCTTGACCAGGCTCTCGGGGGCCAGGTGGCGTGCCAGTGCCACCGAGAGCAGCGGCTTGTCGTAGCGGTCGCCGCTGCAGGCACTGACCAGGGTGATGGGCAGCCCGGCATCGTGCTGGCGCAGGCTTTCCGCCAGTTGCCAGCCGGCCTTGCCAGCGCCCACGATGACAACGCCCGCATCGCCCCGGTGCACACGCACCAGGGGCGCCGAGGTGTTGGGCAAGGGCTGTCGATCGGTGCCCGGGCCGGGGGGCGTGTAGGGCGAGAAGTCGCTCTTGGTCACGCCGCACAGGGGGCAGGCCCAGTCCTCTGGGATGTCGGCAAAGCGGGTGCCCGGGGCCAGGCCGCTGTCCGGGTCGCCCAGGGCTTCGTCGTACAGGTAGCCGCAGGCGTGGCAGATGTAGGTCTGCCAGGCCGGGGCCAGGGCGTCGACCGCCAGGCCCACGGGGCTGGGGCGGGCATCGGGCTGGCGGGTTGGGGTGTTCATGCGGGCAACTCCTCGGCACTCAGGCGAGCGATTTCCTTGCGCAAGTGCTTGATGGCGGGCGTGACGATGGCCACGAAGTGCGATTCACGCACCCGGCGTTGCACCTCCGAGCTCATCAGGTAGCCCCGTGCGCCCTGGTGCATCAGGGCCGACTGGGCCGCACGCAGGCACAGTTCTGCGCCGTGGGCGCGGGCGTCCAGCACGTCGATGAAGAAGTCTTTGTCGGTGCTGTAGGGGGTGCGGGCCAGCTGCATGACGCGCGCGCTCAGCTCGTCGAGCTCGGCCTGCAAGGCGTCGGGCCGGTCTTCCAGGTACTGGTTGACGTGGCCCAACTGAGGTTCCACCGCCCACATCGAGTCGATGGCACCCTGGGTGATGCCCACGGCCATGCCGCATTGCAGCATCACGAAGGCGGCCCGGATGCGGGCAATGAAGGGGCGTGCCGGATCGGCCATGAGTTCGGCCTCACCCACGAACAGGTCTTTCACGCGCAGGGCATAGGTGGCCGTGCCCTCCATGCCTGAGAACGAGGGGCATTCGCGCAGCTCCACCCCGGGCGCGTCGCAGCGCAACAGGAACATGATCTCGTGCGTCGGGGCGGCGCCGTCCTGGGGCGATACGGCGGCAATGGCGCCGCAGTAGTGGTCCGGCCCCAGGTTGCTGACCCAGGGCAGGGTGCCACTGACCCGGTAGCCGCCGGCCACCGGGGTCGCCTTGAGCAACAGGCTTTCGATCTGCGCAAAGCTCTTCATGGGGTTGGACAGGGCGGTGCCGCCCAGGCGTTCACCGCGCACATGGGCGGCCAGCACCTCGGCACCCAGCGCGGGCTGGCCCGACTGTTGAAGGTACAGGCCGGCCACCGCCTGGCACCACATCATGAAGCCGGTGGCGCCGCACACCCGGGACACCTCGGCCATGGCCTGGATGGCCAGCGCGTAGTCGCCCGGCCCGTGCTCGCTGTCCAGGTGGGCACTCATGGCGCCAGCGGCGGCCAGGGCCCGCAGCACGTCGCGCGGGTACAGGCCCTCTCGATCAATGGCCTGCACCTGCTCGCGCAGGGGGCCCTGGGCCAGGGCGCGGGTGGCCGCCAGCAGGTCGCCGGCTCGAATTTCGGGGGGCAGGTCAGCGGGGTTCATGCTCAAGTCCTTGAGGTGGCTGCAGGGGCTGCGGAGCGGGCCGGTTCAAACCGTCAGTCAGCCAGGCTGATGGTGAACGGGATCGGGTTGCGCAAGGTGTTGGCCACCGGCGAGTAAAAGTTGGCGTGCTGCACGATGTCGTCCAGCACCTCGCGTGGGGCGTCGCCCTCGATCACCACCTTCACGCGAATGGCCTGGAAGCCCATTTCAGGCGGTGTCTTCTCAAGCGCGCCACCGGCGCCCCAGGCGGCCGGGTTGCCGATGTCGCCCTCCAGAAACACTTCCAGCTTGCTCAGCTTGATTTGCTTCCAGGTGGCCACGGCGGTGATCCCCACCGCCAGACAGCCGCCCAGACCCGACAGCACGATCTCACCCGGCGCGGGGGCGGTGTCCTGGCCGAACAGGTGCAGGGGCTCGTCCACCACCACCGGGGTGTGCGTGCCCACGGTGCTGAGCGAGCGGTACTGGCCCTCCATCACCGTGTGGACTTTGTTGGTGCCGCGGCTGGCGGGGTTGGCCCGGCCCTTGGCGGCGAAGGCGGCCAGGCCCTCGCTGTCGATGGGGCGCAGGTAGGCCTTGACGGTGGTGGGGGTGGCGAGGGCGGAAGCGTCGGTCATGGGGTGGGTCCTTGATGGGGTGGGGGCAGGGCCATCGGCCCCGGCCTGCCTGCTTCATTGCAACCCACGTGCCAAGACCGGTTTGACACGATCAGAACGCTTGAAACCAATATCCTGATTGAATTGTTTGCTCTGGATATGAGAGCGAATTGAACGGCGATTGCGAATCGGCCAGGCCGCTTGTGTCGACCCAATGTCGACAATTTGTCGACCTGTTCAGCGCAGGCCGGCCTTGCGCAGACGGTAGGCAAACTGGCGCAGGGTCAGGCCCAGGCTCTGGGCCGCGCGGGACTGGTTGCCGTGGTGTTGTTGCAGGGCTTGTTGCAACTGGGCCACCGGGTGGGCGTGCACGCTCTGGTAATCGCGCACCAGCGGGGCGGGTGAGGCCTCATCGGCGGCGGCCTCGGGCCAGCCCGCGGGGCCCGGCGGCCTGACCCGCATCGGCGGGGCGCCGGCCTGGCCACTGTTCTGGCTTTGGCGCAGCAGGCGCAGCAAATGGGGCTGGGTCACGGCACTGTGCTCGCTCAACAGGACCAGGCGCTCGATGAAATTGCCCAGCTCGCGGATGTTGCCGGGCCAATCCTGGTGCGTCAGGGCTTGCAGCGCCTCGGGTGTGAGGTTCACATTGCGCTGGTGGGCCTGATTGGCCCGGCTCACGAAATGCAGGGCCAGGGCCTGGATGTCCTCGCGCCGCTCGCGCAGCGAAGGCAGGCGGATCGGGATCACGTTGAGCCGGTAATACAGGTCCTGGCGGAAGCGGCCTGCCTGCACATCGGCCGACAGGTCGCGGTGGGTGGCGGCGACCAGGCGCACGTCCACCCGTTGTTCGCGGCGCCCACCCAGGCGCACCAGCGTGCCCTCTTGCAGCGTGCGCAGCAGCTTGGATTGCAGGCCCAGGGGCAACTCGCCGATCTCGTCGAGAAACAGGGTGCCGCCGTCGGCCTGCTCGAACCAGCCCGGGCGGGCCGCCACGGCGCCGGTGAAGGCCCCCTTCTCGTGCCCGAACAGCTCGGACTCGAACAGCGTCTCGGGGATGGCGGCACAGTTCACCTTGATGAAAGGGTGGTCACGTCGCCCGCTGGCCAGGTGCACCGCGCGAGCGAACAGCTCCTTGCCGGTGCCCGATTCACCCAGCAGCAGCACGCTCACGCTGGCCTGAGAGACCTGCTCAAGCTCGCTCAGGGCCTGCAGCAGGGCGGGCGAACTGCCGATCAGCCCATAGCGTGCCGCATGGGTTTGCAGGGCGTGTGCCAGCTGGGTGTTGCGGGCTTCAAGCTGGCTCGTCTGCTCGCTCACCAGTTGCTGCAACTGCAGCAGTTGCCCGGCCAGGGTGGCCAGCACGCGCAGCAGCGCCAGGTCGTCGTTCAGGTGGCGCTGCCGGCTGCGGATGCGGTGGCAGGCCAGCACGCCCAGGGTCTGGCCCTTGGCCGTGATCGGCAGGGCGATGAAGGCGACGGTTTCGGGCGGCAGCTCGGCCCGGCGTACCGAGCGGAACAGAAACAAAGGCTCGTTGTCGATGTCCTGCACGAGGGCGGGTTGCCCGGTGGCCAGCACGCGCCCGGTGATGCCTTCGCCCACCGCATATCGGCCGCGCTGGGCTTCGGCACGTGTGAGGCCATAGGCATGCTGGATGCGGGCCTGGGCCGACTCGGGCTCGCGCAGCACGATGCGGCCCCGGTTCAGGCCCAGCAGTTCGCTCATCAAGTGCAGCATCTCGCGCAACACGGTCTCGGGGCTGAGGCTGCGGCCGACCAGGCGCATCACTTCGTGCATCAGCAGCAGCTCCTGGGCGCGCCAGTCGGTGGTCGGCATCCGGGCGGAGGGCGGGTTCTGATCAGGGGGCTGGGCCATGCCGGCGGCCATGCAGTTGCCGTGCCAGCCCGAAGGAGGCGGTGTCCGAGGTGGGGTCAGAGCAGGATGTCGCTGCTGCCCGGGCACAGCAGGCGCGGAAATTCGCGCATGGGCAGCCAGGCAGCGGTGTGCTCCGGGCTGTGCCAGGGGGGCTGGCGGCTGAGGTCCGGCGGTGTTTCGAATTCGCGGTACTGGCCCTGGCCCAGGTAGATGGCCCAGCGTCCGCCGATGGGCCGCCGGGTATCCAGCATCCCGGGGCTGGGTGGTGGGCGCAGCCAGACGCGGTCGCCCGGCACCGCAAAGCCCGAGGGCAAGGGGGCTTCAGGGCTGCCGATCTGGCGCATCAGAGCCTGATGGAATTCGCAATCGCGCACCGGTCGGTGCTGGAAGCGGGCCTGCAAGCGGCTGTACAACGCCGGGTGGTGGCGGCGCGTTTCCTCGGCCAGACCCAGCAGCAGCACGTATTCCGAGGCGCGGTAGGGCGAGAGTGCAAACCCCGGGCCCTGGGCGGGTTGCAGCAGGGCCTGCAAGGCCGCCGTCAGGGGGCGCTCGGGGCGCAGCAGTGGGGGGTGGCCCGTTTGCAGCTGCCAATCTTCGGGCGGATGGCGCGGCCCGGTCGGGTCGGGGTGGAGCCGGGTGTCGCGTGCCGCCTGCACAATGCCCTGGCGCACCCGCACGGCGGCCGCCCATTCGGCATGGCTGGGAAACGTGAACGCCACCGGGCTGAGCAGCAGCGCCACCACGATCTCGCGCGCCAGATCGTCCGCGTGCCGGGGGTCCAGGGCCAGGGTTCTGGACAGGGCCCGGGTGTCATGGCCCGGCGCCCAGTGCTCGATCAGGGTGGGCTGCAGTGCCACCTGCATCGCGGGTGCCGTGGTGGCATCGCCCGCCAACAATTGAACATCCACCAGGCTGGCCAGGCCCAGCTGCTGCAACTGCTCCATCAACTGCCAATGGCCTTGCTGCAAGGCTGCCTTGCTGCTTCCCTGAAACACCACGCCGCAGGCCCCGGGCGGTGACGCCAGGGGAGGCTGCCCGGAGGGCGGAGGGTGGAGTTGGGTGGGCGCGCTCAGCATGTCCTCAGTATCGACAGGCTGATCGCAGCCATACAACCGTGAAAACCCGCCGCCGAGCACCGGCATCCCCCCTGGAAACCCGGAGCCCATGCTCAAGCGTGGGTGATCCAACTGGCGTAGTCGGGGTGGTCCAGATGGGGCAGGGTGTTGTAGGTGACCAACGAATGCCGCTTGGGGTTGAAGTGGAATTCGGTCACCGAACTGTTGCGGATGCGCAGGTTGAGTTCGATCGTGGCTTCAGGGGTGGTGCCCAGGATGTGGCCCACCGCAGTCGAGATGGGCCCACCGCTGGAGACCAGCAGGACGTTGCCCTCGCAGTTCTGGCGCACGTGGTCCAGGGCGCTGCTCACACCGTGCACGAAATCGTTGTAACTGGGCATGCCGCGGGGGCTGACCACCCCAGCCATCCATTGCGTCAGGCCGTCACGCAGCAGGCGAAAGTGGTGCCGATACAGTTCGGGGGTGTCCGGCTTGGGCAGGGGCATGGGGTGGATGGCCTGGATCACCGCCTCGCTGTCGTACTCGTTGAGGCCGGGCCACAGAACGGGCTGGGCCTGCCAGTCCAGGCCCCGGGCGATGCCGGCAAAGGTTTCCTGGTGGCGGCGCAAGGTGCCGGTGATGACGGCCTGGAACTCCAGACCCTTGCCTTTGAAGTACTCGCCCAGGCGTTCGCTCTGGCGGTGACCGAGCTCGCTGAGTCGGTCGTAATCATCGGCGCCAAACGAGGCCTGGCCATGGCGCACAAGGTAAAGGGTTCCCATGGGCGGATTCTGTCAAGCGCCCACAGACCGCACAGTCGCCGCGGCGACCGATTCGTCGGAAAACCGTCACATGGGTGACGGCACTGGGTGGCGTGGGTGCCTCAGGCGCCCGCCAACACCCCTGCCATCACGCCCGCATCGACATTGCCCCCCGACAGGGCCAGGCCCACGGTCTGGCCGCGCAGGGCGCTGCGCTCTTGCAGCGCGGCCGCCAGGGCGGCGGCGCCGGCACCTTCGGCCACGTTGTGGGTGTCGGTGAACAGCGCCCGCATGGCCTGGGCCACTTCGGCATCCGTGACCTGCACCAGGTGGTCCAGGCCCGGGCCCAGCACGGCCAGGGCGGCGGCATCGGCGACGCGGCAGGCCATGCCGTCGGCCAGCACGGTGCTGACCGGGGCTTCGACCACGCGGCCGGCCGCGATGGAGTCGGCGTAGGTGGTGGCATGGGCACTGACCACGCCGACGATGCGTGCGCGGTGGCCCAGGGCCTGTTTGGCGGCAATGGCCGAGCAGGCGCCCGAGCCCTGGCCGATGGGCACGTAGACCACGTCGAGCTCGGGCACGGCGCGCAGGAACTCCCACCAGTAGGTGCTGACACCGCGCAGCAGATCGCGGTGGAAGCTGGGCACCATGTGGGCCCCGCGGTCCTGGGCCAGTGCGATGGCGTGCTCGCGAGCGGCCTGGAAGTCGTCGCCGTGCTCGATCAGGTTCACCCCCAGGCAGCGCATGGCGGCGTTCTTTTCGGTGGAGTTGCCGTGCGGCACGACGATGGTGCAGGTCACGCCATGCGCCCGGGCGGCCCAGCCGATGCTTTGGCCATGGTTGCCCCGGGTGGCGCTGATCACCTCGCGCGGCAATTCGCCGCGCCGGGCGAGTTGGTCGAAGTAGGTCAGGCCGCCGCGGATCTTGAACGCGCCCACGGGCGTGTGGTTCTCGTGCTTGAGCCAGCAGGGGGTGCCCAGGCGCTCGCTCAGCAGTCCCCATTGATATTGAGGGGTGGCCGGGAAGGCGCGGTAGACCACCTCGGCGGCGGCTTCGATGTCAGCCAGGCTGGGCAGGCTGGCCTGGGGCAGTGCGGTGCTCACAGATCCACCGTCCCTTCGATGCAGGTCACGCTGGCGCCGCCGACCCAGACCTGTTGCTGGTCGTCGCAGTCGATGTGCACCCGGCCTGCGCGGTCCAGGCAGGTGCCCTGGGCGGCCACGTAGTGGCGGGGGGCATGGCCGTCGGCGATCAGCCATTGGGCCAGGCTGGCGTTCAGGCTGCCG
This sequence comes from Curvibacter sp. GW821-FHT01G03, assembly GCF_059422285.1. NCBI lineage: Bacteria > Pseudomonadati > Pseudomonadota > Betaproteobacteria > Burkholderiales > Comamonadaceae > Curvibacter > Curvibacter sp. GW821-FHT01G03. The sequence goes on from NZ_JBWKWP010000014.1 coordinate 86,470, forward strand.
GTGACGGGGTCTTCCAGGATGCCGATGGGCGCGGCAAAGGCGCGCACCTCCAGCGTCGGGGCGGTGGGGTCTCCGGCGGGGGCGCTGCTGCTGCGCGGGGTGGCGCCGAAGGCCCGAGCCTCACGGTTGGAGTGTGCGATCAGGCCGGTGCGCACCTCGGGGTGGTCGATGGCCACCACGCCGACCTTCTGGCCCAGGGCCTTGAGTTCCAGGTGATCGGGCTGCAGGCCCAGCACCGTCTGCGGGTGGTCCAGCAGCAGGCCCATCCAGACCGGGCCGTTGTCCAGCACCTGGGCCGCCAGCACCTGCTGGGGCTTCAGGCCCAGGGCTTTGGCCACCTGGGACAGCACGGTGGGGCTGGGGTCGCTGCGCCGCAGCGTGGGGGCGGCAAAGGCCAGGCGCTGCCCGGCGCCGCTGCCTTCGCGCCGGATGCGCACGAGGCCGACGCGGCATTCCTGCACCACGTGGGCGGCCGAGCGCGGTTGCCCGCCGGCACGCAGCCAGGCGTGGCAACTGCCCAGCGTGGGGTGGCCGGCAAAGGGCAGCTCACCGCCGGGGGTGAAGATGCGCACCTGGTAGTCGGCCCCCTGGGCGCGGCCCGCTTCGGTGGGGGGCAGCAGGAAGGTGGTTTCGGACAGATTGGTCCAGCGCGCAAAACGCTGCATGGCTTCATCGTCCAGGCCGCTGGCATCCAGTACCACGGCCAGGGGGTTGCCGTAACCGGCCGTTTGGGTGAAGACGTCGACTTGTTGGAAAGGGCGTTGACTCATGGGGCACTCGGGGATTCTTGGGGTGAGAGGGCGCCTGCCTCGGGGCAGGGGCTTCATCCCCGAGGCCAGGTGGTCGCGTCAGCCCAGCGCCTGGCGCAGGGTCTTGGCGAGGGCAGCGACGCCGATGTTGATCTGCTCGACGCTGGCGGTCACGAAGGACAGGCGCAGGGTGCGCGGGTCTCCGTGGTCGGCATAGAAGGGGGCACCGGGCACGAAGGCCACGTTGTTCTCCACCGCCAGGGGCAGCAGCTTCACGCTGTCCAGCCCCTCAGGCAGGCGCAGCCACAGGAACATGCCACCCACGGGGCGGTTCCACTGCACACCCAGGCCAGCGAACTCGCGGTCCAGGGCGGCCAGCATGGCCTCGCACTGGGCCTTGTAGAGGGCGCGGATCTTGGGCACGTGGGTGTCCAGGAAGCCGTCCTTGATCACCTCGGCCACCATGCGCTGGTTGAAGGTGGGGGTGTGCAGGTCGGCCGCTTGTTTGGCTTGCAGCAGCTTGGGGTAGATGGCCTTGGGCGCCACGATGTAGCCCAGGCGCAGGCCTGGCGCCAGCACCTTGGAGAACGAGCCCAGGTAAATGGTGTTCTCGGGGTTGCGCGCGGCCAGGGGCAGGGCCGGCGGGGCGTCGAACCACAGGTCGCCGTAGGGGTTGTCCTCGACGATGGGCAGACCGATCTCGGCGGCCTTGGCGGCCAGGGCGGCACGGCGCTCCTCGGTCATGGTGCGGCCGGTGGGGTTCTGGAAGTTGGGCAGCAGGTAGACGAAGCGGGCGCGGTCGGCCGCGCTGCCGTCACCGATGGCCTGGCGGGCCAGGTCTTCCGGATCCGGGCCTTGCTCGTCGCAGGCCACGTTGGCCACCCGGGGTTCCATCGGCGTGAAGGCCTGCAGGGCGCCCAGGTAAGTGGGGGTTTCCACCAGGATGCGGCTGCCGGTGTCGATCAGGATCTTGGCCACCAGGTCCAGACCTTGCTGGCTGCCGGTGGTGATCAGCACCTGGTCGGGATCGACGTTCCAGGGCAGGTGGTCGGCGATGAACTGGCGCAGCACCGGCAGGCCTTCGCTGGAGGCGTATTGCAGCGCGGCGGCACCATCTTCGCGCAAGACCTTGGCGCTGGCGGCCGCGAAGGCCTCGATCGGGAAGGTCTTGGGCGACGGCAGCCCACCCGCAAAGCTGATGATGCCGGGCTTTTCCGTGACCTTCAGGATTTCACGGATGGCCGAGGGATTCATCTTTTGGGCGCGTGTGGACAGCGTCCAGCTGGGGGTGCTCATGAGGCGTTTCCTTTCGTTGGCAGGGAGCTCAAAACGTGATTGTCGGTGTTTGTGGGCGCGTTCACCGGCGACTTGCGTCCCAGGAACACGGTCAGCACCACGGCAGCGGCGAACAGCGCGGTGCCCAGGTCCAGTCGCTCGCCGAGCAAGGGCACGGCAAACAGCATGGACAAAAAGGGTTGCAGCAGTTGCACCTGGCTGACCCGCACGGTGCCCCCGAGGGCCAGCCCCCGGTACCAGGCAAAAAAGCCCAGCCACATCGAAAACAGGGCCACGTAGCCGAAGGCCAGCCAGGCCGAGGCAGGCAAGGCCTGTTCGGGGCGGCTGCCCCAGGCCAGCGGCAGCGTCAACGGCAGGCCCAGCAGCAGTGCCCAGCAGATCACATGCTCGGCCGGCATCTCGCGTGACAGGCGCCCGCCATAGGCGTACCCCACGGCGGCGCAGGCCATGGCCAGCAACAGCAGCCCGTCGGCCGGGCTCAGGCCCAGGCCCGTCCCCCCCGCATGGGTCAGCGCAAACACCACCACCAGGGCGCTGCCCAGGCCGGCCCAGGCCCAGAACTGCCACGAAGGCCGTTGGCGATGCAGCACGGCGCCCACGGCGGCGGTGGCCAGGGGCAACAGGCCCACGATCACGCTGGCGTGCACGGCCTGCACGTGGCGCATGGCCAGCGAGGTGAACAACGGAAAGCCGAACACCACGCCCAGCGCGGTCAGCAGCAGGGGCAGACGCTGCGCGGCGGTCGGCCAGTGCGCCCGGGTGGCCAGCAGGTAGCCGGCCGAAAGGATCGCCGCCACCACGGCGCGGCCCATGGCCACGAACAGGCCTGACATCAGGGGAGCCTCGGGGCTGCCCACGGCCAGCCGGGTCATGGGCAGGGTCAGGGCGAAGATGGCCACTCCCAGGGCACCCAGCCAGAGGCCGCGGCGCAACAGAGGGTCGGATCCCGTGCTGAGGTTGTTCACAGTGCGCTCCAGAGCAGCCAGGCCGCCGTGCCCGCCAGGGCGGCGGCCATGACGCGGTTGAACACCAGCAGGCGCTGGCCCTGGGCCAGCCAGTGCCGCAGCATCGAGCCCACCAGGGCGTAAGCCAGGTTGCTGAAGAACGCAAAGCACAGCATCACCGGCAGGATCAGCAAAAAGCGTTGCATTGGCTCCGCCTGGCCGGCCACAAAGCCGGCCACGATGGACAGGGCCAGCATCCAGGCCTTGATGTTGAGGAACTGCAGCATCACGCCCTGGCCGAAGGTGACTTGCAAGCGCGAGGCATCGGCCTGGGCCAGTTGGCGGCTGTTCATGAGGCGCGAGGCCAGCCACAGCAGGTAGGCGACACCGGTCGCCAGGATGGCCCAGCGCAAAGCTGGCAAGGCCAGGATCACGGCGCCCACCCCGGCCGAGCACAGCGCCAGCAGCAGCGACCAGCCCACCGGCACCGCCAGCACGAAACGCATCGCCCGGCGCAGGCCGAAGTTGGCCGCCAGGGCCGTCGACAGCGTGGTGTTGGGCCCGGGGGTGAAGCTGCTGGCAGTGGCCAGCAGCAGCAATGCGGAAAATTCTTGCCAGCTCATGTCGGTCACTTTATAGTTTTTGACCAACACAGGGCCAATACAGTTTGTTCGACATTTTCACAATCTGTATTGGCAAAACCTTCAATACAGTTTTGCCCATGCTGACGCGTCACGCCCAACAATCCCTGACCGAACAACTGGCCGAGCGCTTTGCCGAACGCATCCGGGCCCGTCTGCTGGCACCCGGGGCACGCCTGCCTTCGGTGCGTGAATGCGCCCGCCAGCAAGGCGTGAGCGCCTACACCGTGGTGGCGGCCTACGACCAGTTGCTGGCCCAGGGACTGGTGGAGGCGCGGCGTCAACGCGGTTTCTTTGTGCGCGATCTGGTCAGCCCCGAGCCGCCGGGCCCGACGCCTCAGCGCAGTGCCGCTGCCGGGGTGCTGGGCGAGGCCCTTCATGCCCTGCCTTCGGGCTCGCATGTGAACGCTGCGGCGCTGATCCGGGGCATGTTCCACCAGGCCTCGAACAAGCCACAGCCCGGCTCGGGGGTGCTGCCGCCGGACTGGCTGGAGACCACCTTCATGCCGGCGGCGGTGCGCAAGGTGACCAGCACACGGGCGCTGCAGGAGAGCTCCTTGCGTTACGGCGATCCGATGGGCGACGCCGAGCTGCGCCGGGTGCTGGCGCAGCGCCTGGCCGGCCTCAACATCCGGGCCCAGCCGCAACAGCTCATCACCACCGTGGGGGCCACGCACGCCCTGGACATCGTGAGCCGTACCCTGCTCAAGGCGGGTGATCCGGTGATGGTGGAGGAGCCGGGCTGGTCGGTCGAATTTGCCCGGCTCGATGCCCTGGGCATGCGCATCCTGCCCGTGCCGCGCCTGGCCGATGGCCCGGACCTGGCGGTGATGCAGCGCTACTGCGAGGTGCACGCCCCCAAGCTGTTCGTGAGTGTGAGCGTATTCCACAACCCGACCGGTCACTGCCTGACCCCGGGCAGTGCTCACCGGGTGCTGCAACTGGCGACCCAGCATGATTTTCACATCGTCGAAGACGACACCTATGGCCACATTGCACCCGACCATGCCACCCGGCTGACCGTGCTCGATGGCCTGCAGCGCAGCATTTATGTCAGTGGCTTTGCCAAGATCCTGGCGCCCAACTGGCGGGTGGGATTTTTGGCGGCGCCACCCGATCTGGTGGAGCGCTTGCTGGACACCAAGCTGCTGGCCACGCTGACCACGCCCTCGCTGCTGGAAAAGGCCCTGGCCCTGTGCATCGAGCAGGGGCAACTGCGCCGCCATGCCGATCGCATCCGCACCCGGCTGGATGCCGCCCGGGCCCGCACGGTGAAGCTGGCGCTGCAGGCTGGCTGCACCTTTGTGGCCGAACCGGCCGGCATGTTCGGCTGGGTGGACACCGGGGTGGACACCGATGTGCTGGCGCAGCGCATGCTGGACGAGGGCTATCTGCTGGCACCGGGCGCGTTGTTCCACGCCAGCCGCAAACCGGGCACGCTGATGCGCATCAACTTTGCCACGGCGCAGGACGCCGCGTTCTGGAAGGTATTTGCCCGGGTGGTGGGCGAAAGCCGCTGAGGCGGCGGGCCGCCGGCTTGCTGACGCCTCAGCTGCGGGTGGCCGCATTGGCCGGCACGTGCTGGCTCAGCAAGGTGTGCAGCAGGGCGCGGTTCAGGTCTTCGGTGTCGAGCTCATGGGCGTGGCGCAGCGCCCGCACGGTGGCTGTGTCGGCGCTGTCGATGGCGCGGGCCAGATCGAGTGCCGGCAGGTAGGGGCCGGACTGAGTGACGTTGGCCGAGTAGATGCGTTCGGACAGCGGCAGGCGGTGCAGGATGTTGCCCAGGGGCTCGTTCATCAACACGTCGAGCTGCGAGAACAGGCCGCACAGGTAGACCTCGCGGCGCAGGTCTTCTTCGATGCCGGCGTCCAGAATGTGCTCCATCAGGCGGGCCCGCAGCACCATGCCCTGGCGCACCGGTTGCAGGTTGAGGTCGGTGCCGGCGTGGGGCAACTGGCCGACCAGCCAGCGCTCCAGCTGGGTGTAGCCCATCATCATCAGCCCTCGGCGCAGTGAGTCGATGCCGGTGCGCAGGCCTAAAGCGGCCGAATTGGTCAGGGTCAGGAAGCGGTAACTCAGAATGGGTTCTTCGCTCAGGATGTCTTCGATGACGTCCATGGACTGGTCTTGCCCGATGGCGCGCAGCAGGCGCTCGATGATGCTGCGTGCCGGGGCCAGTTCGCGCCCGCGGTGGCCGTACAGAACGTCGTCGTCGGGCCAGCCCAGCAAGGCCAGGCCGTGTTTCTGGTCCAGGCAGTGGTCGATCAGGGCGGCGCTGGCGATGTTCTCGTAGTAGTGCCCAGGCTGCACCGGGCTGCGCAAAAAGGCGGTGGAAGGCGCGTTGGGCTGGCGTTTCTGCTGCAGTGCGGCCTGCAGGGCGGCAGCAGCGTCTTCGGGTTGCAGATTCAGCAGGCAGCGGTGCACCGGGCGGTCGGGGGCGGGCGGCGGCATGTGGCGCACATCGCCGCGCCAGATCACACGCAGGCCACGTCGATGGGCTTGAACCACCCGGCTCTGCAAGCCGCCGTCGGCCTCCAGCCAGTCACCGGGCACCTCGATCTGGGGTGACTGGGCGTCGCCGTGTTCCAGCAGGCCTGCCAGCAGGGCCGGGGTCTCGGCACACAGCAGCAAGGGTGGCGCGTCAGCGGTCCAGAGCTCGTCGAGCGTGCGCAGCAGGTGGGGGGCGTCGACCGGCATGGCCGGCTCGGGGGCCACGCGCAGCTGGACACCGGCCAGTTCGCGGTTGCGACCCCACAGAGGGCGGTAGCCGAGGGTGATGCTGCCCAGGACGGATTGGACCATTCGATGTGCTACTTCAGGAAATCAAACAGGGACATGCTCTGGATCTGAGCATAGGACTTCAGAGCCGCCTGGTAGCCCGTGGTCTGGTTCTGGAAGTCCGAGATCCCCTGAAGCATATCCAGATCTTCGGCTCTTGAGCGGTCGCCTTCGAGTTGGACCGCCTTGGTCTGCTGGTTCGAGTCAATCACGTCGGCCTGGTTCAGGTAGTCACCGGCCAGGCCCCGTGCCGCCTGCACCGAGACGTAGGCGTTGTCGAGCGAGGCGAGTGAGCCGCTGACCGAGGCCTGGGCACTGGTGCCGCTGCTGGCGTTCTTGATGCCCGCGATGGCGCTGTCCATGACGTCGAAGATCGAGGCCTTGGGCTTGACCGTGAAGCTGTCACCGGCCGCGGGGGTGCCGGTCAAGGTCATCTGTTGATCGGCGTTGCCGGCGCCGCCAAAGGTCACGGTGCTGCCGGACATGGTCAGGCTGCCCGAGGTGGTCGGTGGGGTGGCCGACAGGTTGGTGACGGTGTAGGTGGTCCCGGAGGTGAAATTGATCTGGTAGTTGTTGCCGGCCAGCACATTGGGCGAGGTGGGGACCAGGATGGTGCCGGCACTGGCGGTGGCCGTGCCCGTGTTGGCCGACTGTGCACTGATGGCGAAGGCACCGGTGGTGGGGCTGACATTGGCAAAGGCCGCCTGACCATCGATGGTGTTGGGAATGGTCAGGTCGGTGCCATTGGTCTGCCCGCCCAGGCCTGCGAACACCACGCCCGCCGTGGCATTGGGCTCGATGAAGGGGGTGTTGGTGCTGCCCAGGCCGCCAAACAGGGCCTGCCCGTTGGCATCGGTGGTGTTGGCGTAGGTCAGCAGTTGGTTGCGCAGGGTGGTCAGCTGCGAGGTGATGGTGCCCAGGTCGCTGGCGGTGTTGGCGCCATTGCCGGCCTGCACCAGCAGTTCACGAAAGGACTGGATCGCATCGCTGGCTTGGCCAAGCACGGTTTCTGCGTGCGACATATTGTCTTTTTGCAGTGACAGCGCGCGTTGCTGGATGGTGACCTGGGCCGAGCGGGTGATGGCGCGCTCGGCCTGGGCGGCCGCTGTGGGGTCGTCGCTGGGTTTGAGCACGCGCTTGCCGGACGTCAGATTGCCCTGCAACTGGGTCAGCCGCGACTGGCGGCCACCAATGTTGTTGATGGCGGAGGCATAGGCGTCGGCCGATCCGACGCGGGCGAAGAAGTTGGACATGGGGTCTGCCTTTCAGCCACTCAATGGGTTGGGTCAGTGCATGACCTGCAGCAAGGTGTCGAAGATGCTCTGGGCGGTCGACACGATCTTGGCCGAAGCCTGGTAGGCCTGCTGGTATTGAAGCAGGTGGGCGGCTTCTTCGTCCAGGTTGACCCCCGAGACCGAGGTGCGGGCGGCTTCGGCGTTGGCCGCGATCGAGCCCGAGACATCGGCCGCGTACTGGGCACTCTGGGCCCGCACACCGACTTGGGCCATCAGGCCGGCGTACAGGTCGGACATCGGGGTCTGGTCGGCCGTGACGCTGCGCGAGGCCAGGCCCAGCATGGACTTGGCATTGCCGCCGTCGTTTTTCTGGATGCCCGTGGTGGGTTGTTTCACCGTGACGCTGTCACCGGTCTGCGGTGTGCCGGTGAGGGTCAGGTTCCAGCCATTCCAGCTGATGGCCTGGCCTGGCGTGTAGTTGGCGCCTGTGGCCAGTGTGGTGCTGGTGGTGGTGTCCACCACGTTGTACTGGTTGGCACTGGTGAAGGTGATCTGCACCGTGTCGTTCAGGTTGGCGTTGTTGGCGTAGTAGGTGGCCGGGCTGCCGGTCTGCAGGGCCCAACTGGCGGGCGATGCCGGTGCGGCAGCAATGGCCTTGACGGACAGCGTGCCCTGGTTGGCCGCCGCCGGTGTGGCCACGACCGGGTTCGACATGGCCAGCGACGCCGGCGACGACAGGGCCACGCTCATGGTGCTGGCGGCCGTGTCGTAGGGGCGCAGCAAGAAGGTGTCGCCAGCGGCGCCACCGGCACTGCTGGGCAGGGCATTGATGGACAGGCCCCCCACGGTGTAGGAGGGCGGCGGCCCGGCGGTGGTGACCATGCTGCTGGTGACGTCGATGGGCCCGTTGGCCGTGTTGGCCATCACCTTCGCAATGGTCGGGCTGCCGCCCGAGGGCGCCCCCAGGGTGATGGTGTAGGTGGCCACGTCCAGGGCCTGGTCGTTGGCCACATAGGCCCCCAGAGCGGCTGCGGGGGCACTGTTGGTGGCGCCGGCAATGGCGGTCATGCTGATCGGTGCGAACAAGGCCTTGCCGGTGTTGCCATTCAGGTCGACACCTGCAAAGTGCTGCTCGTTCATGTCCGTGGTCACCGCCACCGCCATGCGCCCGAGCAGGTTGCGGGCTTCGGCCAGGTCGGTGTTGTGAAAGCGCAGCAGGCCCACGGCTTCGCCGCCCCCCAGGGCGTTCTCGTCAACCTCTGTGGTCTGACCGTTCCCGGCCTGGGTGATCGTGAGCTTGAGGGTGTTGCCATCGCCCGGAAATTCAATCGGCTGGGAGAAGTTGACGGTCGCGGCCTGGGCGCCCAGCACCAGCGGCTGGTTGGCCAGGAAGATGCTGAGGGTGCCGTCGTTCACCTTGACGGTGGTGGTCTGCACCTTCTGGTTGAGCTGGCTGAGCAGGTTGTCCCGCTTGTCCAGCAGGTCGTTGGGCGGCTGGCCCGAGCTTTGAGCGAAGGAGATCTGTGCGTTCAGGCTGGCCAGCTGCTGGGCCAGCGAGTTGATCACGGTCTGGTCGTCCTTGAGCTGCAGTTGGGTGTTTTGCTGCAGGTCGCTGAGCTGGGTGCTGGCGCTCTGGAAGCGCGAGGTCATTTCCTGCGCCTGGGTGATGGCCACCGTGCGTGCGGTCAGGTCGGTGGGCGCGTTGGCCACGTCCGAGAACGCGTTGATGGTGTTGTTGATGGACTGTCCCAGACCATTGGTGCCCCCAAGGAAGATGTTCTCCATCTGGGCCACCTTGTCGGCCCGTGCAGCGTCCAGCGACTTGATGGACGCGGTGGCGGTGGCCTGTTTGGTGAGGAACTCGTCGTACACGCGCTGCACGGTCGAGACTTCGACGCCTTTGCCGATGTAGCCGCTGCCGGTGAAGTCGCCCTGCACCGCACTCATCACCGCGGTCTGGCGCGAATAGCCAGGGGTGTTGACGTTGGAGATGTTGTTGCCGGTGACCTGCAGGGCCACCTGGTTGGACATCAGGGCGCGCGCGCCCAGGTTGAGCAGGCCGCCACTCATGCGACACCTCGCCAGGGTTGGTTGCGCTGCAGTTGCTGCGTGGTGTTGATGGCCTTGCTGAGCTTGCTGGCGTAGGACGGGTCGGTGGCGTAGCCGGCGCGCTGAAGTTCGTTGGCAAACGCGACCACCGAGCCGGTCTGCTGGCGGGCATTGGCGTAGCGAGGGCTCTGGTTGATCAGCTTCGCGTAGTCCTGGAACGACTGCTCGTAATTGTCGTAAGCGCGGAACTTGGCGGTGGTCTTGCGCGCTTCGCCGTTCACGTACTCGGTGGTGGTCACCGTGGCGACCTTGCCCGTCCAGCCCGGCCCGGCCTTGATGCCGAACAGGTTGTAAGAGGGGCTGCCGTTGGCATTCTTGATCTCGTGCTTGCCCCATCCGGTCTCATGGCCGGCCTGGCCCAGCATGTAGCTGGCCGGGATGCCGCTTTGCTGCTCGACCTTGGCGGCGGCGCCTTGCAGGCGCTGCACAAAGGCGGCCTGGCTGGCGGTGGTCTTGACCGGCGTGGCCGATGTGGCCGCGGGGGTGGCCTGCGACTTGGCGGGCAGCACGGTGCTGAGTCGATTGCCCAGCGACAGCGTGCTGGGGGTCTCGAAGGCCGGTGTCTCGGGCACGCCCATCTGGCGCGACAGTTGTTTGGCGATCAGGTCGGACAGGCCGCCGGGCTTGCCCGACATCTGCACCGAGAACTGCTGGTCGAGCATGTCGGTGCCCATGTTTTCCTGGGCGCTGTCGAGCATGCCCGACTTCATGGTGGCCTCGCGCATGCTCTTGAGCATCTCGCGCATGAACAGCGATTCGAACTGCTTGGCCGCCTCCTGGATCGCGGCGGGATCTTTTTGCCCGGCCTGGAGCTTGAGGTTGTCGAGCGACCTCGAGTCCGTGGCGAGCTGGTTGTTGACCAGCGGCGAGAGTGCCATGTCAGATCACCTCCAGCTCCGCGTTCAGAGCGCCTGCAGCCTTGATGGCCTGAAGAATGGCCAGCAGATCCTGCGGGGTGGCGCCCAGCGCGTTCAGGGCGCGCACCACATCGGCCAGTTGCGGCGAGGCCGGCAGGTTCATGATGATGCCCGGATCCTGCTTGATCTGGATATCGGCCTTCTGGGCCACCACGGTCTGGCCGCCCGACAGGGCATTGGGCTGGCTGATCACCGGGGTCGAGCTGATGGTGACCGAGAGGTTGCCGTGCGCGATGGCGCAGGGTCCCAGGGTCACGGCCTGGTTGAGCACGATGGAGCCGGTGCGCGTGTTCATCACCACCTTGGCGGCTGGCACCATGGCTTCGATGGGCAGCTCTTCCAGGTCGGCAATGAAGTTCACCCGGGCGTTCGGGTCGTTGGGGGCCTTGACCTGCACGGTGCGGCCATCCAAGGCGCGGGCAATGCCATTGCCGAGCTTGTTGTTGATGGCGGCGGCCACGTGGCGGGCGGTCTGGAAGTCGGAGGCGTTCAGGCCCAGGCTGATGGTGTCGCCCTCCTGCAGCGGTGTGGGCACCGAACGCTCGACCTGGGCGCCAGCCGGGATGCGGCCTGCGCTCAAGTGGTTGATCTGCACCTTGCTGCCGCCGGCTGAGGCACCGGCGCCACCCACGACCAGGTTGCCCTGGGCCAGGGCGTAGATCTCGCCATCCACGCCGCGCAAGGGGGTGGTGACCAGGGTGCCGCCCTTGAGGGACTTGGCGTTGCCGATCGAGGAAACGTTGATGTCGATGGTCTGGCCGGGCTGGGCGAAGGCTGGCAATTGGGCGGTGACGATCACCGCGGCCACGTTCTTGAGCTGCAGCTGGGCCGAGCCGGGGGGCAGGGTGATGCCCAGTTGCTGCATGTAGTTGGACAGGCTCTGGGTGGTGTAGGGCATCTGGGTGGTCTGGTCACCCGTGCCATCCAGCCCCACCACCAGGCCATAGCCCGTCAGCGAGTTGCTGCGCACGCCCTGGATGGCGGCCACTTCCTTGATGCGGATCGCCTGCGCAGGCGTGCCGGCCAGCGCCAGGGCCATGAGGACCAGGGTCGCCAGGCACCGGACCCAGGGGCGGGTGTCTTGCCTGGCGCTTGTGAATGCGAGCATGGAGTTCATGCTTCACATTCTGGAAGTTTTCAGAACGGGCTAAGCGTCGAAAAGAATCGGGACAACCAGCCAATTGTCTGGGCTTCGTCGGCGCCGCCGCGACCGCGCGAGTGGATGCGCACGTTGGCCACCTGGGTGGAGGCCACGATGGAGCCCGGCTGCAGCGAGCGCGGATCGACCGTGCCCGAGAACTTCATCACATCCACGGTCTGGTTCAGGCCGATCTGCTTTTCACCACTGACCACCAGGTGGCCGTTGGGCAGCACCTCGATGACGGTGGTGGTGATGGCGCCGGCGAAGGTGTTGGCGGCCTCGACATCGCCCTTGCCCGAGAAGGTGTTGCCGGTGGTAGCGCCCAGGTTGAGTTTGGCCGCGGTGGCCGCCGACAGGAGCGGAAACGCGGTCATGCCTGACGAGGTGGCGGTGGTGCGCGCCGTGTCGGTGGACACCTTGGTGCTGGCCGTCACGCTTTCCACGATCTGGATGGTGACCACGTCGCCCACCAGGCGGGCGCGCCGGTCTTCGAAGGCTGGGCGGTAGGCCGAGGTGCGGAACAGGCTGCCGGCCGAAGCCGGTGCAGCGTGGGTCATCGGGGCCAGGTCGGGCGGGGTGGTGGGCAGCACGTCGACCTTGGGCACGGGGGCCAGCGTTTCGCAGGCGGTGCACAGGGCGGTCGCGCAGGCCAGCAAGGTCAGTCGCACGACAGGGCGGGCAACCCAGGCGGAAAGTGAGGTGTTCATGGCAATCCTTCAGTCGAGAGCTCAGTCCCGGGTCAGGCTCAGATCTGGCTGAGCTTTTGCAGCATCTGGTCCGAGGTCTGCACGGCCTTGGAGTTCATTTCGTAGGCACGCTGGGTCTGGATCATGTTGACCAGCTCCTGCACGATGTTCACGTTCGAGGTTTCGACAAAGCCCTGCATCACGGTGCCCAGCCCGTTGGCGCCCGGGGTGCCGGTGGCGGGTTGGCCCGAGGCAGCAGTCTCGGCGTACAGGTTGCCGCCCTTGGGCTCCAGGCCGGCCGGGTTGACGAAGTTGGCCAGGGCGATGGTGCCCATGGGTTGGGGCGCGGTGTTGCCGGGGATGGTGGCGGTGACGATGCCGTCGGCGCTGATGGAGACGCTCTGGGCCGTGGCCGGGATGGTGATGCCGTTGGCAATGGGCAGGCCGGCCGAGGTGACCAGGCGCCCCTGCGAGTCGAGCTGGAACGAGCCGTCGCGGGTGTAGCCGATGGTGCCGTCGGGCATGGTGACCTGGAAGAAGCCATTGCCCTTGACGGCCACGTCCAGCGAGTTGCCCGATTGCTGCATGCTGCCCTGGGCAAAGGAACGGGCGGTGGCCACCGTGCGCACCCCCAGGCCAACCTGCAGGCCCGTGGGCAGTTGCGACTGCTCGGTGCTGTTGGAACCGACCTGGCGCAGGTTCTGGTACATCAGGTCCTCGAACACGGCATTGGCGCGCTTGAAGCCATTGGTGGAGACGTTGGCCAGGTTGTTGGAAATCACGTCCAGCTGGGTTTGCTGGGCTTCCATGCCGGTCTTTGAAATCCAGAGCGAGTTGATCATGAGGGTTCTCCTGGGGCGCTGTCGGCTCAACCTTGCACGTTGAGTAACTGGCTGGCGGCCTTGTCGTTGCTCTCTGCGCTGGTCAGCAGCTTCATGTTGTTTTCGAACTGGCGGGCGGCCTGGATCAGGCCCACCATGGCTTCCACCGAGTTGACATTGGAGCCTTCAAGGGCGCCGGTCTGCAGTTTGGCGGTGGCATCGGTGTTCAGCGGGTTGCCCGAGGCGGCGCGAAACAGGCCGTCGGCCCCGCGGCGCAGCGGGTCGTCCGCCGTGGGGGTGACCAACTTGAGCCGGCCCAACGTGTTGGGGGGCTGGCCGGCCGTCTTGGCGGTGATGGTGCCGTCGTTGCCGATCGACAGTTCGGCATTCGGGGGCACGTCGATGGGCGCCCCGCCATCGGACAGGATGGGCAGGCCAGCTGTGTTGACCAGGGTGCCGGTGGACGAGATCTGCATGGCGCCGTTGCGCGTGTAGGCCTCGGTGCCATCGAGCCCCTGAACCGAGAACCATGAATTGCCCTGGGTCATGGCATCCATGGTGTTGTTGGTACGCTGGGCCGGGCCGGCGCTGTTCTTGTAGCCCGTGGTGGCCTCCAGGGCGAACACCCGGGTGCTGGCCCCCGACCCTTCCAGAGGCACCGAGCGGTACGCCGTCATCTCGGCCCGGAAGCCGTTGGTGGAGGCGTTGGCCAGGTTGTTGGACAGCACGCTGGTCAACTGCGTGGCCGCGTTGGCGCCAGTCATCGCGGTGTAGATCAAACGGTCCATGGGGTGCTCTCAGGGGTTCGGGGTGGCAGCGCTGAGTTCAGGATCAGCGCAGGTTGACCAGCGTGTTCATGATCTGGTCTTCGGTCTTGATGGTCTGCGCGTTGGCCTGGTAGGAGCGCTGCGCCGTCATCATGTTGACCAGTTCCTGGGTCAGGTCGACGTTGGACTCTTCCAGGGCACCGGCCTGCAGTGCGCCGAAGTTGCCGCTGCCGGGTGTGCCCTGGGTCGGGGGGCCGGAGGCGAAGGTTTCCTTCCAGTCGCCGCCATTGACCTGCATCAGGCCCTGGTTGTTGCGGAAGCTGGCCAGCGCCAGTTGACCAGCCGACTGGGTGGTGCCGTTGGAGTAGCTGGCCGTGAGGGTGCCGTCGGCGCCGATCTTCACGCCCGTGAGCTTGCCGTCGGCATAGCCCGTCTGGGCCACGTTGTTGGTGGCAAAGGCCGATGCGAACTGGGTGGTGCCGGTCAGATCCAGCGTGAACTGCACCTGATTGGCCCCGTCAGTGGGGGTGGTCGGGCCGCTGATGCTGATCTGTCCGTTGCCGGCCACGGTGGTGTCCAGCGCACCGCTGGCGGTGAACTTCAGGGTGGCCGGCGTGGCCGCGGTGATCGCACCGGTGTCGGTCTTGGTGTAGACGTTCCAGGTGCCGGCGGTGGCGGTCTTCTGGAAGTAGACAGAGACAGGCACCGTGTTGCCCAGCGAGTCGTAGGCATTGAAGGTGGTGCTGTACTGGCCCAGCAGGGGGTCGGCTGCGGTCAGTGTGGTGTCCACCGTGGCGTTGGCCGGCAGGTTGAACTGGGCCGTGGCGCCATAGGTGGTGGGCGAGGTGGTGGTGTCGTCCGCCGTGGCCTTGGCTGCGATCGAGCCCGAGGTGGGCAGGGTCAGCGGGGTGGGGCTGGTGCTCAGGGGCTTGCCGGTGGTGGGGTTGGTCTGGTAGCCCAGCACCTTGGCGCCATTGTTGGTGACGATGTAGCCGTTCTTGTCGAGCTTGAAGTTGCCGGCGCGGGTGTAGCCGGCCGAGCCATCGGCCTCCTGCAACTGGAAGAAGCCGTTGCCATTGATGGCGGCATCGAGGTTGTTGCCGGTGATGTTCAGCGTACCCTGCGAAAACTGCTGGGACACGGCGCCCACGGTGACGCCGATGCCCGCGTTGTCGCCACCGGCCACGCCAATGGCCGAAGACACCAGCTCCGAGAATTCGGCGCGTGAAGCCTTCATGCCGTAGGTGTTGGCGTTGGCGATGTTGTTGCCGATGACGTCAAGGCCCTTGGAAGAGGCGTTGAGTCCCGAGAGTCCTGCTTGAAAGCCCATGTTGTGCTCCTTGGATGCGAGAGAAGGGGACGTGGATCAATAGACCGAAACGATCTTGTCGTAGCTCACCGTGCCGCCGTTCTGCAGCGAGATGGCCAGGGCGCCGTTGCTGGTGCCCACTGAGCTGACCACGTCATGCGAGTAGGTGGTGGGGGTGACGCTGGCGCTGCCGTTCTTGGCCGTGACCGAGAACTTCAGCGGCCCGGTGCCCTTGTAGGACGAGGCATCCCAGGTCACGTCGTGGCGGCCGGCGCTCTGCGTGCCCATGGGCACGGTGGCGACCAGCGAGCCACTGGAATCAGTGATCTGCACCTTCACGTCAGCAGCATTGCTGGGCAGATCGAAGGTGCCGGTGGCGGTGGCCTTGCCTGCGCTTGTGCCTGTGCCGGCGGTGATCGTCATCGTGTTCCCGGCGGTCAATACCTCGTGGCCGATCAGACCGCCACCCTGCATCAGCTGCATGGAGGAGAACTGGCTGGCCATGGTCTGCATGGTGGTGTTGAGCTGCTGGATGCCGGTGACGGTGTTGATCTGTGCGATCTGCGAGGTCATCTGGGCGTTGTCCACCGGGTTCATCGGGTCCTGGTGGGTCATCTGGGCCACCAGCAGTTTCAGAAAACGGTCCTGCTGGTCGGCGGCACTGGTGGTGCCGATGCCATTGGCGCTGGTGCTGCTCGATGTGCTGGAGGCGCCGCTGGTGGCATTGGCCCCCGTGCTGGTGGTGTAGGAGTAGCCGTTGGTGGCGTCAAAGGAGATGGTCATGGTGAAAGTCCTGTTGGCCGGTAGTTAGGAGCCCATCTGCAGGGTCTTGAGCAGCAATGACTTGGCGGTATTCATCACTTCCACGTTGTTTTGGTAGGCGCGCGAGGCCGAGATCATGTTGACCATCTCCTCCACCGGATTGACGTTGGAGTGCGCGACAAAGCCTTCGGCGTCGGCCATCGGGTGGTAGGGGTCGAAATCCTTGCGGCCCGGGGTGTTGTTCTCGGTGACGGCGGTGACCTTGACGCCTGCGGTGGTGCCGTTGTCGGCCATGGGCACGGTCTGGAACACCACCTGCCTGGCCTTGTAGGTCTGGCCATCGGGGCCGGCCACGGCGTCGGCGTTGGCCAGGTTGCTGGCCACCACGTTGAGGCGCTGCGACTGCGCACTGATGGCGCTGCCGGAGACATTGAAGATCGAGAACATCGACATGGGGGGCCTTCCTGTTCTGTTCAGCCGTTCACTGGCCCTGGATGGCGCTCAGAATGGTCTTGGTGTAACCATTGATGAAACGCAGCGTGGCCTCGTACCGGACCGAGTTGTCGACAAAGTTGGCGCGTTCACGATCCAGGTCCACCGTGTTGTTGTCCATGGCGGGCTGGGAGGCCACCGCGTAGCCTTGTTGCAGCGAGGTGGTCGACAGCACCGGCAACGGGATGTGGCCGGGCTGGCTCATGCCCGCGGCGGCAGCGGAGCTGCCGGCACTGGCCGAGGCGTCACTGGACGGGCTCATCTTCAGCGTCAGGTCCGACAGAGCATTGACGTCACGCATGGCATCGGCGAACTTGAAGTCGCGCGCCACGTAGCCAGGGGTGTCTGCGTTGGCGATGTTGCTCGCGATCGTCCGCTGACGTTCGGCGCGCAGGGACAACGCCTTGGCCTGAAAGTCGATGGGTTGGGTGATCTTGTTGAGCATGTCGGGTCTCGCGGGGCTGGCGGTCTGGGTGGCGGGTGGGTTCTCCGGGTTGCTGTCGATTATGGAAATCCGGCCTGTTGCCGATCAGCCGATGAAGCCGCGGAAAGACCGGTTGTTTGATCGATCCGTGTCGGGGCGGCGCCCTACAGTTGCCCATGTCAAAAGGCCGTCAGGCCGTGTCCGGAGAACGCCATGAACCCATCCCAAGCCCGCATCCCCCAAGCCATCCGCAGCCGTTTGCATCGGTTGGCGGCCTGTGTGCTGCCCGTGGCCGGCCTGTTGCTGGGCACGTGGAGCGCCCCGGTCGTGGCCCAGCAGGCCAACCTGGACAGCGAGGCCACCCGCCTGACCCAGCAGTGGATCGATCAGGAGTTGGCGCGCAGCCAGTCCACCCAGGCCATGCCTTTGCGCATGGAGGTGGTGGTGGGTTCGCTGGACGAACGCCTGCGTCTGGCGCCCTGCGCCAAGGTGGAGCCCTATCTGCCGGCGGGGCAGCGGCTTTGGGGGCGCACCCGCCTGGGTTTGCGCTGCACCGAAGGCAGCGTGCGCTGGAATGTGTTCCTGCCGGTGCAGGTCAAGGCCTTCGGGCCGGGTTGGGTGCTCAAAGGCAATGTGGCTTCGGGCGCGGTGCTCAACCAGGGCGACGCGATGGAGGCCGAGGTGGACTGGGCTGCCGAGAACGCGGCCATCGTTTCCGATCCTGCGCAGTGGGTGGGCCAGGTGGCGGCCCGCATGTTGTTGCCTGGGCAGGCGCTGCGCCAGTCCATGGTCAAGCCGCCGCAGGCCTTTGCCGCAGGCACCCAGGTGCGCGTGGTGGCCCAGGGCCCGGGTTTTCAGGTCACGGCCGACGGCCAGGCCCTGGGTGCCGGCGTGGTGGGGCAATTGGTCCGCGTTCGCATGGAGAACGGTCGTATCATGAATGGCACAGTGTTGGATCGAAACACCGTTCAGGTCGAGATCTGAGTGTGTTGCGCACTCTTTTTTGAGTCAACTTTTGCAATTGGGCTAAAGTTTCTCTGCCGCAGGTCGAAGAAAAGGCCACGGTACTCCATCAATAGGGGTCTTGGAGAGAACGATGAAAATTGGTCAAACGCCAGACATCCCTGTTGCAGTCACATCAACAGGGACGCAAGTCACAGGTCAGGGGTCGGCGGCCCCACCGGTCAAGAAGACCAGCAATTCGACAGCAGGCACCTCGGTTTCGGTGTCCAGCTTGGCCCAGACGTTGGGTTCTGGCTCGACCGACAGCGACATGGACATGGACAAGGTCAACGCCGTGCGTTCGGCGATCGACAATGGCACGTACAAGGTGAATGCTGGCGCCATTGCAGACAAGCTGTTGTCCAACGCGCAGGAAGTCCTGCAGCGTGGAACTTCCCAGTAAGCACGCGCTTACTTAATTTGAATTGGAGTCATGGTGACGAATCGGGTTGCGTTTGAGGCCTTGCTCTCCGGTGTGGAGTTGCAACTGGACGCGATTGCCCAGGCCTTGGGCGGGCAAAACCCCGATGAGCTGGAGGCCGGTTCGCAGGCCTTGCGCGATGTCACCCTGCAGTTGACCCGGATTGCCCTGCCGTCTGCGCAGGACACAAGCCCGGAGTTGCGCCAGCGTGTTCAGGCCATCAGCGCTCGCCTGGCGGTGTTGCGGGAAAGTCTGCAGCGTCTGGCCGTTCACGCAGATCGGGCTGTGACCACCTTGCTGCCCCGTGCGGGTGACGGTGCCACCTACGGCAAATCCCTGGGCCGAGGTGGCGCGGGCTTGGCCAAAGCCTATAAATCCTGAAATTCGAGGGTGCGCGCTCGGGTGCAAACCCGTTCAGGCGTGGCCTGAATCGCGTCGGTGCGCCGTGGGCGTCTTGCGGGGGGCTTGTTGTCGTCGCCTCAGTGGCTGCGCATCTTGGCGCGCAACCGGGCGATTGACTGGCTGTGCAGTTGGCAAACACGCGACTCGGTGATGCCGAGCACGGCGGCGATTTCCTTGAGGTTCATGTCCTGCTCGTAGTACATGCTCATGATGTACTGCTCGCGTTCGGGCAGACCTTCGATCGCACTGACCAGGGATTGGCGCAGGCGCTGGTTGCGCAGCAACTCAAGTGGGTTGGCCTCGTCGTCGGCCACGTGGCGGTCGAGAAAACTGTCGTCATCGTCATGCCCGCCGGTCATGTCTTCGATGTAGACCAGTTGCGTGCCACGGACCTTGCCCAGCAGGCTCTGGTAATCGGCCAGACTCATCTCGAGTTCGGCGGCGATTTCGGATTCGATCGGGCTGCGGCCCAGCTTTTGCTCCAGCCGGTGCACGGCATGCTCGATGTCTTTCTGGCTCTTGCGCGAGCCGCGCGACATCCAGTCGCCTTCGCGCAGTTCATCGAGCATGGCCCCGCGGATGCGCTGGGTGGCAAAAGTCTCGAACTGCACGCCCTGACTGGCCTGGTAGCGTGTCAGGGCCTCGGTCAAGCCGATCATGCCGACCTGGATCAGGTCGTCTACCTCAACATTGGGGGGCAGCTTCGCAATCATGTGGTGCGCCAGCCGGCGCACCAGGGGTACGTACTGCTTGAGCAGTGCGTCCCGGTTGAGCTGACCTTTTGCCGTGTACATCAATGGCTCCGAACCAAATGAACCTCTTCGTCTGCAGGGCGGTGAAGCAGGGAGGCCGGGGCTGCGCCAAGGGGAATCGCATTCTCCATCAGTCGCAGGGCCAGCATCTGGATATCGCGCCCTGCCACCTCATCGTCAGTGAAAGACTTTACTGTCATTGAATCGAGGTAGCAACCCATGTGACGGGTGAAGCAATTCTGCAGTGTTTTGCGGGCCTGCAAGGCGCGCATGACCACAGTTTGTGTCGGTTCCGTCACCATGATGGCCACGGAGGGCATCAGCAATGCCTGCTCCATCAGCACTTTCATGGCCTGGTAGGCGCTGAGCATGTGACGCGGCTCGGGCGCCACCGGCACCAGGGGGCGTACGCCTGTGTTGGCCAGCGCGGGACCCAGTCTGGCCGCGCTGCCATAGGCCAGCAGCATGCCAAAGGGGCTGAAATGCTCGCCCAGGGTCTCGCGCCCGTGGGCATCGAGCTGGCCCGTGCGGGTGAGTTCGCGCCAACCCAGGGCCGCGGGCACGATGGTCCAGGGCAACGCCAGATCGGCCACCTCGGAGGGGCTGCACTGGTCGCTCAGGATCTGCAGCAGGCCGGGCGTCTCGTCGGTTTCGGGGCTGTCCGTGTCCAGCACCGCCACCGACAGACCTTGTTCGACAAAGCCCTGGCAGAGTTGCCACAACAGGCGCAGTTCGGGCTCGCCGCTGCTGTGCCGGATCACCGGGACCAGGCGCAGCACCGGTTGGGGCATCTGCCGGCGCAGACCGGCACTTTGATCAAGACCCGCTTCAAACATGGGCACTCTCCGAGACGGCCATGTTGCTGTTGGAGAAGAAGTAGTTCAGGTCGACGGCCTTGGGGTCGAACGCGGACTTGCCCGGGGTGCGCATGGAGGCGCGCACCAGCTTGCCGGCGTCTGCGGCTTCCCAGTCTTCGGGTACGCGCTGGCCATTGGTGACCCCGCGCAGCACCACCTGGTGGCGGATCAGGGCGTCGAGGGCCGGGCCGAGTTTCACGGCTTCATCGACCTTGGACAGGATGGTCTGTTGCACGCCAGTGGTCTTGAAGCACGACAGGGTGTCGTCGATGGTGTCGCCATGGCTGCCGGCATTGACCACCAGCAGCTTCTGGATACCGGGCAGGTCGAGCACATCGAGCATCTCGCGCTTGCGGGGATCGCGCGGGGCCAGGCCGGTGGTGTCGATCAACACCATCTTCTTGTTGCCCAGCAGGCCCAGCAGGTCTTGCAGGGCGGCGCGGTCATGGGCCAGGTGGGCCACCACGCCGAGCATGCGGCCGTAGGTGCGCAGTTGTTCGTGCGCGGCGATGCGGTAGGTGTCGAGGGTGATCAGGCCCACGCTGCCCGGGCCATGCACGCGTGCGCACAAGGCGGCCAGCTTGGCGGTGGTGGTGGTCTTGCCCACGCCGGTGGCCCCCACCAGGGCGAAAATGCCGCCTTCTTCATACAGGGGGTAGCTGTCGGCGTCGGTCTTGAGGTTGCGCTCCAGCACTTCCATCAGCCAGCGCACCGCTTCGGCCGGGCCGGTCTCGGCCGGCAGGCGTTCCAGGATGGCACGGGCCAGGGCGGGCGAGTAGCCGGCGCGGATCATCTTGAGCATCAGGTTGGACTGGATCGGGTCCTGCTTGGCCTGGCCCAGCCAGGCCAAGGTGTTGAAGCGCTCTTCGATCAGCTCCTTCATGGCCTGCAGTTCATTGACGATGCCCTGCTGGTTCACGGCCGGTGCGGCGGCCTGGGCCACCGGGGCCTTGGCGCGGGCCGGCGTGACGTCTTCGAACACCGGGCGGGTGACGGCCGGGCGAGGGGCCGGGGCCTTTTTGAAGGCGATCGGCTGGATGTCCCTGGGGGCGGGGGCGGGCATCTCGCGCTGGGTGCGCGGGGCCATCTGGGCCATGGGGGCCTGGTCTTCGGCGGCCATGGCTTCCTGGCGGCGGCGCAGCATGCGTTCGCGCACATAGTCCTGGAAGGACAGGGTGCTCATGGCCAGCTCGGCGGTGTCTTCGCGCACACCACGTGGGCCCAGTTCGGGCGGGTTCATGGTCGCCAGCTTGCGGCTCAGGCTGGAGCCGGGCACCTGGGTCAGGCCGTGGCCTTGCGACGGGGCGCCTTCGGTGTGCTGCTCCAGGGCCGACAGGGCATCTTCGCCCGTGGCCATCACCTCGACGCCATTGGCCGTGGGGCGGTTGGACAGGATCAGGGTTCCCTCACCAAAAGCCATTCGTGCCTTGGCCAGTGCTTCGCGGGACGTTGCGGCGTGAAAGCGCTTGATGTTCATGATGCGGCACCTCTCAGGATGGGACCAATGCGGATCGTGTGTGTTTCAGGGATTTCGCTGTGCGCCAGGACTTGCATGCGGGGCGCCAGCCGGCGCACCAGGCGAGCCATGGCGCCGCGGATCTGGTCCGGGACCAACAGGCAGGCGGGCAAGCCCATCTCTTCTTGCTTGTTGGCGATTTCGGCAGCGCTGCGGGTCAGCGCGTCGGCCACACCCGGGTCGAGGGCGGTGCCGTTGTTGTTGCCCAGGGCCTGCACCAGCAGGCGTTCCAGGCCGGGCTCGATGGCGATGACATTGAGTTCACGCGCCGGGCCGTAGATCTGTTGCACGATGGCCGGCGACAAGGCGATGCGCACGCGGCGGGCCAGCTCGACCGGGTCGGTGATGGTGCCGGCGAACTCGGCCAGGGTTTCGATGATGGTGCGGATGTCCCGGATGTGCACAGCCTCTTCCAGCAGCAGCTGCAGCACTTTCTGGAAGTTGGCGATGGTGACCATTTTGGGGACGACTTCTTCAATCAGTTTCGGGGCCAGTTTGCTCACATGCTCGACCAGTTGCTGGGTCTCTGTCCGGCTCAACAACCTGGCGGCCTGTGTTTGCATCAAGTGTGACAAATGAGTGGCCACCACGGTTTCTGAATCAACCACGGTAAAGCCTGCCATTTGCGCCGCTTCCTTCTGGCGATCGTCGATCCAGTGTGCTGGGAGGCCAAAGGCCGGGTCGGTGGTGGCGGTGCCGATCAAGGGCGTGGTGATGCCGCCCGGATTGATGGCCAGGAACATGCCGGGGAAGGCTTCGCCCTCGCCGACCATCACGCCACGCAGGGTGATGCGGTAGGCGCTGGGCTTGAGTTCGAGGTTGTCGCGCACGTGCACGGCCGGGGGCAGAAAGCCCACCTCCTGGGCGAACTTGCGGCGCACCCCCTTGATGCGGGTCAGCAGATCGCCCTGGCGCTTCTTGTCGACCAGGGAGATCAGGCGGTAGCCCAGTTCCAGCCCCAGCAAGTCGATGGGCTGCAGATCGTCCCAGCTGGCCTCGCCGTCGTTGGTGGCGGGCGGCGGCGGCGGCGGCACATTCTTTTCGCGTTCCAGACGGCGCGACAGGCGCCAGGCCCCATAGCCGATGGCTGAGCCCATGCTGAGGAATACCACGTGGGGCATGCCCGGCACGATGCCCAGCAGCGCCAGGATGGCCGCAGTGATGCCCAGCACGCGGGGTGAGCCCAGCATCTGGCTCATGATCTGCTTGCTGACGTCGTGTTCCTTGCCCACGCGCGAGACCACCATGGCGGCGGCCACCGAGATCAGCAGGCCGGGAATCTGGGCCACCAGCGCGTCGCCGACGGCCAGCAGGATGTAGGAGTCAGCGGCCTGACCGGCGCTCAATCCATGCTGCACCACCCCCACCGTGAAGCCTCCGACGATGTTGATGAGCAAGATCAGGATGCCTGCCATGGCATCGCCGCGCACAAACTTGGAGGCACCGTCCATGGCCCCGAAGAAGTTGGCTTCTTCGCCCACTTCGAGACGGCGGCGACGTGCTTCGGCTTCGTCGATCAGGCCGGCATTGAGGTCGGCATCCACCGCCATCTGCTTGCCGGGCATGGCGTCCAGGGTGAAGCGGGCCGACACTTCGGCAATCCGCTCGGCGCCCTTGGTCACCACCACGAAGTTGATCACGACCAGGATGGCAAACACGATCAGACCGACCGCAAAGTTGCCGCCGATCAGGAAGTGGCCAAAGGCCTCGATCACGGCGCCCGCTGCGCCGGCGCCGGTGTGGCCTTCGAGCAGCACCACCCGGGTGGAGGCCACGTTGAGCGACAGGCGCATCAGCGTGGTGAGCAGCAGCACCGAGGGGAAGGCCATGAAGTCGAGTGGGCGCACCATGTAGGCCGCCACCATCATCACCATCAGCGCCACTGCGATGTTCAGGGTGAAGAAGGTGTCCAGCAGCCAGGCCGGCATGGGCAGCACCATCATGGACAGGATCATCACCACCAGCAGCGGCGCGGAGAGGCCCTGGATCAGGTGGGCGTGCGGGCCCAGGCGTTGTTGCAGTGTTTTGAGCAGATCGTTCATGCGTCAGCTCCGGCCCGGGTGGGCTTGTTGAGCGGATCGAGTTCAGGCGGCACGTGCGGATCGGGCTGCTGGGGCATCGGGCCCTGACCCCGCATGGCCGCCTTGAGGCGGTACACATAGGCCAGCACCTGGGCCACGGCGGCATACAGGCTGGAGGGGATGGTCTGGTCCAGCTCGGCGTGGGCATACAGGGCGCGGGCCAGCATGGGCGATTGCAGCACCGGCACCGAGTGGCTGTTGGCCACTTCGCGGATCTTGAAGGCCAGCAGGTCGGCGCCCTTGGCGATCACCTGTGGCGCGGCCATGGTGGCTTCGTCGTACTTCAGGGCGACGGCAAAGTGGGTTGGGTTCATCACCACAAAGTCGGCCTTGGGCACGTTGGCGATGCTTCGGCGCTGGGCCAGTTCGCGCTGCTTGGCGCGCAGCTTGCTCTTGACTTGCGGGTTGCCCTCGGCATCCTTGTTCTCACGCTTGACTTCGTCGTGCGACATCTTCAGCTTGTCCATGAAGAAGTGCTTTTGCAGCGGGACATCGATCACCGCAGCGGCAAACACGGTCAGCAGCAACAAGGACAGACCCTTGACGATCCAGTTGACCAGGTGCATCACGGCGGACGCGGAGGGTTGCATCAGCAAGGAAGCGATTTCTTGAAAGCTGCTCGACAGGTAGTGCCAGCCCGTCCAGCCCATGATGGTGGACAGCAGCATCAGCTTGAGGACGTTGACGGCCTGCTGCTTGGAGAAAAGATTGCCGATGCCCGAGATGGGGTTGAGCCGGTTCAGGTCGGGCATCATGGGCTTGAAGCTCATGACCCAGCCGCCCGAGGCCACCTCACTGGCGATGGCTGCGCAGGCGATGACGGCGGCGAACAGCAGCGACGCCCCGACAGCGATTGCTGTCATGTGCTGCAACTGGTTGATCATGTTGGCCGGCCGCAGCAGGGTCTCGGCATTGAAAGTCAGTTGTTGGACGAGCGCCTGCTTGAGGTGCTGCACCAGCGGTGGGGTCATGACCCACAGGGCAGCGGCACCGGCTCCCAGCACCACCATGTGAGACAAGTCCTTGGAGCGCGAGGCCTGGCCATCGCCGCGCGCTTGGCTGAGCTTGCGCTGTGAGGCTGGTAGGGGGCGGTCTTGGTTGTCCATGGTGACGGTACGAGGCTGTAACCGTCATTCTGAAAGGCCGGCGGGAAATCTAAAGTCTGAAAAGAGGGGCCATTCAGGCCTGTTCCCAGTGTGGCGAACGGATGTTCGCCCCGAGGCTTTTGAATGGCAGAAATGGTATTGCTGCCGTTTGGGCGTGCCATGGTGCTGGGCTGACCCGCCGCGGCCAGCCGTACCCCACCGGCCCAGAAGGGCTCAGAAGCCCAGGCTGGCCAGCAGATCGTCCACCTGCGATTGATCGGTGACGATGTCGGGTGTGTGTTCGGGGTCCACCACCGGCCCTGCCAGGTGTTCGCGTGGCGCCACGGCCGGTGTTTGCAGGGCCACCGGGTTGGGGGCGGTCTGAATCACCAGCTGAACCAGCTGTTCTTCGATGGTGGCGGCCAAGCTGACCACGCGGGCAATCACCTGACCGGTCAGATCGTGAAAGTCTTGCGCCATCATGATTTCGGTCAGGTGGCTGTCGGCTTCACGGGTGCGCTTTTCCACATCCGCCAGGTAGTTGAGCAGGCGCCCGCTGGCCACGGCGCGAACCGGGTCCTTGATCAGGGCGGCTTTCACGGCCTGGGTGTCGCTGGCGAGCTCGTCCTGTTCGCTCTTGGCCAGTTCCACGCGATTGAGCACCTTCTCGGCGGCTTCCCCGGTGAGCCTGGCGATGTAGGACAGGCGGCTTTTGGCATCCGGCAGCTCACCCATGGTGCCCCGCAGGCGCTCGGTGTAACCCAGCTCATTGAGTGCGTTGTGCAGCTGCCGGGTCAGGTGACCGATTTTTTGATGGACGTCGGTGGCGTCGCCATGGCTCGCAGACTGGGTGGAGTCGCTGGTATCCATGGTGATCTCACAGGCCCATTTTCTTGAGGATGTTGGCCACCTTCTCTTCGAGAGTGGCTTTCGTGAAAGGCTTCACGATGTATCCGGCCGCCCCGCCTTGGGCGGCTGCCACGATGTCTTCCTTGCGGGCTTCCGCCGTCACCATCAGCACTGGCAGGTGCTTGAGTTTTTCGTCCGACTTGATTTCGGTCAACAACTGGAAACCGTTCATGTTCGGCATGTTGATGTCCGTGACCACAAAGTCGAAGCGACTGTTGCGCAATTTATTCAATGCCGCGACGCCGTCTTCGGCCTCGTCAGCTTCGGTGTACCCGCTTTCTTTGAGCAGGTTCCGCACGATTCTTCGCATCGTCGAGAAGTCGTCGACGATGAGAAAGCGAAGGGTGTTTGCCACAGGTGACCCTTTCGATCTTGAAATTCTGTGTAAAAAGTCTTTAGGAGCGCTACCGGGATGTTAAGGTTTTTTTCCGCTCAAAACCTCAGTTTCTTTCCCGTTCTCGGTTTCTGTTGTGCTGGCAGGCATTTTTATTGAACTCAGCAGTCGTTCTTCAGCCTCCCGGGTCATCACCGTGATGCTGATGCGCCGGTTGACTGGGGCGCGGGGGTTGTTCCTGTCCATCAGATCGACCGCTGCCAGGCCCACCACCCGGGCCAGTTTGTCGTCAGGCATGCCTGCCGCCACCAATTCGCGGCGCGATGCGTTGGCCCGATCGGCTGAGAGTTCCCAGTTGCTGTAGCCCCGTTCGCCATTGCCATAGGGCGCGGCGTCCGTGTGGCCGGCCAGGCTGATGCGGTTCTCCACCCCGTTGAGGGCATTGCCGATCTCGCGCAGGATGTCGCGCATATAGGGTTTGACCAGTGCGCTGCCGCTGTCGAACATGGGGCGGTTTTGATCATCGACGATCTGGATCTGCAGACCGTCGGGTGTGATCTCCAGCTTGATCTGTGACTTGTACTCGTTGAGTTTGGTGCTGTCCGTGATCAAGGCCTCAATCTTGTTCTTGAGGTTGGCCATGCGCTTGGCATCTTGCTTGGCCAGTTCGGCGCGCACGGCCTCGGGGTGGTTTTTGGCGGCCGACTTGGCGTCGGCGGCCTGGTCGGCCTTCATCACCTGTCCCACTGACTTGCTCAGATCGGTGCCCCCGCCCGGGATGATGCTGGAACTGTTGCCGGCCCCTGAGCCGCCCGCCATGGCCACCTTCATGGGCGAGGCGAAGTACGAGGCAATGCCCTGCAGCTCGCCCTTGGCCGTGGAGCCCAGCAGCCACATCAGCAGGAAGAACGCCATCATGGCCGTCACGAAGTCGGCATAGGCGATCTTCCAGGCGCCCCCGTGCGCAGCGTGGCCGCCTTTCTTGACCCGCTTGATGATGATGGGCTGTAGCTTTTTGGCGTCTGCCATGGTGGTGCGCTTGTCTGCCTGCTATTTATTTCTTGCCGCGCACGTGCGATTCCAGTTCAGAGAAGCTGGGTCGGTCGGTCGAGAACAGCACCTTGCGCCCGAACTCGATCGCGGTGGTCGGGTTGTAGCCTTGCATGCTGGCCAGCAAGGTGGTCTTGATGCACTGCAGTTCCTTGGCGGCATCTTCCATCTTCTGCTCCAGCAGGCCACCCAGGGGCTCCATCACGCCGTAGGCCAGCAAGATGCCCAGGAAGGTCCCCACCAGCGCCGAGCCGATCATGCCCCCGAGCACCGCGGGCGGCTGGCCCACCGAACCCATGGTGTTCACCACCCCCAGCACGGCCGCCACAATCCCGAAGGCCGGCAGGGCGCCCGCCAGGCGGGCCAGTGCCGCCACCGGGGCGTGGGCTTCGGCATGGTGGGTGTCGATTTCGGAGTCCATCAGCGCTTCGATCTCGTGGGCATTGAGGTTGCCCGACACCATCATCCGCAAGTAGTCGGTGGTGAATTCGATCACATGGTGGTCATGGCCCACCACGGGGAATTTGCTGAAAATGGGCGAGTCGTGAGGCGACTCGACATCTTTTTCAATCGCCATCAAGCCCTCTTTGCGTGCCTTCTGAAGAATTTCATAGAGCATGGTCAGCAACTCCATGTAGCGCGCCTTGGTGTATTTCGAGCCCTTGAGGGCATCGGGCAGCGCCTTCATGGTGGCCTTGAGCACCTTGGGTTGGTTGTTCACCACAAAGGCGCCCAGAGCGCCTCCAAAGATGGTGATCATCTCGAAGGGCAGGGCATGCAAGATCACGCCGATATTGCCGCCGTGGGCAATGTAGACGCCGAAGATGCAGCCTAGACAGACGACGTAGCCGATGATGACGAACATGCGGGGTCAGGTGTTTGCGGCTAGACAGGGCCGGTTGATCGGGTTTTGCCCATCCACCGAACACAGCGGATGGGGCCATTGACAGCTCTAAATGTATCGGATTGCTGTGGCCATCAGGGTGGCAACAGAGGCCGAAACGGGGCCTTTCTCCCTTTCAGCCAGGCATTTCAGGCCTGCGACACGCGTTGCGGGGCCACGCAATACAGAACCGTTTCCTCTTGGTGGATGGTGTAGTGGTCCACGTAGAGTTGATAGAAGGGGTAGCTCTGCTGGAGGTAGAGAACGATCTCGAACAGATCGTTGGGCTTGTGATAGAGCGAAATCCCGAGCTTGGGCTGAAAGCGCATGATGCTTTCGTGGGCGCCACGCAAGGCATCCATTTCTGAGCCCTCGATGTCCATCTTGATGTAATCGACGCGAGCGATATCCCCCGACCTCACCAGGCTGTCGATGGTTCGCAGGGGCACTTTTTGCTGATCGATGCGAAAGCCCGGCGAGTACTTGTTCACCACAATGGGTGCGCAATCGACATCGATGTTGGACAAGCCGTAAGGCATCAATTCAACGTTGGCGAGCGGGAATTGCTGGCGATTGTGCGCCATCAGCTCCAGATGTTCGGCGACCGGGTCGAAGGCGAAAACCCGGCCGGTGGGGCCCACCGCATTCGAGAACACCAGGGCTGTGTCGCCCGTGCAGGCGCCACCGTCGATGACGTAGTCCCCGGTTTGGGGGGCAATCACAACGCCGTTTTTCTCGTAAAAATACTGGCGCCTGAACAAGTAATACTCGAGCCCCAGGCAGTCAATCTTGTATTGGTGCCCCTCAAACTGAAAGTCGAAATGCTTCAGTTTGCCAAACATGCCGGTCAAGGCGAGTTGGCTTTCCGTTCCTTGTTCAAGTGCTTGAAAGGCTGCATATTCCTGGGGCTTGAACAGAAAATCCACCGGTATTTTCACGCTGTGGTGACCCGCCAGGCGGTACCCGATCAAGAACAGATACAAGAGTTTGGAATCATCATTGCCCAAGGCTGAATAGGCTTGGTACAAGTCATTGTGGTGTCGGTAGAACCAATCAAAATAAAAGGTTCGCTGACCCACTTCAAAAACACCAGATCGATCAACGCCATCGGAGTTATAGCGTTGCTTGTCGAAATTATCGAAATAGGTGTTCATTTTCAAAGCCTGAATGGAGGCTGAGAGAATGGAAACGTAGAAATCCTGGCTGGTGGTCGGAAGAGCGTTGAACATGGGGGCGACTCCTGTAGTGGCCATTGCCATCGGAAAACGCCGAGGCTTGGCACTAATGTATCGGGAGCGCACGCCCCTTGATGTTCGCAACAGTGGGGCGAATCCCTGTCTTTACCGCCCTTGCTCAGATCGACGGTCAGGGCTTGACGACTTCACGCAACCGCGGGCGAGGGTTTGAAAACGCGGCCAGACTCATTTTTCCGCAGAACCCTGCATGGATTGCCCATGGCGATCACATCATCCGGTACATCATGGAACACGGCCGACTGCATTCCGATGACCACTCGGCTGCCAATCGACGTTCTCTCTTTGACAGCGCTGTTCAGCCCGATGAACGACTGTTCTCCAATCCTTGTGCCTCCGCCCAGAACTGAGCAACTCGACACCACCGAATGCATGCCGATCACAATATCGTGGCCCACGATGGTGTTGATTTCCAGCATCACATTTTCTTCGAGAACGGTGTTGCTGGAGACAAAGCAACCAGGGCCAACAAGGCACCCGGGTCCAATTTGGGCGGTGGGTGAAATGCGGGCGCTGGGATCGACGAGGGTTGCGAGCGAGAATTTTTTTTGCTTCAACCGTTGATGCATCTCCATGCGAAATTGTGGTTCGCCAATGGCAATGATGCATTCAAAGGGCGCAGGCCAAGTATCCAGATCCGCCATTTTTAGAATGCCCAGGCCATAATGTGCCTGGTCTTGGCGAAGGTCATCCAGAAAATGAATGGTGTCCCATCTGTTCTCTGCCCTGTTGATCAGTTGCGCGATGTCGGCAATCTCGCGCCCGGTACTGCCTGAACCATAAATCATCAAATGCATGTTGATGATTTTAATGGGTTTGCATCCAGGGAAATGCAATGCCTTTGACGTCCTTGAGTTCGCTTGCAGGTGGAAAGTGCTTGTCGCGCTCCAGCATCCGCTTGATCAGTTCAGCCAGGGTCAGTTCGCCTTCGCCAATGCAAACGGCCTGGATGTTGTTGTTCAGCAAGACGTCTTCCGCCGCGATGGTGGGGTGCGGGCCGCCAGCGATGATGGGAACTGCAGAGTCGAATTCGCGGACTGCCTTGACCACGGAAACGAAGAAATTCTTGTAGTACGACATGGTCCGGACGCAAATGAGGTCGGGCTTGAAGTCGGCAAGAATGGTCTTCAGGCCTTCATCGCTGTCAAAGTCGACATAGGATTTGATGATTTTGCCGTTGACTTTGTCGCCAAAATCCTTGTTGATGTATGACAAGAGCGCCAGCATGCCCAAAGGTGCTTCCACGATCTTCAGTTCGGCATTGTCGTCTTTTGAATAAAACTGCGTGGCATCGATGAACAGAACATTCAGTGCGTCGGGCTTTTTCTCGACGGGCTTGCCTTGCATCGTCTCGTAATCAATCCGAGAGGGATTCGGGCTGGGTTGAACTGAAAAATCAATTTCAGAACGATCGATTTTGGCCAGTCGCAGGATGTCGTCCATCGTATTGATCTGGCTTGGAAAATACGACTGGTACTTGAAGATCAGTTCGTCTTCGTTGAATGTCGACAATTGCTTCTGAATGATGTATTTCAGGCGATCCTTGTTGAGAACATAGTTTCTCACCAGATCCAAGCGCAATTTCATCGAGAATGCCGGGTCGAAATGCATCGTGGTCGGCATCAGATGGTAGGGGATGGTCAATGATTCATTGATCTGTTCCGGGGTCACGCCATTTTCAAGCGCAACTTTTTCCAGCAAAGAGCCAGGGAAGATTCTGACATTGTGGAAGCCGATGAAGTGCAGCCACTTGATGTCCTTGATGAAGTCGACGGTGGAGCGTGCTTCTTCCTCGGTTTCGGTCGGAAATCCGTGCATGGCGTTCAAACCCAGAACAACATGCGGGTACTGCGTGGCGATGTATTGAAGATTCTTGAGGAACTTGTCGATGTTCAGGAACTTCTTCATCATCTTCTGGAGACGCGGCGACGCACTTTCCAGGGAGATGTTCACGCTCTTGACGCCGCCTTCCACCATGGCGTCGGCCGCAGACGCATCCAGTGCATCGCCGCGCAATCCGCTTTGGAAGTAGAAGTTCATGTTCAAGCGGTTGTCTTTCACCATCTTGAAGAAATTGATGAATTCCTTCTTGTTGATGTTGAAGATGTCGTCAACAAATTCAATGTCGCGCACGCCAAGCGATGCCAGATGCTCTACTTCCGCATAGATGTTTTCGGAAGTTCGACGGTACAAATTGGGGGTCAGTTTCTGAACGTCGCAATAAAAGCAACGGTAGGGGCAACCACGCCCCCCTTGAATCGTCATGCAATTTCGAATGCCACTTTGCCCGATGTATTGATGGTACTTTTTGTAGTCAATCAGGGACCGATCGATCAATGGCAAGGTGTCCAGATCTTCAATCTGTTCGCGCAGATCCGTAAAGCATATTCCGCTGGCAGTCACCTTGTGCTTGACGTGCTGTTTGATGTGCTGCGTCGAAGGGTTGTGGAAGATGATCTGCGGGGAAATTTGTTGAAGCATGACGGGTCTCCGTGGCGGTGTGGTTGTTCGGGAGTGGGTTGGTTATTGTTTCAACGGCTGAGAAAACGAGGCCTGCCTTCAGATTCCAACGCCCTGGGGGCTGTCGGGCCCGTGCTGTCAGAGTCGCTGGATCGGGGGCCTCTGATCCGCCACCTCAGTGCAATTCGGGCCGCACGCCTCTTCCGGTCGTGAACGGCTGCCCCACCATCAGGGGCCTGGCCAGAGGGATGTGTCAGGTCAGGCATGTCAGCGTATCCAATCGGGCTCATTCGGCCAAGCCAGTATCGATGATGGATTTGATCTTAAAAGGGGCAAATTAGGGGGGGAACGGCAGGCTGTTCGCAGAAAAGGCCCTGTCAGTGGGCAAGATGCTACGCGCGGAAGCGCCGGTACAGGCATTCCAGGCGGAATGCCCCTGTGGCCAGAAGTCTTGACCGGGCTGCGTGGCTGACATGGCCTTTGGGCTGGCGTGCCCCGCGTCACTGCATGGGGTGACTTCCAGGCCGGTGACGGGTTCTCTTTCAAGGTCCCTGCGCCTCGATTTTGAAGCACGCCTTCTGGGTTCAAATTGCGAGGCAAATCGGTGTCATTACGTCTCTTACGGGCTGGGCCGCTCTGCTAGCATCCAGGCGATCAAGGCGGGATGAGCCCGGGCGCATGCGCATCGATCGCGTGGTTTTCAAATGAAATGAGGTGGACCATGTCCAACAAAGAACGGTACGACCAAGTGTTCGAGAAGTGTTTCTCCGTCCAGCCCAGTGTGCTGGATGAGAAATTTGTCTACAACTGCATTCCGGCCTGGGATTCGGTTGGGCACATGGGTTTGATCGCAGCCCTGGAAGAGGAATTCAACATCATGATGGACACGGAAGACATCATTGAGTTTGGCTCTTACACCGTGGGCATCGACAAGTTGAAGAAATACGGCGTCGACATCTCGGCATGAACCTGCTTTGCCCCCGCTTTCCGCAGCGGCCAGCGCTGGTGCTGGACGGGGGGGCGGTGCTGAGTTATTCGGAGTTGCAGGAGGCCGTGCAATCGTTCAAGTTGCACTGGCAAGCCCGTGAGTTGGTCTTTTTGTTGCTGGACAACGACCTGAGCTCCATGGTGGCTTATCTGGCTGCCTTGGACGCCGGTGCCGTCCCCTTGCTGCTGGGGGCAGGCCTGCCGGCGCATGCCTTGCGCAGCCTGCTCGATCGCTACCAGCCTGAGTGTGTCTGGTTACCCGCCTCGCGTCAGGCCGAGTTGCCAGACTTCGAGGCCGTGCAGTCGCTTGGCGCTTATGGTTTGTTGCGGCGTCGCCAGGCCATGGTGCCGACGCCGGTGCCGCTGCACCCTGATCTGGCGCTGCTGTTGGCCACGTCGGGGTCCACCGGGACGCCTAAATTGGTCCGCCTGTCCACCCGGAATCTGCTGTCGAACGCCGATGCGATTGCACAGTACCTTCAGCTCGATGAGCAGGACCGGGCGATCACCACGCTGCCGTTCAATTACTCCTACGGGCTGTCGGTGATCAACAGCCATCTCCGCGTGGGGGCCAGTGTGGTGTTGACGCGTCTGGGCCTGTTCGACGGGGCGTTCTGGCCCCTGCTGAAGCAGCAGCAGGTCACCCGCTTCCAAGGGGTGCCCTTCACGTATGAAATGCTGCTCAAGCTGAGGTTGGAACGGCTCGACTTGGGCGGCATGCGCTCCATGACCGTAGCCGGTGGCCGCCTGGCGCCCGAGCGTGTGTTGCAGGTTCATCAGCAATGTCTGGCCAAGGGGATCGACTTCTATGTGATGTATGGTCAGACCGAGGCCACGGCGCGCATGGCCTACCTGTCGCCGGCGCAGGTCGGGCTCAAGCCCGGCAGCATCGGACGGGCCATTCCCGGTGGTCACCTGGGTTTGATCGATGAGCAGGGACTGGCGGTTTTGGAGGCTGGCAAGACGGGCGAGTTGATTTACCAGGGCCCCAACGTCAGTCTGGGCTACGCCGAGTCCCGGGCCGATCTCCAATGCGGTGATCGCCACCACGGCGTTTTGCGAACGGGCGATCTGGCCCGCTTCGATGCCGACGGGTGCTTCTACATCGAAGGCCGTCTGCACCGCTTTCTGAAGATCCATGGCGTGCGTGTGTCGCTGGCCGCGGTGGAGCAGTTGCTGGAGCAGCGCGGCGTGGCCGCGGCTGCCTGGGGTGAGGATGATCGGCTCTGCATTTCGGTTCAAACCCAGGATGCCTCGGCCTTGCAGGCGCTGCGTGAGGAGTTGGCGGGGCTGCTGAATGTGAATCGTTCGACCTTGTCATTGCAGGCGCTTGCCGAGTTGCCTCGCCTGGACTCGGGGAAGATTGACTATCCACGCCTGATGGCGGTTGTTTGATGGACCTGTCGTCGATCCCCCCCTTTGGCCTGGCCTCGGCGGAAAAGCGCGAGTTCCTGGGCGAGCAACTGCAGCAGTTGCTTGATTGGCACCGTGCGCACTGTGAGCCTTATGCCAAAGTGCTCGATCGGTTGTGGTCCCCCATGGCGCCGGCTCCAGCGTTGGAGGATCTGCCTTTTCTGCCGGTTCGGCTGTTCAAGGACATGGAGCTTCTGAGCGTGCCCAGGAGTGACGTTGTCAAGACCATGACGTCGTCGGGCACGGGCGGGCGGGTGTCCCAGATCTTCCTGGACAAATCGACGGCGGCCTTGCAGATCAAGGTGCTGGCCAAGATCATGGCCGACTTCATCGGTCCCCAGCGTTTGCCCATGCTGGTGATTGACAGCCGTTCCACCGTGTCGGACCGGCTCAAGTTCTCGGCACGAACCGCGGGGATCTTGGGGTTTTCGATGTTTGGTCGCGAGGTCGAGTTTGCGCTGGACGACGACATGCAACTGAACCTGCCGCGGGTGACGCGCTTTCTCGACAAGTACCCGGAGGGTCCGATCCTGTTGTTCGGCTTCACTTTCATGATCTGGCAGCACCTGGTGCTGGCATTGGAGGGGGCAGCGCAGTGTCTGCCCCTGGAGCGTGGGGTGTTGATCCATGGCGGAGGGTGGAAGCAAATGCTTTCCCAGGCCGTTGATGCGTCGGTCTTCAAGTCCCGACTGGCCCGGGTGGCCGGGCTGAACCGGGTGCACAACTACTATGGCATGGTGGAGCAGACCGGCTCGATCTTCATGGAATGCGAGGCGGGCCACCTGCATGCTTCGTCGTTCTCCGAGGTCATCATCCGAGACCCTCATGATTTTTCGCCGCTCGGCCCGGGCCAACCGGGGTTGATTGAGTTGCTGTCGGTGATCCCCCGCAGCTATCCCGGGCATGCCTTGTTGAGCGAAGACCTGGGCGAGTGGTGCGGGGAGGACGACTGTCCCTGCGGTCGCATGGGGCGCTATTTCAAGGTACATGGCCGCATTCAGCAGGCCGAAGTCAGGGGCTGCAGTGACACCTATACCCGCTGAGTTGCGTGCCAGGATCGACTTCCTGATCGGGGAGCCTGACAGGCTGAGTGACCTGCCTGTGCCCGTGTTCGATCCAGCGCGCATGGCGTTTCTGGCCGATCTGTCGAGCCAATTGATGCAGGACGTGCGCCACCTGGATCTGCCGGACCTGGTCACATTTGCCTTCTGGTGTCGCAAGGCCAACCTGGCCCGCCTTGCCTTGGCCGCTCAGGATGAGCGTTTGCGCGTTGGCCTGGGCCTTGTTTTTCACATCTGCCCGTCCAATGTGCCGGTGAACGCGGCGTTTTCGCTGGCCTTCGGCCTGCTCAGCGGCAACAGTTGCGTGTTGCGCCTTCCGTCTTCCCCGACGCTGACGCAGGATATTTTGTTGGCGGCGATGGCGGCCACGCTGGCTCGCCCCGAGCACGAGGCGATGCGTTCGGCCGTGGCGCTGTTGCGCTATCCCCATGACGATGAAGTCAACGCCTGGTGGATGTCTCAGGCAGATGGTCGTGTGATCTGGGGCGGCGATGCCACGGTGGCCCACATGCGTGGCTTCGCCACCCCGGCGCGCTCACGCGAGGTGGCCTTTGCCGACCGATATTCATTCGGCGCTTTGGGGGCCTCAGCCTTGAACGCCTTGCCCGAGGCCGACCTGAAGGGGCTGTGCACCCGCTTGTTCAATGACCTGTACCTCATGGATCAAAATGCCTGCTCGTCACCGCATCTGCTGGTCTGGGTGGGGGCGGCCACCGAGATCGAGTCGGCCCAGGCACGTTTGTGGGCGGCTTTCGAGGTCGAGGTGCTGGCGCGCTACACCCTGGCGCCGATTGCCGCGATGGACAAGTTTGTCGAAGCATGCACCCGAAGCGTTAACGATGAGGCCGTGCAGCGCATCCATCGGCACGGCAATGGCCTGTATCGGTTGGCACTCAGCGGCCTGGACTCCTCGCCCACCACGCGCCGTGGACACCACGGCATGGTGTACGAGCTCGCAGTGGATTCGATCGATGCGGTGGCCCCGTGGGTGGATCCGCGCTTTCAGACACTCACCTACTTTGGTCTGGACGTGGCCCTGTTGAGGTCGTTCCTCGTGCGCCATCGGCTGCGAGGGATCGACCGGGTGGTTCCCGTCGGGCGCGCCTTGGACATGGGGATGCAATGGGATGGCTACGACCTGTTGTCATCCTTGTCCCGCTGGGTCGATATTCAATGAAATGAGGTTTTGCGTGGAAAAATTCAGTCTTGATTGCGTGCAGTTGCAGGCCTATCAGCCCAATCGTTATCCGTTCCTGATGATCGACCATGTCGACGAGGTGGTTCCAGGCCAATACGCCCGTGGCTACAAGAATCTGAGCCTCAACGAGTGGTATTTCCCGGTGCATTTCCCGGGCGCGCCCAACATGCCGGGGGCCCTGCAACTGGAGGCCTTGGCCCAGATGTTGACGGTGGCGATCACCACCTTGCCCGGCTTGCAGGGCAAGGTGACCCATGCCCTGTCCCACACGGTGCGCTATCGCAAAGAGGTTCTGCCCGGCAAGAAATTTGAGATCCACACGGAGGTCCTGTCCTGGAAGCGTGGCATCTGCAAGGGCAAGGGGGTGGCCTATGTTGATCAGGAGGTGGCCTGTGAAGCCGAGATGATGATCACCATCCCGGACATCCTGAAGCAATACCTGCCGGGTCGACCGGCCTGAGGCGGCGTGGTGCAAGAGGCTGACGTCCTGATCATCGGCTCTGGTGCCTGCGGAGCGGCGGCAGCGTGGCGCCTGAGTCAGGGGACGGCCTTGCGCATCGTCTGCCTGGAGCAGGGATCGGCGTCGGCCCCTGAAGACTACCCTTCGCACACGGCGAGCTGGGAGTTGAGCCGGCAAGGCGATTTCAGCCCCAATCCCAACGTGCGGCAGCGGCCAGGCGACTACCCTGTCGACGATTCGCAGTCGCCCATTTCGCTGGCCAATTTCAATGGCTTCGGCGGAAGCACGATCTTGTACTCCGGCCATTTTCCGCGCTTTCACCCCTCTGATTTCAAGGTGCGATCCCTCGATGGCGTCGCTGACGATTGGCCGCTGAGCTACGAGCAACTGCAGCCGTATTTTGCTGAGAACGAAAAGCAGATGGGGGTTGCCGGCCTGGTGGGCGATCCGGCCTATCCCGACTATGAGTCCCTGCTTCCGCCGGTGCCGCTGGGCGAGATGGGCAGGGCGCTGGCCCGGGGCTTCAACCAACTGGGTTGGCATTGGTGGCCGGCCTACAGCGCGATCAATACCCACCGGCATCTGAATCGGGCCTCTTGTGTCAATCTGGGACCTTGCAACACCGGCTGTGCCCAGGGCGCCAAATCCAGTGTGGATGTCACCTACTGGCCACAGGCCCTGCGTCAAGGGGTTGAGGTCCGAACTGGTTGCCGTGTCGTGGAGATTTCCCTGGACGGCGCCGGCGCCGCCAATGGGGCCCTCTATCTGGATGACAAGGGGGCGATGCACCGTTGCCGGGCCCGCGTGGTGGTCGTGGCAGCCAGCGGTCTGGGCACACCCCGCTTGCTGCTGAATTCGGTGTCCACAGCGTTCCCGGATGGCCTGCTCAACGAGCAAGGGCTGGTGGGCACGCATCTGATGCTGCACCCGCTGGCCTATGTCGAGGGGGTGTTCGAGCAGGATCTGCGCTCCAGCATCGGCCCGCACGGTTGCTGTTTGCTGAGTCAGCAGTTTTATGAAACCGATCCTCAGCGTGGCTTTGTGCGGGGTTACACCTTGCAGGCCCTGCGCGGCGCCCCGCCCGTGGAGACGGCCGTCAATGGGTACTTCATGCGCCGCATCCCGCTGGGACCGGACCATCACCGCGAATTCATGCGCACCTACAACCACACGGCCGGGCTGGCGGTGATCACCGAAGACCTGCCCGAGGTGCACAACCGCATCGTTCTGGACCCCGAGCACCGCGACAGCAGCGGCATGCCGGGGGTCAAGGTGCACTACGCTCTCAGCGACAACACCCGCAGCATGCTCAAGCACGGCGTGGAGGCCAGCAAGCAACTGCTGACAGCCGCAGGCGCCAGGATCAGTGCTTCTTTTGCACCCGTGCGACATGCCGGCTGGCACATCATGGGTACGGCCCGCATGGGGCAGGATCCCGCCACCTCGGTGGTCAACCCCTTTGGGCAGGCCCATGCGGTCAAGAACCTGTTCATCGTGGACAGCAGCATTTTCGTCACTGCTGCCGCGGTGAATCCGGTGGCCACTTCTCAGGCACTCACCTTGTACCTCTGCGACCACATCAAACAGCACCTCAATGGGTTGGGTGAAAAGCCATGTTGAATCTGGTGCTTGACACCCTGCTGCCTGGCGACGAGTCGCTTCAAGCCCCGCCTGGGTCCTCGATCGACTTCGAGGCCTATCAGACCCGCTTTGGCATCCAGCAGCAGGTTGCCGATTTTCTGCAGGCCTTGCGCGATCTGGCTGAACAGCGGCATGGGCAGGGTTTTGAGTCGTTGGACACCGAACAACGACTGAAACTGGTCGATGCACTGCGTCGGCAGGATCTGCGCCTGTTCACCGGCATGGTCACCCATTGTCTGCGCGCCTATTATTCGAGCGAGCGGGTGTTGCGCGGTCTTTCGTCTGGCGCTGTGCCACCGTTTCCGGCCGGCAATCCGATGCCGGCCGACGATTGGTCTTTGCTTGAACCCGTCTATGTACGAGGCCCCATCTACCGTTCTGTGGACCACTCTTTGAAATGAATACCCAGTTGCTGACAGGAAAGGTGGCCGTCGTGACAGGGGCCAATCGCGGCATTGGCCGAGCCATCGTGGCGTGTTTTCGCGCCCATGGATGCAGCGTCTATGCCTGCGCCCGAAAATTGGATGCGCGACCCGACTTGGCGGTCGATCCGTTGCCGGAGGCTGATGCCGGCTTCATTGAATGGGTGGAGCTTGACCTGTCCAATGAGACCTCCATTCGTGAGGCCTCCCGCCGCATCCTGGCTGACAAACGGAAAATCGATGTGCTGGTGAACAACGCCGGCACCGCCAGTGGTGCGCTGTTCCAGATGACCTCAATGGCCGACATGCGCCGCACTTTCGAGGTGAATCTGTTCGGTCCCTTGCAGTTCAGTCAGGGCCTGGCTCGCTGGATGATGCGCCAGGGCGGCGGCTCCATCATCAACCTGGCGTCGACGGCGGCCTTTGTGGCTGACGCGGGGACCCTGGCCTACGGCAGCAGCAAGGCCGCGCTGGCCCGGGCGACCCAGAGCATGGCCACCGAGTTGGGCGCTGCGGGCGTGCGTGTGAATGCCATCGCCCCAGGCCTCACAAAAACAGACATGTACGAGCAGATGGACCCCAACGCCCGCGAAGGGCTGCTGGCGGCCAGTGCCTTGAAGCGAGCTGCATCGCCCGACGAAATTGCCAATGTGGCCTTGTTTTTGGCCTCCGATCTGTCTTCGTACGTGACCGGTCAGGTCATCCGTGCAGACGGAGGCCTGGTTTGAACCTGGAAACCTTATGAGTACCGAGCACATCGAGCAGATGGCCCGCCTGATGCGGCGCAAGATCCTGGACATCAGCCACAGTTGCAACCTGAGCGCCCATCTGGGCGGTGGGCTGTCGATGGTGGACATCATGGCCACCCTGTATGGATCGGTGTTGCGTGTCGACCCGGCCCGTCCCAGATGGCCCGAGCGCGACCGTTTCATCCTGAGCAAGGGGCATGGGGTGCTGGGGTTCTTCAGCGCATTGCTGGCGGCTGGTTTCATCACCGAGACGCAGTTCCAGTCGTTTCAGACCAATGAGAGCGACCTCATTGCCCACCCTGTGATGAACCTGGACCTGGGGATCGAATCCTCCAACGGCAGCCTGGGACAGGGCCTGTCCATGGGCGTCGGCTTGGCTCTGGCGGGGCGCAAGAGGGGCTTGGCTTACAAGACCTACGTCATGCTGGGCGACGGCGAATGCAACGAAGGCTCGGTCTGGGAAGCGGTCATGTCGGCCGCCCAATTGCGTCTGGATTCGTTGGTGGCCATGGTCGACTACAACAAGCTGCAAAGCGATGGTGACAGCCGCGCCATCCTGGATCTGCAGGACCTGGCGGCCAAGTTCCGCAGTTTTGGCTGGCATGCCCTGGAGGTCGATGGCCATGATGTGCCTGCCTTGCAGGCAGCGTTTGCTGCACCTTCTCCGTCCGGGCTGCCCAAGGTCCTGGTTGCGCACACAGTGAAAGGCAAAGGGGTTTCCTTCATGGAAAACAACAATGAATGGCACCACAACCGCTTGACCAAGGCCAATTACGAGCGTGCATTGGCTGAACTGGGAGACGTTGGACATGCTTGAAATCACGCCCAGCAATGCACGGCAATGGTCTCGCCTCGGTTCCCGCGGCGTGTTTGGCCAAGCCATCCTGTCCTTGGGGGCAGATCACCCTGATTTGATGGTGATGTCGGCCGATCTCGGAAACTCCTCGGGTCTGGACCGGTTCAAGGCTTCTTTTCCGGATCAGTTTCTCAACATCGGGATTGCCGAGCAGAACCTGGTCGGGGTGGCCGGGGGGCTGGCCAAAGAGGGCTACAACGTTTTTGTGACCTCGTTTGCCCCCTTCATCTCGATGAGGGCCGCCGAGCAGGTGCGCATGAACCTGGGCTACATGGCACTCAATGTGAAGGCGGTCGCGATCGGCAGTGGTTTGGCCATGGCCTTTCTGGGCAACTCCCATTACGGCATTGAAGATGCGGCCGTCATGCGTGCCATTCCGAACCTGACGGTGGTGTGTCCCGCGGATTGCGCCGAGATCGTGAAAACGGTGCAGGCCGCCGCCCGCTTCCAGGGGCCGATGTACATCCGGCTCACGGGCGCGGTGAACAACCCGGTGGTCTACTCTGAAGACTATGAATTCACGATTGGCAAGGCCATCTGGTTGCGGGAGGGGAGCGATGTGACCTTGGTGGCCCACGGCACCATGGTCTACGAGTCGCTGGAGGCCGCCAAACTGTTGGAGGCCGAGGGGGTGTCGGCCGCGGTGCTCAATATGCACACCCTCAAGCCGCTGGACACCGACGCGCTGGACAAGGCCCTGGCAGGCTCGCGGGCCCTTGTCACGGTTGAAGAGCATTCGCTCATCGGGGGCCTGGGTGCCGCCGTGGCGCAGTACAAAGCCCCTCTGCGGCACAGCCCGCCGCAGCTTTCACTGGGGCTTCCGGATGAGTTCGTGGCCGCCGCCGACTATCGCTTCATGTTGGAAAGGCATGGCCTGGTCGCGGCCTCGATTGCGGCGCGGGTGCGCGATTTCCTGGCCTGAGCGCGTGTGGGAAGCAGGCCTGAGGTTCAGGCCTGTGTGATGAGCCCGGCGATGGTGTCCACCTCGTCATCGCTGAGATCCGGGTAGATCGGCAGGCACAGGATCTGGCTGGCCATTCTCCGGGCCACGGGCAGCAGATGGGGTTGTGCCGAGGCCAGACCTTTGTACATCGGGAAGTCGCTGATCAAGGGGTAGAAGTAACGCCTGGCGTGGATGCCATGGGCGGCCAGGCGCTCATACAGCGCATCGCGGCTGAGCGGGAATTCACTGCCAACCAGGATGGGGAAGTAGGCATAGTTGGCCGTCTCCAAGGCCACCCCGTCGACACACTGGATGCCCTGGCAGGGGCTCAGCAACTGACGGTATCGCTGATCAATGACCCGCCGGCGATCGATGGCCTGCTCGACATACTTCAGCTGCAAGAGACCCAGCGCGGCGTTGAACTCGCTCATCTTGCCGTTGATGCCCGTGGCCACCACGGTGGTTTCATTGGCAAAGCCAAAGTTTTTCAGGTGGTTGATGCGTTCTTTGGTTTTGGCATCCGGGCAGACGATGGCGCCGCCCTCAAAGGTATTGAAGACCTTGGTGGCATGAAAACTCAGGACAGACAGGTCGCCGTGGTTGAGCACGCTGCCCGTTCCGGTTTTCACGCCAAACGCATGGGCTGCGTCGTAAATGACCTTGAGGTTGTAGTCGTCAGCAATCTTCTGGATGCTTTCCACGTCGCAGGGGTGGCCGTAGCAGTGCACGGGCAAGATGGCCGTGGTCTGGGGGGTGATGGCGGCCTCGATTTTGCTCGGGTCGAGGTTCAGTGTTTTTTCGTCGATGTCCACGAACACGGGCTTGATCCCGTTCCAGAGCAGGGAATGGGCCGTGGCCACGAAGGAATAGGGGGTGGTGATCACTTCCCCGGTGATGCGCAGCGATTGAAGTGCCGTGACCAGCCCAATGGTGGCGTTGGCAAAGAGCGCCACATGGGGCACACCCAGGTAGCGGGCCAGCTCGGCCTCAAGCTGTTGATGATACGGGCCACCATTCGTGAGTTGGCCGCTGGTCCAGATTTCCTGCAGATGGGGAATCAATTCCTCCAGGGGGGGCAGGAAGGGGCGGGTGACGTAAATCTTCTTGTTGCTCATCGTCAAGCCTTGTCGGTGTCGCCTGCCTTCTGGCCTGCTTTGGTACTGCTGGTAACCAGCCTATAACTTTTGAATCAATCCTCGCAATTCTTCCAGATGCGCATGGGGTGTCACAAGAGGGCGACCCCGATCGGCCAGATCAAAGATCAAGGTGCTCAGGGCCTCGTAGGTGCATTGCAGCAACTCTTTGGCAATGGGGCGCAATTCCCGACCCAGCTCACTGGACTGGAGCATGGTCAGCACGGCCTGAATGACGCCCATGTCGCTGAGCAGGCGCCCCGTGCAGTTGGCTTTGCTGAGGTAGCGCTGAGGTTTCGTGAAAAAGGTGTGCTCGTCAAAGATGAAGTCGTAGGTGCGAACGGTCTCTTCGGCCCGTCTGGACAGACCCACGGTCTGTGCGGTGCTGCTCGAGTTGTGAATCCGGTAGACGCCCTGCGACTCGTTCAGCACATAGGCTGCCGAGCGAGCCGCGAGTCGGGCAAAGATATACAGATCCACGTAACCGTAGGCCGGTTCTCCGACAAGTTCATTGCGGGCGATGTGGCGCAACAGGCCGCCCACCTCGTCAAAGGTGGAGCGCCGGATCACGGCAAACGAGGTGATGATCCAGTTGGTGATGCACAGCGAGTTGATCAACTGATGCGGCCCGGTGGGCAAGTCAGGTCGATAAACCCCCATGTCGGGTGAGATCTGACCATTCTGGAACCGGTCATACAGGCTGTAGCCGAAGCCGCATTCGGGGTGCTGCATCATGCCGTTCAACACCAGTCGCTCCAGAAACCGAGGTTTGATCACGTCGTCGTGGTTCAGCCAGACCACGTACTCGGCTTGCGTCTGGGCGTAGATCTTTTGCAGGCTGCGCACGGCGCCGATGTTTTTCTCGTTTTGGGTGAAATCGATGGCAAGGCCCAGCCCTCGCCATTTGTCGATCACGGCTTGTACCGGGTTGCCCGGGCTGTCATCCACCACATGGACCCTGAAGTCCTGCCAGGTTTGCCGGGCAACCGATTCGAGGCATTCGTCCAGGAATTCCGGCTGGTAGTAGGAAGTGATGAGGATGTCGACGGCGTGTGTCATGGTGCAGCTCGTTCTTGAAATCAGGGTGCAGTGGGACTCAGTTCAGCCACCCGTCAGTTTGTAATTGACCAAAGCGGTTGGGATTGGCTTGAAGCAGGTGCAAACGGGGGTGCACGCCCTCCAGCGTGCTTGCGTCGCTGACCTGGTTCAGCAGCACGGTGTGGGCCGGGGCCAGCAGGGGGCGCAGGCGGCTGCGCAGCAGGGCCGGGTGGGGG
This sequence comes from Curvibacter sp. GW821-FHT01G03, assembly GCF_059422285.1. Lineage (NCBI taxonomy): Bacteria > Pseudomonadati > Pseudomonadota > Betaproteobacteria > Burkholderiales > Comamonadaceae > Curvibacter > Curvibacter sp. GW821-FHT01G03. The sequence goes on from NZ_JBWKWP010000014.1 coordinate 130,683, forward strand.
GGGCACAGGAAGTTGTCGGGCTGCTTGAGCTTGTCGGGCTCGTCCAGCAACACCAGGCAGGGCCGTGTCGGTTGGTGCTCGGCGAGGGTGGCCAGCAAGGCCTGGACCAGCGGCAGGTGGATGCCATGAAACAGGATCCGGTCAGGGGCGGCGCGCAGCACGTCCATCAGCCACTCTGCAAGCGGTCCGGGCTGGGCGCCGATCTCGAAGCGGCTGAGTTGGGCATCGTCGGCCGCACGCAGGCTTTCCTGCACGCGCTGCCACGTCGACAAGGGGCTGGCAGCGGGGCCCACCAGCAGCCAGCGCAGACGGCGGGCGTGTGAACCCACCCAGTGCGCTTGTCGCGCGGTCTCTGGCAGGCCGGGCTGGCTCAGGCTGAGGTGACGGTTGTAATTCGGGTCTTCGGCCAAGGCCCGCAAGGGCAGGGCGGGCCAGACGGGCGGGGCTTGGTTCAGGGCGGGCCCCTCGGCAGCGGCGCGCGGGTGTTGCAGTACCACCGCGTGCGGTGTCCAGACCAGCAAGCGCTGCTGCGCGCGCAGGCGCAGGCCCAGTTCAGCCCAGGCAGCCCGCTCAGGCAGGTCTTCGCTCAACCACGGTAAGCCGACCAGTGCGGAGCGCTTGATCAGCAGCACCGAAGCATTCACGGCCAGAGCGCTCTGCTCGCACAGGGCGCGCTCGTGCTGGCCAGGCTCATCCAGCGCCAGGTCTTTGAAGACCGGGCCGGCCAAGCCCTGCAGCCCCCCCACCCAGTAGCTCTCGATGAGCAGTGAGTTGGCCGGGTTGACCAGGCGAGGGGCCACGGCACCCACTTCGGGGCGCTGGGCGATGCCCAGCAGACGCTCCAGCCAGTCGGCCTGGATCAGGTGGCTGCGCACATCCACGCACAGCAGGTGTTCGGCGCTGCTGTGGCGCAGGCCCAGGTTCAGCGCCTGGGCGGGGGTCAGACCCCGTGCGTCCAGCCGTTGCAGGCGCCCTTGCCAGAACGCATCGTGCGCCAGGCTGTCCAGGTAGGCCTTCTCGTCGGGGTCTTCGCAGCCCAGGTCCAGCAGCAGGATCGGGGTGCGGTCGCCTGGGCGCAGTTGTTGCCAACTGGCCAGCAAGGGCTGCAGGTATTGGCGGTCATGGCGCACCGCGATCAAGGCGGTGACATCGCTTTCCATGGGGGCTGCATAACGCACCTGATGGGTGTGTGGGCTCAAACCGGGCCAGACCTCGGCGGCCAGCCCTTGACGGACCAGATGCTCGCCCAGGGCGACGCGCTCGGCTGCGACCTCGCCATGCCGGCTGCTGGCGCTTGGCAGCAGCCACAGCAGTTCGCTCAAATGGCCGATGGCGGCGGCGCCGGCCTGGTCGTGTAGGCGCAAGGCCACGTCGTAGGCCGTGGCCCCGGTCTGTGTGCCCAGGCCCCCGCAACTCAGCAAGGCCTGCTTTTCGACGAACACCGCACGACCGATGTAGGCGCTGGAACGCAGCAGGTCCAGGTTGAAGTCGGGCTTGAAGTGCGGGTCGGGTGAGTGGCCTGCCTGCTGCACCGCGTCGTCGCCATAGACCAGGCGCCAGGCCGGCTGTGCATTGATCTGGTCGGCCAGCACCTGCAGTGATTGCGGCTCGGCCAGGACCACGCCCGCGGGCAACAGGCCCAGCCAGTCGGCCGGCGAGGCCTCGGCCAGGGCTTGCAGCACGATGGGGGCGGAACTGGCCTCGCGCAGGCACAGCCATTGGAGCCGCGGGTTGGTGGCGATGGCGCTGGGCGCATCGGCGGTGCTCAGGACCGTCAGAATCCACTCGGGGTAGAGCTGGGCGTCCAGGCTGCTCAGCAAGGCCTGCATCTGTTCCTGCTCGCCCGGCAGGCTGCTCACCAGCAGGTGAAAGCGGGGCTTGTGCTGCCAGTCCACCATCATGCGTTCGGCCAGGGCCTGGGCCGTGAACTCATTGAGCGATTGGCCCTGGCGCCACTGGACAAAGGCCAGGTCGGCGGCACTGGGCTGGTAGAGCGCGGGCTGGGGCGTGGGCTCGATCAAGGGCAGGGCCTGACTGTCGCGGATGAATTGCTGCAACTTGACCCAGAACTGCTCCTCCAGCCGCTGGTACGTGGCCTGCATCTGGCCCACGGTGCGGCGGGCATAGGCGACCTCATCGGGCGCATCGCTGAAGGCCAGGCCCTCGCGGCCCAGCTCTGCCGAACTGATGGCATTGCCGTCAAAAAGGGGCGAACGAAGCACCACCGCGGGGCACCCGCACAGCACGGCCTCCAGGGCGATGGCGGTGGATTCGAAGCAATACAGCGTCTCGCTGCGCCGCATCAGGGCCGCCAGCTCGGCGCGGCTGGCGGGCCAGGTCGAGGTGATCACCGTGCCGTGGGCCAGCTCGGGGTGCTCCTTGAGTGCGTTCAGGTGCCGACCGGGGTAGACCAGGATGCCCTGGCGTTGTGTGTCCAGCGGGTTGTCGCGGTTGTTGAACAGGCCGGTGTCCACCGAGGGGAAGAACAGCACATTGCCCGGCGGTGCGTTGGCGGGCAGCAGGCTCTGGCCATAGGCGTAGATCAGTTCGGTGTCGGCAAAGGTTTTGTCGCCCCCGATCAGGCCTGGCACATTGAGCACGTAACGCACCACTGACTTGGCCCGGCGCGGGTTGCCGCTGACGATTTCGGGGTAGACCACGATGGGTTCACGCCCGGCCTGCAGGTGGCGTCGCACCACGTCTTCCGTGACGGTGGGGGTGTTCAGCTCAGGGTTCACCTCGGAGGTGAAGACATAGGCCTCTTCGCCCAGGCGGTTGAGCACATGGCAGAGCATGTGCATCACCCGGATCCCGGCCGAGGAGCGGCGGTAGGGCGGCGTCTCGATGTAATAAGGGCGGCGCTGCGATTCGTACAGTTGAGGCATGGTCAATCCTGGGCAAGAGGCTGGCTGGGGTCGGCCGTGCCCGCAATGGCCTGGGCCAGCGGGGTCCAGACATCCAGCTTGAGCTCCTGACGGGCGCGTTCGATGGCGGGCACATAGCAGGAGCGAAGAGGGTTGTCGACAGCTTGGCGCGCCAGCGTGACGGATTGGCCGGGGCTGAGCTGGTGGTTGATCAGGCGGGCCAGTTGTTCAATGGTGATGGCCTGGTCTGATCCGACGTTGTAGGCGCGGCCGTGCTCACCGTGCAGCAACATCTGCAGCAACCACACGGCCAGGTCGGCCCCATAGAGGTAGCTGCGCACCGGCGTGCCGTCGCCCTGGACCTGCACGCCCCGGCCGGCCAGGCCATCTCGGATGAAGTTGCCGATCGCGAAATGCCCTTCGAGATCCAGGCCTGCGCCTACAAAGGCAAAACAGCGCGCCACCGGAATGCACAGGCCGTGGGCCTGGCCAAAGTGCTGGCACCACAACTCGGCCGTGGCCTTGGCTTCGCCATAGGGGTCGGGCTGGTCCAGGCTGCGCTGCAGCGGGGTCGCCTCAGCCGTGTGGCTGCTGGCACGCGCGGCCGGGCCATAGACCGCACCAGAGCTGACGAACAGCGCCCGTTTCACCCCCTGGGCCAGGGCCTGCTGCAAGGTGTTGCGCGTGCCGAGCAGCACATCGTCCATGATGGACAGCGGCCGGGTGTGGGCCTGGGCATGGGTGTCTGTGGCAGCATGGATCAACCAATCGGCGGGCCGCGTGTCCGTGAAGTGGCGCGCGTCACCGGTGATGGTCTCGATCCAGGCCTGGTCTGCAAAGAAGGGGGCCACCGTCTGGAAACGCTTCGGGTCGCGCGTAAGCAGTCGCACCTGAAACCGGTGCCCGCGCTGCTGCAGGAGATCCAGCAGGCTGAGCAGCCAATAGCCGAAAAAGCCGGTGCCCCCCGTGATGAACAGGGTCTTGCCGTCCAGTGCCGAGGCGTCCAGGTGCGGCAGCAATTGGGCCAGCCGCCCCTGGATGGCGGGCAGGCCGGGGGCGGGGTAGGGCTTGCTCACGGGACAGCCGTTGCCGGGGGTCAGAGGCCTCGGTCGTAAATGGCCTGGCGCAGGGACTCGTGCTGGGCGTAGGGGCTGTCCACGTCGTCGATGGTCAGGGCCGAGTCACGCGAGACAGGGCGGGTCAGCTTCAGGCCGTTCATGGTTTCGCGGCAGGAGAGCTGGCCTTTTTGCAGCGGGATGGCGAGGTAAAAGTCCTCTTCATTGCCCGGGTGCTTGAATTCGTAGCCGGCCGGCAGGTCACGTTTGACGTAGACCCCGCGCACCAGCCCATCCAGGTACTCGGTTTCCTTTTTCTTGGGCAGGCGCTTGGATTGGCCCGAGCCACCGCACATGGCCACAGCCTTGTGGTAGGCCTTGAACCAGGCGTCGATCTGGTGCGGCAGCGAGCAGTAGGGCGAGACCGGAATGCCCCCTTCCTCGATGTCGATGTGGCGTTCCCAGGTGCGCGCGCCCTTGGCATAGGACAGCAGCATGGACGAGGTCCAGTCGGTGTACTCGTGCGTAGAGAACCCGATCACGTTCTTGGGGTAGAGCTTTTTGAGGTAATCGATCTGGTTGATCTCCAGTTCGTCGTCCTCACTGGGGTAGAGCGACACGCAATGGTTGATGGCCAGCGGGATGTTGCGGTTGGCAAAGAAGGTCACCATGTCGTCGATGTCCTTCTGGCTGGAGCCGCCGGTGGAGACGATCACGGGTTTCTTGGTTTCGGCGATGCGCTCGATCAAAAACCAGTCGTTGATGTCCGAACTGGCGATCTTGATCAGGGGCAGGTCCAGTTCTTCGCACAGATCGACCGAGCGCTCGTCGAAGGCGGTGGCCATGGGGATGCAGCCACGCTCCTTGATGGTGCGGGTCAGGGTCTTGTATTCGGCCTTGCTGAGCTTGGTGACCTCGGTCTTCTTGATGTAGCGGATGTCTTCGCGACCGCGGAAGTCCTTGTGGATGAAATGGTCCACTTCGCGGAATTGCAGCTTGATGGCCGCACGCACATTGTTGAAGCGCACCACCTGGGCAAAGTCGTTCACGATGCGCAGGCCCCGGTCCAGCCGCCCCCAGTGGTTGTTGGCGAGTTCCAGAATGAAAAGGTCTTCGAAAATGCTGTTGGGATTGGTGTTAATAGGCATAAAAAACCCCGTCAAATGAGTTTCTGGAGTGGCTGCGGTACGCGAGCCTGTAGTTCAAGGCCAGTTCGGCGACAAAGGCCGGTATACGCCACAGATCATCCCAGCGATGGTAGGCCGCGATGGCCAAAATAGGCCGGCTTTTCAGGATCAAATCCCGGGCCCCCTGCAAGGTGGGGATTTCCTGTCCCTCGACATCCAGCTTCAGGTAGTCCACACGGGTGTTTTGCAGGCAGTCGTCCAGGCGAACCACCTGGATGATGCTGTCGCCGTCATCCTTGACCGCGCTGGCTTCACCCTGACCGGTGGCAAAGCGAAGTTGCTCGTTGCGCCCTGACAGACCACAAGGGTAGTTGACGGCCTGGAGACCGAGTTGCCGGGTGCGCTGGGTCAGGTGTTCATAGTTGCCCAGGTCGGGCTCGAATGCGTAGACCTGCTGGAAGGGCAGCTGATTCAGTGCGGACTCCAGCGTGTCGCCGTTGTAGGCGCCCCCGTCCAGAAAAACCTGCGCGCCTTGCTCGCGCGCCTGGCAGGCCGCCACGGCAAAGTCCGGAAAGTAGTGCGTTACCTCGGCGTCTGGCAAGGGCGCTGCCAAGGTCTGCCCCAGCCGAAAGGCCAAGGTTTGCGCCATGGCTTGTCGGCTCGGTTCGTCGTGCAATTGATCGAATGCGGTGCGCAATTCGTGGGCATGGGCCGCGTAATCTGCCCGGGGCGTGAGCCAGTAACGCCATCCCAGCGCGTCGGCGACCACCTCAAAATACTGCTGAGGAAATGATGCTGCAAACCCAGCAGCGCGACAGGTCTGGTCAATCAGCGCGTAGTCGGAATGGGCGAGGTGGTTGTACACCCCGACCCAAAGGGGTTTGTCCTTGTAGGCCTCGGGCAATTGACTGATCTGCCAGACCGGCAGGCCACTGCGCGCTGCAGGAGGCGAGCCTGAAACGACAAAGCCCAGCACCGGCAGGCCGCTTTTCTGTGCGGCCGCTGCCAGGTCATGGGCGAACGAGCCGTATCCGAAAATCAGAAGCCCCTGTTTTCGCACTGTCTCCAGGTCCACCTGACCCACAGCATCCAGGGACGGGAATGAGGTTGTTTGCATGGGTCAGAGCCCTCAATGAGAGACGAGGCGAGCGGCCTCGGCGCGAACCGCTGCCACTTCCTCGGCAGGCAGGAAGGGGAACATGTCATCCAGTTCGGGGGTTGCAAACCCCCCCTCGGGCAAGGCGCGCGACTTGATGCGGGGCTCGAACCCGGGCTCCGGGTCCACCGTCACGGCCAGCAATTGCGGGCCGTCTTGTTGCAAGGCTGCGTCCAGGGCGGGCAGGTCGCCACTGTTGCGCACGTCGACCGTGCGCAAGCCAAAGGCCGTGGCCAGTCGTGCGAAGTCTGGGAAGGCCACACCCGAGGCCGGCGTGGCCCCCACGATGCGACCGAAGAAGTTGTCGTGCGTGAGCCGGATCGACAGGTAGCCGCCGTTGTCGATCACCACCACCAGCACATTCAGACCCAGGCTCTTGAGGCTTTGCAGTTCTTGCAGGTTCATCTGCAGGCTGCCGTCGCCAGCAAAGCAGATCACTCGGCGCTGGGGGGCTGCGGTGGCGGCCCCCAGGGCTGCGGGCAGGTCGTAGCCCATGGAGGCCGAGCCTGAGTTGCTGAACAGGCGCTGGCCTTTTTTGAGCGGGGCGAGCTGGAAGGGCAGGATGCAGGCGGAGGCATTGCCACAGACCAGGATGTCGTCTTCGCGCAATTGGCCGCAGATCCGCTCGACCAGCGCATACGGGTGGATGGCGGGGCCTTGGGGCTCAGGTGCTGCGAGACCGTAACGCCGACGAATGTCCTGGCACCAGGCGACCCAGGCCGCATAGCTGGGCAAGCCGCCTTGGCAGCGCTCGCGCAGGGTTTGCAGAAAGGCGCGCGCGTCAGCCGTGATCTTCAGATCGGCCTGTACCAGGGGCTTGGTCAGCTCGGCAGGGTCCACGTCCACCTGCACCACGTGGGCGTTCTTGGCGAAGGTGTCCCAGTTGTAGCTGACCTGGCGGATGTTCAGGCGGGAGCCGATCACGATCACGAGGTCGGCCGCCTGCAGGCAGAAGTTGCCGGGCCGCGTGCCGATGGTGCCGGGGCGGCCGGCAAACAGGGGGTGGTCGCTGGCGATGAGGTCGTGCGTCCAGGCGGTGGCCACCGGAATACCGTGGGCTTCGGCAAAGGCCAGCAGGTCTTGCTCGGCCTGGGCCAGGCGCACGCCTGTGCCGGCCAGGATCAGCGGGCGCTGGGCTGTTGCGAGGCGCTGGGCGATTTGATCGCAGTCGGCCGACAAGCTCGCTGGCGCGAGTGGAGGCGTGAAGACAGGGGCTGGAATGGGGCCGCATTCAGCCGATTGCACATCGAGCGGAATGTCCAGCCAGACCGGGCCGGGGCGCCCGCCTACGGCGGTGGCCAGGGCTTGCGGCAGCAGGGTCATCAAGGCCTCAGGGCTGCCCACGCCTTCGGCCAGCTTGGTCACCGGCCGGGCCATCTGCAGCACGGGCCCCTCCTGGTCGCCAAGCTGGCGCAGACCGGGCACTGGGGTGTAATCCAGGCAGGTGGCGCGCTTGACCTGGCCGCTGATCACCAGCATGGGAATCGAGTCGGTGTAGGCACCAAAGACGCCGTTCAGCGCATTGATGCCGCCAGGCCCGGTGGTCACCATCACCACCGCCGGTTTGCCTGCAATGCGGGCATAGCCTTCGGCGGCCATGGCGCAGGCCTGTTCGTGGTGCAGGTAGGTGCATTGCAGACCGGGGTGCGCCCCCAGGGCCTGGTTCAGGTACATGGCGCCACCGCCCGTCACGGCAAAGACTTGGGTGATGTCTTGCTGGACCAGCCAGTCGGCGATGCGTTCGGAGAGGTTCATTGCGGTTCACTCAGAAAGTGGAGTCGTTGCCGGGCACCCGGGACCATGGCTTCCAGGGCGGCAACAACCTGCTGCGGGTCGATGGCCACGCAGACCAGAATGGCCGCCTCCGGGTGCTGTCGCAGCCCCAGCGCAGGCGCCAGGATGGGCAGGCCGTCGAGTTGCAGGCCTTGTTTGTTGGGGTCACTGTCGAGAAACGCCACCAGGCGGTCGCGCGGCAATTGCCCCTGACCCAGCAGGCGCTGGGCCCACGAGCCTGCGCCCCAGGCCAGCACCGGGCCTTGTGTGGGCAGGGGCGGCTGGGGCACACGGCTTGTGCCCTGGGCGCAGTCGGCCAGGTAGCGCTCAATCGCTTGCACTGTCGAGGGTTGGTGGGGCAGTGCGGGGGCGGCTCCCCGGCCGGCGACCACGGCCAGTGCCGGGTAGTGGCCGCCATCGGACAGGGTCAGGGTCACGGCCTCGGCACGGTGCAGTGGCAGCCCTGCCGGGGCCAACAGCCGGCCCAAGGCCTGGGCGCTGAAGTGGTTGATGTGTTCGCTGTCGAAATAGTAGTAAGGGGGGCGCTCGCCACAGGCGTAACCCGCCGGGTGGGGGACTTCGATGTAGAGCTTGCCTTCAGGCGTCAACAGCTCGGCCAAGGCCGGCAGGCCCTGGAGGTCGCGCAGGTGCTCGGCCACATGGGACAGCACGATCAGGTCGTAGCGCTCACCGGCACAAAGGGTTGCGGCATCCTGGATCAGGCCCTCGTGCAGGTGAAGGCCTCGGGCCCGGCCCGCTTGCACCGCGCCGGGATCCGGGTCCAGACCTTCGACCTGGGACAGCCCCCGTGCCCGCAGCACCGCCAACAGTCCGCCAGCACCACAACCCAGGTCCAGCACCCGGCCCTGGCCTTGCGGCAGGCAGTGCTGCAAGCGGTCTGCGAGTTGTTCCAGCCGGGCTTGGTCGGCACTGTGCAGCCCAGCACCGGTGCCGGTGGGGCCGCCATACTTGGCACAGCGTTGGTAATAGAGGTCGTAGGCCGACTGCGGGGCCGGTGTTTCGGCAAACACCAGATCGCAGTGGGCGCAGGCCATCAGCCGGTAGCCGCCGGGCAGGGGCGAGCCCGAAGGCTGGGGCAGGGAGAGTGTCTTGAGGGCACGCGCCTGAGGGCTGGCACAGACCGGGCAGGGCCGTGCGCAGGGAGTGACTTCACCGGGGGCTGCTGCTGCTGCTGCTGCTGCTGCTGGCGATGTCGGGGCGCGGTCGAGGGTGGGCATGGCCTGATGCTCAGAAGTTGAGGCCCAGCACCTGCCTGAGGTGGCCCACCATGTAGTCGAGCTGCGCGCGGCTCAAGCCTGGCCAGACGCCGATCCAGAAGGTGTCGTTCATGATCTGGTCAGCGTTGTTCAGCGAGCCCACGACGCGGTACTGGCGGTCTTGCATGTAAGGCTGGTGGATCAGGTTGCCGGCAAACAGCAGGCGGGTGCCGATGCGGTGCTCGTCCAGGTACTGCAGCAGGTACTGGCGATTCAGGCCGGCCTCGGGGCGCAGCGTGATCGGGAAGCCGAACCAGGAGGGGTCGCTGCCCGGGGTGGCCTCGGGCAGGATCAGCAGATCGGCGCAGTCCTGCAGTTGCCCGCTGAGGTAGGCGAAGTTGTCTTTGCGCGCCTGCACAAAGCCCTCCAGGCGATCCAGTTGGGCCAAGCCGCAGGCGGCCTGCATGTCGGTGATCTTGAGGTTGTAGCCCAGGTGGCTGTAGGTGTACTTGTGGTCGTAGCCGGCGGGCAGGCTGCCCAACTGCCAGTTGAAACGCTTGCCGCAGGTGTTGTCGCAGCCGGGCTTGCACCAGCAGTCGCGGCCCCAGTCGCGGAAGGATTCCGCAATCTGGCGCAGTTCGGGGTCGCTGGTCAGCACGGCACCGCCTTCGCCCATGGTGATGTGGTGCGCCGGGTAGAACGACAGCGTGGCCAGGTGCCCGAAGGTGCCTACCTTGCGGCCCTTCCAGGTCGAGCCCAGGGCATCGCAGCAGTCTTCCACCAGCCACAGGCCGTGGGCCTGGGCAAAGGCGCACACCGCGTCGAGATCGAAGGGGTTGCCCAGGGTGTGGGCAATCATGATGGCCTTGGTGCGGGGCGACAGGGCCGCCTCCAGCTGAGACACGTCGATGTTGTAGGTGGGCAGCACCGCATCGACAAACACCGGCACGGCCCCGTTCTGGATGATGGGGTTGACGGTGGTCGGAAACCCCGCCGCCACGGTGATGACTTCGTCACCCGGTCGGATGGCGCGGATGCCCAGCCGTGGCGAGGTCAGGGTGGAAAAGGCCACCAGATTGGCCGAGGAGCCCGAGTTGACGGTCAGGGCGTGCTTGACGCCCACAAAATCGGCCAGGCGTTTCTCGAAAGCATCGTTGAAGCGGCCCGTGGTCAGCCACGCGTCGAGCGCGGCATCGATCATGGCGTTCTTTTCAGGATCGCCGACCACTTTGCCCGAGGGCGGGATGGCATCGATGCCAGGGCGCCAGGGCTGGGCCGTGGGGGCTGGGCGTGCCGGGCGCACGATGATCTCAAGCGCCTGGCCGGCCAATTCGGGCAGGTTGAGTTGGACCTGGCCATCGGCGGCGGCAGTCAGTTGATGTCGGGTCAGGCTCATGCGGCGCTTTCGAATTCGGTGATTTGGTCCAGGGTCAGCTGACGCATGTCCGCCCCGGTCTGCCAGGCGCGGTGCCAGTCCAGGGTGTATTGCAAGGCGGTGTCGGCCCGCCAGCGGGGCTGCCAGCCCAGGCGGCTGTGGGCCTTGCTGCAGTCCAGCTTCAACGTGTGGGCTTCATGGGGCTGGGCCTGGGTCTCGGTTTGCCAGCGTGCGTCCGGGCCCCAGCGGCGCGCCAGTTCTTGCACCACCCAGCCCACGGTGCGGGCGTCTGATTCGTGGGGGCCGAAGTTCCAGCCCTCGGCCCAGGGCAGGCCTTGCTCGTGCAGGCGCTGGGCCAGGGCCAGGTAGCCGCTCAGGGGCTCCAGCACGTGTTGCCAGGGCCGGATCGCACCAGGCTGACGCAAGGTGACCGCCTGTTGTGCCGTGAAAGCCGCGAGCACATCGGGGACCAGCCGTGTCGGGGTCCAGTCACCGCCGCCGATCACGTTGCCGGCCCGGGCACTGGCCACGGGCACCTGGGCCGCGTTCAGGAAAGATCGGCGGTAAGAGGCCACCACCAGTTCGGTGCAACCTTTGCTGGCGGAATAGGGGTCGTATCCGCCCATGGGGTCGGTTTCACGGTAGCCCCAGACCCATTCCTGGTTCTCGTAGCACTTGTCGCTGCTGATGGCCACCACCGCCCGCACGCCCGGCGTGCGGCGCACGGCCTCCAGCACGTTGGCCGTGCCCATCACGTTGGTGGAGAAGGTGTCCAGCGGCTGCTCGTAGGACAGGGGCACCAGCGCCTGCGCGGCCAGATGCAGCACCACTTCAGGTTGTGCCTGGGCCATGGCCTGGCTCAGTGCGTCGAGGTGGCGGATGTCCCCGAAGGTGGAATGCATGCCTTGGGCCACCGAGCCCACTTCAAACAGGTTGACCGAGGTCGCTGGGGGGAGGGAAAAGCCCCAGACCTCGGCACCCATGGCCTGAAGCCACAGGCTGAGCCAACCGCCCTTGAAACCGGTGTGGCCAGTCAGAAAGACGCGTTTGCCAGCCCAAAAGCCGGGGTTCACCACTTCTTCCACGGCGCGGCTCCACTGGCCCACAGTTCTTCGAGGTAGGTCTTGTCGCGCAGCGTGTCCATGGGGCGCCAGAAGCCGGTGTGTTGGTAGGCGGCCAGTTGCTGCTGGCGCACCAGGGCGTTCACAGGCTTGTCTTCCCAGATGGATTCATCGCCGTCGATCAGGTCCAGCACCTGGGGGGAGAGCACAAAAAAGCCCCCGTTGATCAGGTTGCCATCACCCAGGGGCTTTTCGGTGAACGCCTGCACCTGGCCATCGGTGATCTCCAGGGTGCCGAAGCGGCCCGGCGGGGCCACGGCGGCCACGGTGGCCAGCTTGCCATGGCTGCGGTGAAAGGCGATCTCGGCGCTGATGTCGATGTCGGACACGCCATCGCCGTAGGTCATGCAGAAGAAGGGCTCGTTTTCGACATAGCGGCGGATGCGCCGGATGCGCCCCCCGGTCTGGGTGGTATCGCCCGTGTCCACCAGCGTCACGCGCCAGGGCTCGGCATGGTGTTCGTGGATTTCCATCTGGTTGGTCGTCATGTCAAAGGTGACGTCTGAGGTGTGCAGGAAGTAGTTGGCGAAGTACTCCTTGATCACATAACCCATGTAGCCGCAGCAGATCACAAAATCATGGATGCCGTGGCTGGAGTACATCTTCATGATGTGCCAGAGGATGGGCTTGCCGCCTATGCCGATCATCGGTTTGGGGCGGGTCAGCGTCTCTTCGCTGATGCGGGTGCCCAGCCCTCCGGCCAGGATGACGGCTTTCATGTCAAATTCTCCAGACGAGTGGGTGTCCAAGCGCACCCGATGGTTGGCGCCCTGGAGATTCTAGAGGCTGGGCTTGCTCTTGGCGCCCTGGGGTGAGCATGATTTGCCCCTCAAATGCCTCAATCGAAAATGGCTGAGAACCACCTCTCGGTATTTTTGGAAAGGTAGAAGTTTTCGCGCACCCACTGATTCAATTGCTGGCCCATCTGATGGCGCAGCGTGCTGTCGTCGATCAGACGCCGCACGGATTCGATCCAGGCCTCTTTCTCGTTGGGCACGTGCAGCACAGGCGGATTGGCGGTGCGGAAGGGGTAGACGTCCGAGCACACCACTGGCCAGCCCATGGCGCCGTACTCCAACAGGCGCAGGTTGCTCTTGCAGCGGTTGAACGGGTTGTCCTCCAGCGGGGCGATCGCGATGTCGAGGTCCAGCGAGGCCAGCTTGGCGGGGTAGTCCACGTACGACACGAAGGGGTGGTACTCCTTGATGTACGGGCGCAGGCTGTCGGGGCACATGCCCATGAAGATCCAGTCGACCTCGTCCTTGAACCGGGCCACGACCTCGCCGATCATTTCCAGATCGCCCAGATGCTGCGCTGCGCCGGCCCAGCCCACGCGCAGGCGTGAACGTGGCGTGGGCGTCTTGTAGAACTCACCCCACACGCGGTCATCAAGGCAGTTGGGCATCACGCGCACGTCGCGGCAATAGTCCCCGTAGACGTCGACCAGGGGCTGGGTGGAGACGATCACGCGGTCGCACAGGCTCATGGCCTCGCGCATGCGCACATAGCCTTCACGCTGGTGGTAATTGTGCAGGTGGTGCTTTTGCGGCAGGTCGTGGAACAGGTCGTCCACCGTCTGGATGGTGAACAGGTCCGGGTTGGTCTTGCGGTAGTCGCGCAGCAGTTGCAGATGGGCGTCACCGATCGAGTGCTGAACAATCATGCGGTCCGGGTTCACTCGCGTGATCTCAAGCGCCGTCGGGGTGCGGTACAGGCTGTGGGTGACCGGAAACACGATGCACGACTGCGCCAGGCCCGCGTGCTGCAGTGCGTTCAGGGGCTCGACCACCCGGTACTGGCCTGAGCCGCTTGAGATGGGGAAGGCCATGGCCCGTGGCCTGTCCTTGCGCGAACTCATCCAGTCGACCACCAGATCCGCTTCGACGTCGTAAGGGGTCTGCAATGACAGGTGCCGGTTGTAGCCTTTGTCCTGGGCGATGTGCTTGACCCAACGGGTCAGGAAAGACTGCTTTTCGCGCAGCGCCGCTGACTTGATCTCGTAAGCGCGGCCGGCTTCACGACCCAGTGCCTCCACCGTCTTGCCGCCCTGGTGCAGCACGCTGCTGACCGGGGTCCAGATGTGCCGATACCCAGCCTGGCTGGCACGGATGCAGAAATCATGCACCGTGGTGAAGGTGTGGCAGTCGTCGGTGTTGAAGCCGCCGAGCGTCTGCCACAGAGTGCGCTGCAGCAGGAAGAAGTGCCCCGCCACGGTGGACACGTCCTGCGATGTCTGCAGGCGAGAGAAGACGCCTTGCTCGTCCAGCAAGCGACGCTCGCCGTTGTAGCAAGCGGCCCAATCGCCGATACCCAGGGTCATCGGGCCGCTCTGCAAGGTGGGTTTGTCCCCTATTTGCAATACCAGGCGTGGGGCCACGCACCCGACATCGGCTTGGTCCAGGTAGGCCGTCAGGCTGCTCAGCCAGGGGCGCTGGATGGCCTCGGTGTCATCATCGGCGAACAGCAGCACGTTGCCGGTGGCCATCGCGGCCCCGGTGTTCAGGGCCACGCCGTGTTGGTAAGGGCCCGCCGGGGTGGACACCACGTGCAGCGGGACTGGCAAAGTGACCGATGTCGCCGCGTTGTGTGCCGCCGCCTCGTGTTCAGGCTGGGTGACCAGAATGATCTCGTGCAGTTCCGGCTCGGCATAGAGCTGCAATGAACTCAGCAGACAGCGCAGGTAGCCGAGTTGGTACCCGGTCGGAATGATCACCGAGACGCGTCGTGGCTGTTGGCCCTGGTAGTCGAGTTGCCGGCATCCGGCAATCTTCTGGGCCTGCACGCGCGCGGGCAATGCCTGGTTGTTCAGGTGGGCTTGCAGTTGCTGCAGTTCGGCCAGTTCACGGGCTGGCGACACATGACCATCGCTCTTGAGCAGCACGGTATCGACGTGGCGGATGCTGACTTTGCTGGACGACAGGTTCAGCGCCAGGCCGTAGATGTGATCGAAATCCAGCATTTGCCCATGCTGGCGCCAATCAGCCGAGCGCACGGCCACGGCAGAACCCAGGTAATTGGTGCTGCGAAGCCACTCGATGTTCAGGTCGGGTTTGAAATGAGGTGTTTCAAGCCCATTGGAAGCGATGAAGGCCTCGTCGGCATAGACCAGCCGGGCCTCTGGCGCTTTGGCCGCCAGTGCAAACTCGACCAGTGCGTGGGGCGCCAGTGTGGTGCCGGATTCCATCAGCAACAGCCATTGCGGCAATGCGTGCCCGAAAGGGTCGTGTTTGGCCGGCAACTGGTGCCAAACGCACTGAGGGCCCAGGTCGGCAGGACTGATCGGGCATTCAAAGTCAGCCAGGATGTGCAACTGGCTGGCCTGATAGAAGTTCTGCTCCAGGCTGTCCAGGGTTTGGGCCAGGCCGTCCAGGTCGCCTTTTCGAACATAGACGTAGACGGCCAAGGCGGGCAGATCGCCACGGGTCACGTGTTCGGCATAAATCTCGCCGTCGATCTCCCGCAGGGTGCTGCGTTTGCTCCAGCTTTGAAATTGACGCTGCAAGCGGATGTATTTGGACTGGTCGGCATGTTTGGCCAGGTCCTTGCCATCGATCACGAGTTCACCCATCAGGGTGACAGACTCTTCTGACCAAGCGGCCTCGAATGGCATGTCTCTCAGTGCACGCTGGGTGTCTTCGATGAAGCGATCGAGTTCGACTGCGCTGTCGCGGAAATTGGCGAGGTGTTGTTGTTGGTAGCCCGCAAGCTCGTGTTGTGCTTTGGCCATTTCGGCCGCGTTGTCACCCCAGGCCGTGGCCAGGCTCAACCAGGGAGAGGCGGCCGGCAGGGCCAAGGTGCGGTCATTCTGGATGTAGACGACGGGACAACCGCACAGCAGGGCCTCCGCGGTGATGACCCCGGCCTCATAACAGTAGATCCGGCTGGCTGAGCGCAGGATTTCGGCACGATCTTCAGCTTTTGCGTACCCGCTGGAGGGGGCGCCCAGGTTTTCCAGATGGGCATGGCTGTCCTGCAGACTGCCACCGGCTTTCAGGTACTTGTCGGCATAGACCAGGGCAGGACCGTCGGGCCGCATCGCCGCGGGGGCGAACACCGTGCTGTCCACCCAGGGCAGCGCCAGGGGCAGGTTGATGCTGGCGGCTTTGTCGCCTTGGGCGAACTCGATGCGACCCTTGCCGAGCTGTGTCTTTTCGCTGGCATGGATTTCGGGGGTGTAGGCCAGCGTCCAGTGTGATTGCTGGCGCAGTATCTTGTCGAAAGCGAGATGGATCCAGACGGGCTTTTTGCCCGCCTTGTAGTGCGCCGCCCGTTGTTCCAGCGACAGTTGGGGGGTCCATAAATGACCATTGAGGGTCTTGGCGCCCCAGACAAAGGCCTCGAAACCTCGGGTGTTCAGCTCATGGCACAACTGATGCAGTTGCCGGATGTGGATCTGGCTGCTGTCGTAATCAGCGGTGGCAATGTAATAGGGGTGCTTTTCGGCGGCGGGGCGTGAGGTTCCGTGCGCATGCATGGTGGGTGAACACTTTCTGCTTGAGCCCATGGGCAGCCTGGGCAAGGCGTTCGTCAAGGCAACTGGCTGGCATCCATGAGGCGGTGAGCCGGCCTGCGGGTGGCCAGGCAATTCTCGCAGCCTTGGCTGGTGAGTTTAAGCTTGCCTTGGTGCACCGGCAGTCAGGGGCGTGGCGCATGGTGTTCTGGAAGGGGCAGGGGGGGATCTGGTGAGGATCCAGGTCTCAATCACCCGGAGGGTGATCGAGACTCAGCCCTTCAGCAGGGACAGAACCTGTTGCGGCAACTGGTTGGCCTGGGCAATCATGGCGGTGCCTGCCTGCTGCAGGATCTGGGCACGGCTCAGATTCGAGGTTTCCGTGGCGAAGTCGGCATCCATGATCCGGCCCTTGGCAGCGGTCTGGTTTTCCACGGCGCTTTGCAAGAATGTGATGGTGTTCTGGAAGCGGCTCTGGGCGGCACCGAGTTGGGCGCGGCTGTCGTTGATGGTCTGCAGCGCCTTGTCGATGGCATCGATGTTCGCCGCGTTGGAGCTGTTGCTGCCGGCCGCTGTGGTCAGCGCGCTGGTGGTGCCGCCGAAGACGGCAGACACGTTGCCGGCCTGGTCAAGGTTGAGCGTACCCGACGCAACGGTGATGGTCTGGCCCGAGTTGGCACCCACCTGGAAGTCATAGCTGCCGGTGGTGGTCAGGATCGAGGTGCCGTTGAACTGGACGGCGCTGATGGTCCGGCCGATTTCCGAAGCCAGCTGAGTGTATTCCTGGTTCAGCGAGGCCACGTCGGACGATGTGTTGGTCGAGTTGGTGGCCTGCACAGCCAGCTCACGCATGCGCTGCAGCATGTCGGACACGGTCTGCATGCCGCTTTCAGCGGTCTGCAGCATCGAGATGCCGTCGTTGGCATTGCGGATGGCCACGCTCATGCCGCGAGCCTGGGCGTCCATTCGGGTGGCGATGGCCAGGCCGGCAGCGTCGTCCTTGGCGCTGTTGACGCGCAGACCTGAGGACAGGCGCTGGATCGAGGTGGACAGGCTCATCTGGGTGGCCGAAGCATTGCGCTGGGCGTTCAGTGAGTTGATGTTGGTGTTGATGGTCATTGCCATGGGACGGCTCCTTCAATGAATGCAAGATGAACGATCCACACGGTGCGATGTCTGTACGAAATACAGCGACCGATCCCAGCCGAGTGTTAGGAAAATTATTCGGCTTGGGCGAAAAACAGAAGGCTGAATAAGCGGGCTTCTGGCCGCTCAGTTCAGGACTTTTACCGGATGTCGGCGTCTGCTGAGGGCATGGCCCACACGTCGCCTGGGGCAGATCGGGCGATGGGGCTGAAGAAGCGAAGCGCAGGCGGGCTGTTGCCGCCGTGGCTGGAGAAGGGGGGTGGAGCCGGGGTCAGGCGGACGATTTGTTCCAGGTGGTGATCTGCTGGTTCACCAGGCTGCTGAGGCTGTTGAGGCTGGTCAGGTTGGTGTCCAGGGCGTTGTATTGCTTGTACAGGCGGGCCTGGATTACGGCGATCCGGTCCTGCGCCTTGGTCACGTCGTCACTGTTGCGGCTCAAGGCGGTCTGCAGTGCCGTGGTGCGATTGTTGACGGTGCCGCCCACGTTGTTGGCCGCCATGGCGAAGTCTCGGATGCGGCGGGCAATGCCGTTGGTGGTGGTGCTGCCGCCGTTGGCGTCAAACAGGGACTCCAGGCTGCTGGGGTTGGTCGTGATGGCGGTACTCAGTTTGGAGCTGTTGACCGACAGTGTGCCGTCTTGCTGCATGGAGATGCCCACGGCGCTGAGGCTGCTGTAGCTGCTGCTGGCCGGGCCGTTGCCCACCACCATCTGGCGCAAGGCATTTTGCAGGCCGATGGCCGTGCTGTCGCCCTGCAGGGGGGAGGCCGTCTTGGTGCCGGGGTCGTACTTAGTGAGGTTGCGCATGGCCGCGATCGCCTGGTTGTAGGCGGTCACGAAGGCATTGACCTTGTTGGTGGTGGTCGTGGTGTCTGCCGCCACGCTCATGGTGACGGGCGAGGTGGTGACCTGTTGCAGATTGAGGGTCAACCCGGTGACTGCGCCGGTGATCTGGTTGTTGGCCGAACTCACGGCCACGCCGTCCACAGTGGCGGCTGAATTCTTGGCCGCCTGTGACAAGCCCATGCCAACGATGGCGCTACCGGTGCTGGCATAGGCCAGCTTGCCCGTGCCTGTGCTGCCATCGGTGATGGCCGTGCCGGTGCTGTCAAAGGCCTGGATTTGAAAACCATTGCTCTCGCCGGTGTTCGCACCGCGCACGACCAGCTTGTCCTGGCCGCCCGAGGTGACGACCGAGGCACTGACGCCAGAGTTGGAACCATTGATGCGGGTCGCAATGTCGCTCAGGGTGTCGGTGGCGTTCACTGTGACGCTCACGGTGGAGCCGCTGCCCTGGGTGAAGGTGTTGCCGTTCCAGGTTCCGACCTGGATGTCCAGTCGTCCGTCCGAGCCGAAGGCACTGCCGGAGGTGATGCCGCTGGACAAGGTGGTTTGCGATTGCGCCAACTGGGTGACCGACACGCTGTAGTTGCCGGCCAGTGCGCCTGTGGTCACGGACCCGGTCACGGCGCTGCTGTTGCTGGAGCTGACGGTGCGTGAGGCCCAGGTGGTCTTGTCCAGCAAGGCCGAAGCAGCGTCCTGGATGGCCGACAGCTGTGACTTGACCGAGCCCCAAGACGAGATGGTGCTCTGGATTTTGCTGCCCTTTTGCTGCAGCAGGGTGACGGGTTGGCTCTCGACGGCGACCAGCTTGGTCACGATCCCGTTGACATCCAAGCCATTGCTGCCAATGCCGGGTGAAGAAATGGTCATTTTGGTATCCCCTGGTGCAGACAGAGAGGCTGCGCTCTTCTACTCTAGCAAGCGAATCTCCAATTGAAAAGCCACAACTCCAGTAGAAAACCCCGGCTTATGCCGGGGTTCGAAGGTTCAACTTGAAGCGGGAGGAGGCTTAACGGAGCAGAGACAACACACCCTGCGGCAACTGGTTGGCTTGGGCGATCATCGCGGTGCCGGCCTGTTGCAGGATCTGGGCGCGGCTCAGGTTGGCCGTTTCAGAGGCGAAGTCGGCATCCATGATGCGGCCCTTGGCAGCAGTCTGGTTTTCCACGGCGCTTTGCAGGAAGTTGACCGTGTTCTGGAAGCGGCTTTGGGCGGCGCCCAAGGAAGCGCGGCTGTCGTTGATGGTTTGCAGAGCCTTGTCAATCGCATCAATGTTCGCTGCGTTGGAGCTGTTGCTGCCAGCGGCTGTGGTCAGCGCACTGGTGGAGCCGCCCACGATGGCCGACACGTTGGTGCTTTGGTCCAGGTTCAGGGTGCCCGAGGCGATCGTGATGGTTTGACCCGAGTTGGCGCCGACCTGGAAGTCGAAACCGGCCGTGGTGGTCAACACCGAAGTGCCGTTGAACTGGACAGCGCTGATGGTCCGGCCGATTTCCGAAGCCAGCTGGGTGTATTCCTGGTTCAGCGAGGCCACGTCGGACGAGGTGTTGGTCGAGTTGGTGGCCTGCACAGCCAGCTCACGCATGCGCTGCAGCATGTCGGACACGGTCTGCATGCCGCTTTCAGCGGTCTGCAGCATCGAGATGCCGTCGTTGGCATTGCGGATGGCCACGCTCATGCCGCGGGCCTGGGCGTCCATTCGGGTGGCGATGGCCAGGCCGGCAGCGTCGTCCTTGGCGCTGTTGACGCGCAGACCCGAAGACAGGCGTGCAATGGAGGTGGACAGGCTCGACTGATTGGTGGCTGCGTTGCGTTGCGCCGTCAGCGAGTTGACGTTGGTGTTGATGGTCATTGCCATTTTGAAGCTCCTTCAAGTTAAAAATCAGCCTATCGCTGATGTCAAACCTGCGGTGTCGCAGGCTTGGCAACGAACCCTTCTTGAAGCCCGTTGCATTGTTTTTCGGGTCGGGCCGGGAAAACTTTAGGTCTACTTGTGGGTGGAGATGCAAACAAGTTGGCATCTTGCGTGCGGAGGGCATCGCCCCGGGGTCTCCGGTCGGGCGTTTGATCGTTCTATATAGAGTGGGAATCCGGCTTGTTCCGGGGTTTGCGGGCCCCTCTGGGAATAGCCTGCCAAATGTCTTGCTATTGAGGCCTTCAGAACCGGGCTGCGCTGCCGATACACCATTTGTACCGTGCGACAATTTGCGAGGCCAAAAGAATGTTTACACCCGTGAGTACCCGAGCTGCATCTGCCTATCAACGTGTTGGCGTCGAAACCAGTATCACTGGAGCGGACCCCCATCAGCTGGTGGTTCTGTTGTTTGACGGCTTGCTGGACAGCCTCTCGAAGGTTTCGGGTGCCATGAGCCGCGGCGATATCCAGGAGAAATCCCGGTATCTCAACAAGGCCATCCAGATTCTTCAGGATGGCCTCCGAGGTGTTCTCAACGAAAAGGAAGGGGGCGATGTGGCCAAGAACCTGGATTCGCTCTACAGCTACGCGGTGTTTGAACTGACCAAGGCCAATTTGAGCAACAGTCCCGAGGCTGTCCAATCCGTGATCGAACTGATCCGACCCGTCGCTGAGGCCTGGAAGGCCATCAGACCTCAAACACGTTGAATAGCAAGGGGGCATAACGTGCAGCAACAATCTCTGCTTGATTACTACAAGGCCATCGAAGGCGCTAGCCAGCGCATGTTGATGGCTGCACAGCGTGAAGACTGGGAGCAAGTCATGCAACTCGAGGGCGCCTGCGCGGTGCTGATCGAGCAATTGCACCATCAGTCCCAGGTGGAGCCTCTGGCCTGCGAAGATCGCAGTGAGAAGGGGAAGATCATGTTGCGCATCCTGCGCAATGACGCCCTGATCCGCAATCTGGCCGAGCCTCGGCTGTCGGACATCCAGCGCCTGCTGGATGGGGGCTCGCGACTGCTCCACTGATGCGGGAGGCCTGCCGTGGCGGGCCTCTTCCTCGACTGGGGGCCCTGGAACGTGGGGCCTCGTGGCAAAAAGCCCGCTTCGATCACCGAAGCGGGCTTTTTGCTTTGGGGGCGTGTGTAGACGGGGTGCTCAGACCTGCATGTTCATGATGTCGGTGTAGGCCTGAACCATGCGGTTGCGCACATGCATGGTGGCCTGAAAGCCGATCTGGGCCTTCTGGATGGCGATCATGGTGTCTTCCAGGCTGACACTGGGGTTCTCCATCTGCACTTCCTGCTGCATCTGGGTGGCCTTGTTCTGGGCGGCGCTCACGGATTTGAGGGCGTTGCTCAGCTCACCCGAAAAGCCGGCGCTGCCGGTGGACGAGGTCTGGCCTGCCGCACCGGTGGCTGCCTTGCCGATTTGCGGGGTGCGGGTGCTGAGTGGGCTGAGGGTGGCGGTTGAGGGGAATCGCAGATCCATGGCGCTTCTCCGGTGAGATCATTGGCGCCGATGTTAGGGGCTTGGCCGTGAGGCAGACCCTTGAATTGAGGTCCAAAGAGCTGGTTTATCCCGGCGATGGCATGGCGGTCTGGCTGAATAATCGGCTCCAACCTGAGGTGTATTGCCACCCCTTTGACCTGGAAACAAGATGTCTGCCGTCGCTGAAATTAACGCTACCCCAGTGGCCCCATCGTGGACACAGAAGCTCGCCGAGCTGGATCGGTCGCAGAAGATCAAGCTCGCGCTGGGCATTGCCTTGCTGGTGGTCGTGGCCTTGGCCGGTACCTTCATGACGCGTCAGGCCGATTGGAAGGTGCTCTACGCCAACCTCAGCGACAAGGATGGTGGTGCCGTGGTGGCGCAACTGGCCCAGATGAATGTGCCCTACAAGTACTCCGAGGGGGGCGGGGCCATCATGGTGCCTTCGGACCGAGTGCACGACCTGCGTCTGCGACTGGCCTCGCAGGGCCTGCCCAAAGGGTCCGTGACCGGCTTTGAGTTGATGGAGGGCAACCGCTTCGGCGTGACCCAGTTCCAGGAGCGGCTGAACTTCCAGCGTGGTCTGGAAGGGGAGCTGACCCGCTCGATCCAGGCTGTAGCCGCCATCCAGAGTGCCCGGGTGCACCTGGCGTTGCCCAATCAGAACGGATTCTTCCGCGAGCAGCTCAAGCCTTCGGCCTCGGTGCTGGTCACCCTCTACCCGGGCCGCATTCTGGACCGTGCACAACTGGCCGGCATTGTTCACCTGGTGGCTTCCAGCGTGCCGGACATGAACCCGACTGCCGTGAGCGTGATCGATGACAACGGCAAGCTGCTGTCGGCCACCCCCGAGGCGGCCGGTGCAGGTGGCGATGTTCAACAGCTGCAGTATGTGCAGCAGATCGAGCAGCTTTACAGCAAGCGCATCATCGACATCCTGGAGCCTGTGGTGGGCCGGCAGAACGTCAAGGCCCAGGTGACGGCTGAAATTGATTTTTCGCAGACCGAATCGACCTCGGAGTTGCACAAACCCAACCAGACCCCCGATTCGGCCGCCGTGCGCAGCCAGCAGGTGGTGGAAAGCGGTAGTGGTGCCGCCGCCACCCCACCCACCGGTGTGCCGGGTGCCACCAGCAATCAGCCTGCCGCCCAGGCCAATGCCCCCATCAACGGCGCTGCGCCGACCCTTTCGGCGGGCGCCTCGGGCCCTGGCAGCAGCACCCCCACCAAGAAGGAGTCTGTCACCAACTACGAGGTGGACAAGACCGTCAAGGTGGTCAAGGGCGGCACGGGCGCCGTCAAGCGCCTGAGCGCCGCGGTGGTGGTCAACTACCAGAGTGGCCCAGAGGAAAAGGGCAAGCCCGTGAACAAGCCACTGACGCCTGAGCAGTTGGAGCAGATGACGGCGCTGGTGCGCGACACGATCGGCTACAGCAAGGAGCGTGGCGATTCCGTCAACCTGATGAACACGCCGTTCATGGCGATCGCTTCGGACAATACGCCGGTGCCGTTGTGGAAGCAGCCTGAGATGCTGGAGTTGGCCAAGAGCTTTGCCTGGCCGGTGGGCATGGTGCTGTTTGGCCTGGTGGTGTTGCTGGGCATGGTGCGCCCGGCCGTGAAGGCCATGAATGCGCCCAAAGTGGCGCCGGTGGTGCCCACCGTGGCAGGGACCCAACTGGATGCCATCGAGTCCGAGACGCCCAACCGGCCTGAATTGCTGGCCGCCCCGGTCGTGGACAACTCGCCGGTCCCGCCGACCAAGGAGCAGTTGCGCCTGGAAGATGCCCGCCAATTGGCCAAGCAGAACCCGATTGCGGTGGCTAATATCATCAAGACCTGGGTCAACGGCGAAGCGCCGGCATGATCAGGCACTCTTCGGAGAGATGATATGGACGAACAAGGTCTGAACGACGCGGCGATTTTTCTGATGTCGCTGGGTGAGGAAGAGGCGGCCGAGGTGTTCAAGCACCTGTCGCCCAAAGAGGTGCAAAAACTGGGCGAGACCATCGCCCGCACCCGGTCTGTCTCGCGCGACCGGGTGGACGACGTGGTCAACAAGTTCACCGAGGCCGCTGCGCAGCAAAGCCTGCTGGTGTCCGACACGGGTGACTATGTGAAGGCCGTGCTGCGTCGTGCCCTGGGCGACGACAAGGCTTCGTTGCTGATCGATCGCATCTTGCAGGGGGGCGATGTCTCTGGCATCGAAAGCCTGAAGTGGATGGATCCCTTGTCGGTGGCCGAGCTGCTGCGCAACGAACACCCGCAGATCGTGGCAGCCATTCTGGTGCACCTGGATTACGACCAGGCGGCATCCGTTCTGTCCCAATTGACCGAGCGCCAGCGCGGCGAGGTGGTGCTGCGCATCGCCACCCTGGAGGGTATTCAGCCGACGGCCCTGAAAGACCTCAACGAGGTGTTGTTCAAGGTGCTGGCTGGCGGCGACAAGATTCGCAAGACCTCGCTGGGTGGCATCAAGACGGCGGCCGAAATCATCAACCTGATGGGCAGCAATGTCGAGGGCACGGTGCTCGAGTCGATCCGGGGCTATGACCCCGACCTGGCCCAGAAGATCATGGACAAGATGTTCGTGTTCGACGATGTCATGAAGCTCGACGACAAGGCCATCCAGATGGTGCTCAAGGAAGTGGCGTCGGAGACCCTCATCGTGGCTCTCAAGGGGGCCGCGCCCGAACTCAAGGAGCGTTTCCTGTCAAACATGTCTTCGCGGGCTGCCGAAACGCTGCGCGAAGACCTCGAATCCCGTGGCCCGATGCGGTTGTCCGAGGTCGAGGCCCAGCAGAAGGAGATTCTCAAGACCGTGCGGCGTCTGGCCGACGAAGGCCAGATCGTGATCGGAGGCGGCGGTGACGACCAACTCGTCTAATCGCTCCCGCCAGTACGCCCGCTTCATCCCAAGCGAGGAGATTGGCGACGTCGCCCAGTGGCAGTTCACCGAGGTGGATGAAAGCCGGCGCGTGGCGGCCATGCTGGCCGCCCAGACCCCCGCCGAGCCCGTGATCAGCCCTGCCATGCTGGACGACTCGCACCAGCAAGGCTTTCAGCAGGGCCTGGAGCAAGGGCGATTGGAGGCCTCGCTTGAGGGCCAGCGCCGCCTTGATGAATACATTGCCCAGCAGGGGGCCGAGGCGCGTCAGCGCATAGACGCTTTGTTGGCCTCGCTGGAGCAGCGCTTCGCCGATGCTGAGCAGGTGGTGGCGCAGGGCGTGCTGGACGTGGCCTGTGAGCTGGCCCGCCAGGTGGTGCGCCGGGAACTGGCTCAGGACCCGGGCGCACTGCGCCCCGTGATTCGGGAGGCCCTGGGTTTGTTGTCGGCAGACGCCCGCACCGCCGTGGTCCGGCTGAACCCGCTCGACCATGAGGTGCTGGCCAACGCCCCGGCCGGTGAATTCGGCAGCGTGGAGATCAAATGGGTGGCGGATCCCGCCGTGCAGCCCGGCGACTGCCTGCTGGAGGCAGCGGGTGCTCAGGTGGATGGCAGCCTGGCGCGCCGCTGGGCGCGCGCGGTGGCCAACCTGGGCCTGGACCGCCCCTGGGCCGATGATGCGGAGGTGGCCGATGTCGACTGAGCACGACAGCCCGCCGCGCTGGGACGTTTTCATGCAGGACCTGCGTCAGCGGGTCTCGCGGGGCATGGCCCTGGAGAGCCGTGGCACCCTGACACGGCTGACCGGTCTGGTGCTGGAGGCCACAGGCATCCGCGTGCCGGTGGGCTCGCAGTGCTGGATCACCCAGAAGGATTCCGAGCCGGTGTTGGCCGAGGTGGTGGGCTTCTCGGGCGAGCGCGCGTTTCTGATGCCTGCCGGTGACATCCATGGGTTGTCGAGTGGTGCGGTGGTCACGCCGGCCTTGCCTTTTGTGCCTGTGCCTCGCTTGGGTGACGAGCCCTTGCCGGCCTCGGCCTTGTCCTTGGGCGTGCTGCGCCTGCCATTGGGCGACGGCTTGCTGGGGCGGGTGGTGGATGCATCAGGCCAGCCCCTGGATCACCAGGGTCCGGTGCTCGATGTGGTGGCCGAACCCCCGGGCCGGCGTCAGATCAATGCCATGGACCGCGACCCCGTGCGGGAGCCGTTGGACACGGGCGTGCGCGCCATCAATGCCTTGCTGACCGTGGGGCGTGGCCAGCGGCTGGGCTTGTTTGCGGGTTCGGGCGTGGGCAAGAGTGTGCTGCTGGGCATGATGGCCCGCTACACCCAGGCTGACGTCATCGTGGTTGGGTTGATCGGCGAGCGTGGGCGCGAAGTGAAGGAGTTCATCGAGGACATCCTGGGCGACGATGGCCGTGCTCGCTCGGTGGTGGTGGCGGCGCCCGCGGACGCGCCGCCGCTGCTGCGCATGCAAGGGGCCGCGTACGCCACCGCGGTGGCTGAGCACTTCCGCGACAAGGGCAAGCACGTTCTGTTGTTGATGGATTCCCTCACCCGGTATGCGATGGCGCAGCGCGAGATTGCGCTCGCCATCGGCGAACCGCCGGCTACCAAGGGCTACCCCCCTTCGTGTTTCGCCAAGCTGCCCCAGTTGGTGGAGCGCAGTGGCAATGGTCTCAATGGTGTGGGGTCGATCACGGCTTTCTACACGGTGCTGTCCGAAGGGGACGATCAGCAGGACCCGATCGCCGATGCAGCCCGGGCCATTCTGGATGGTCACATTGTGTTGTCCCGCACCCTGGCCGAGGCCGGCCACTACCCTGCCATCGACATCGAGCAATCGGCATCGCGGGTGATGCACAACGTGGTCAGCCCGATCCACATCGAGGTGGCCCGGCGCTTCAAGGCGATGTATTCGCGCTATCAGAAGAGCCGCGATCTGATCCAGGTCGGTGCCTATGTGCAAGGCAGTGATCCCGATCTGGACGAAGCCATTCAGTTGCAGCGGGGCATGGCCAGCTTTTTGCAGCAGGACATGCACGAGGCCGTCAATTTGCAGCAGGCGCTGGACCAAATGGCCGCCAGCCTGGGCCTGCAGATCAACCCCTGACCCAGGAGCAACACGATGGCAGCGTCTCACGGATTGCAGGTGGCCATGGAACAGGCGACGCGTTTGCGTGATGCCGCCGTCCAGCGCCTGGCCCAGGCTCGCCAGGCCCGACTGCGGGCACAGCAGCAAATGGACCAACTGACCGGCTACTCGGGTGAGACCGAGCAGCGGTGGTTGATCCGGGGCCAACTGGGCATCGCGCCGGAGGTGATGTTTCATCACCGGCAGTTCATGGCCCGGCTCGACCAGACCATTGAATTGCAGAAAAGCCAGATGGCGCGCCATGACCAGATGGTGCAGGACGCCGAGCGCGAGCTGACCCAGGCCGAATTGCGCCTCGTGAGCCTGCGCCAGGTGGTGCAGCGCCGTCAGCACGATGCGGCGCTGCTTTTGCAGCGCCGTGAACAGAAAGAGGTGGATGAGTTGGCTGCATCACGCCACCGCCTGAAGATTCAGCCCACAGCCTGACGAGGTAGACCATGAGCGTAGAACAAGTCAAATCCAGCAGCACGTCGGCCAATGCACCGGCTAACGCATCGGCCAGTGCCAGCCACGCCAGAGGGCATGGCAAGTTGGCAGCAGGCGCTGGTGCCGGATTCACCGGACTGCTCGATGATTTTTCGACGGCCTTGACCGATGGCACAGATGCGTCGGCGGCCTCGGGGATGGATGGGGCCGGTGATCTTGGGGCGCTGCTGGCGGGTGGGCCAGGCCAGGCCCGGCGCAAGCCCGGAGTGAAAGGGGTGGATGACGGCACCGACGCCTTGACCCCAACGGATGGGGCTTTGCCCACGGATCTGGTTTCTCAAATGGCTTTGTTGGCCGAATCTGCTCGCCAGGCTGCGACAGGCGCCACAGCGGATGCCAAGACCGTGGCGAACGGGACGGGTGCCGGCGCGGGGCTGCCTGGGGGCATGGCGGCTGGGGCCGATGTGACCAAGGCCACGACCGACCCGGCCGTGTTGGCGCAAATGGCTGCGGCGGCGCAAAAGGACGCTGGCGTGGCGGGGGCTTCCGCCACCGGAGGCAGTGCGGTGGGTGACGCGGGGCGGGTTTCGCTGGAGTCGGGTGCTCTGGCGCGCAAGGGGCATCGCGACATGCTGGCTCAATTGCAGGCGCAGGCCGGTGGCGGTACGGAGGTCGGCAAGGCTGCCTTGACCACGGATGCCGGCAGCGCTGGCAACCTGGTGCCCTTGGCCAAAGCCGATGTTGATTTCAAAGACATGGCCACCCGCCTGATGGACAACACCCCCTTGACGGCTGCCGCCGAGGAGGCTGGCAAACTGCTGGGCCGCCTGACCGGGGCGGATCAGAGTTCATCCAGCGAGCACAAATCGGTGCAGGCGCAGGATGACCGGCAAAGTGCCAGTCTGCAGCCTTTTTCTGATGGGCAGGACCGAAGCCAGAACCTGGGGGTGAGTGCTGCCACGGCCGGTGCGGCGGGGGGGGGCCTGAACGACTCCAATGCGCGCAGCTCGGAGGAGGTGGTTGCTGAGCAGGTCAGCTACTGGATCCACCAGAAGCGCCAGTCTGCCGAGTTGACCCTGGATGGTGGAAACGGACAGCCCGTGGCCGTGAGCATTTCCATGAATGGCAATGAGGCCAGCGTGGCCTTCCGTTCCGACCAGGCCGCCACGCGCGACATGCTCAATGGGGCCTTGCCAGAGCTGAAAACCCTGCTGCAGGGCGAGGGCCTGGTCTTGGCCGGCGCGTCCGTGGGCGCGGGCAGTGCCCAGTCGGACAGCTCTCCGTCGTCGCCCCGTCAAGACGGGAGCGCCACCTCGGGCATCCGTCGAGTGGGCGCGCGAGGCGCGGCCTCGCCGGCTGATGACGGCCCGGCCACCGTGGTGCGGCGATCCGTCAGTACCAACCGCACGCTCGATCTGTTTGTTTGAGTCTGGTGCCAGGTTTGGCCTGCCGCAGGTCGAATCAGGTGCCCTGACACCGTGGCTTGAACCTGTTTAACCCCATTTTTGGGCTTCTATTCTGGCTATTATTGGGCTCGATTGACCCAATAATCCCCAACATGCATCTACTGTGAGCCGTCCCGGCGTGCAGTGGGGTGATCGCCGGAAGGAAACAACGTGTCTGATGCTCCCGCAGCCGATGCCAAGGAAAAGCCCAAAAGCAAAAAGATGATCATCATCATCGCCGCGGCCGTGCTGTTGCTGGGCGGTGGTGGTGCCGGTTACTTTTTGCTCATGAAAAAGAACGTGGACGAGGACGGCGACGAAAAGCCAGCCGCGTCGGCTTCGCACGACTCCAAGAAGGTGGCGCCCACCTATCTGCCGCTCGAGAACATGGTGGTCAACCTGGCCGACCCGGGGGGCGACAGGTTTGCCCAGATCGGTGTCACTTTCGAGATCGAGGACGCTCACGCGGCTGATCAGGTCAAGGCCTATCTGCCCAAGATCCGCGACATGATTTTGCGCCAGACCTCCCAGCGCACGTCGGAAGAGTTGCTGACCACCGATGGCAAGGAAAAATTGGCCGGCGAAGTCCTCAAGGAGTCCTCGCGCATCCTGGGTTTCGAGCCTGAGGACGAAGAGGAGGAGTCTCCCAAGGCCAAGAAAAAGAAGAAGGCTAAACGACCTGAGAGCCCGCTCACAGCCGTGCTGTTTTCCAACTTCATCGTCCAGTAAGGAGCCTTCATGAGCGAATCCTTTCTCTCCCAGGAAGAAGTCGATGCGCTTCTGGAAGGTGTCACGGGCGAGAGCCAGAAGATTGTCGAGGACATCCCCGAAGCGGGGGCGGTTCGCAGCTACGACATCTCCAGCCAGGAGCGGATTGTTCGTGGGCGCATGCCGACGATGGAAATCGTCAACGAGCGCTTTGCCCGCAACTTCCGGATCGGCCTGTTCAACTTCATCCGCCGCAGCCCCGAGATTTCGGTGGGCACCGTGGCCGTGCAACGCTACAGCGCCTTCCTGCGCGAGCTGGCTGTGCCCACCAATTTCAACATTGTGGCCATCCGCCCCTTGCGTGGCAGCGGCTTGATCGTGTGCGAGCCGGCGTTGGTGTTTGGCATCATCGACACCCTGTATGGCGGGGTCGGCAAGTTCCAGACCCGCATCGAAGGGCGGGATTTCTCCCCGACCGAGCAGCGCGTGATCAATCGGCTGGTGGATGTGATCTGCACGGAATACAAGAAAGCCTGGCAGGGCATCTACCCGCTGGAGCTGGAGTATCAGCGTTCGGAAATGCAGCCCCAGTTTGCCAACATCGCCACGCCCAGTGAGATCGTGGTGTCCACCGCGTTCCAACTGGAAATCGGCGAGCTGTCGGGGGCCATCCACCTGTGCATGCCCTATGCGACCCTGGAGCCGATTCGTGACGTGCTGTATTCCTCGACCCAGGGCGACTCGATTGAAGTGGACCGCCGATGGGTGAAGGTGCTGACACGAGAAATCCAGGCGGCCGAAGTGACTCTGGTGGCCGAGCTGGCGCGGGCCGACGCTACCGTGGAACAATTGTTGGCCATGAAGCCGGGTGATTTCATCGAGCTGGACCGCCAGCCGCGCATCCGCGCCTCGATTGGCGGTGTGCCGATTTTCGAGTGTCAATACGGCACTCACAACTCAAAGTATGCGATCCGGATCGAGGAATGCCTGCGCAGCCACGATCTGAACTGGATTGGAGATAAGAATGTCGTCTGAAGAAAACCAGGATCCAGCCGACGATCCCATGGCCGGCTGGGCCGAGGCGCTGGAAGAGCAGAAGCGTGCCGATGACGGCCCGGTGCATGAGCCCGGCGGTCCCTTGTCGGGTGGCGAGCCCATGCGTTCGTCCTACGGCGGCTCGACAGGTGGCGATGGCTCGCTCAACGACATCAACATGGTGCTGGACATCCCTGTGCAGTTGTCGGTGGAGTTGGGCCGCACCAAGGTGCCCATCAAGTACATCCTGCAGTTGGCCCAGGGGTCGGTTGTTGAACTTGATGCTTTGGCGGGTGAGCCCATGGACGTGTTGGTGAACGGCTACCTGATTGCGCAGGGCGAGGTGGTGGTGGTGAACGACAAGTTCGGTATCCGCCTGACCGACGTGGTCACGCCGTCCGAGCGCCTGCGTCGCGTGAGCAAGGGATAGAGACATGTGGCAATCAATCGGGCCTTTGGCCTTGCTGGTGGGCTTGCTGGCTTTGCTCCCCTGGGGGCTGCGCTGGTTGCAGCGCCTGCAACGTGGCAAGGCTGGTGGGGCTTGGCTGTCCTCGGACCTGATCTCCAGCGTGGCCGTGGGGCCTCAGCAGCGGGTGGTGACGGTTGAGGTCGGTCCAAGCCACGCGCGGACCTGGCTTGTGCTGGGCGTGACCGCCCAGCAAGTCACCTGTCTGCAAAGCTTTCCGGTGCTTGCGTCAGGAACTGCATCCAATGCGGCTGCGCCTGCCAATTTTGCCGCGGCACTCGCCGCTTCACCTGCTGGATCGGCGAACGATGGGCATTGATTGGAAGGGCTTGATCCGCGCCCAGCGCCTGCGGGCTTCATGTCTGGGCCGGGTGGGGGTGTTGGCGAGCGTGGCGCTGGCGTTGATGGGTTTGTTGCCCTGGTGCGCGCAGGCGCAGCCCGCCGGGCAGTTACCGCTGTTGGTGGGGTCCGGCAGTGGCGGCACCAGTTTTTCGGTGCCCATCCAGACCTTGCTGTTTTTCACGGCGCTCTCGTTCCTGCCAGCCATTCTGCTGATGATGACGGGCTTCACGCGCATTGTGATTGTGCTGTCCTTGCTGCGGCAGGCGATGGGAACGCAATCCGCTCCACCGAACCAGGTGGTGGTGGGTTTGTCGCTGTTCCTGACCTTTTTTGTGATGGGGCCTACCTTCGATCGCATTTACGAAGAGGCCTACCAGCCCTACAGCACCAATGCCATCAGTTTTGAGCAAGCCATGGCCAAGGCTGACCCGCCCATCCGGCAGTTCATGTTGAAGCAGACTCGACAGTCTGATTTTGCGCTGTTCGCCCGTCTGGCCAAGCTGGACCCCAGCGTCACGGCCGAGACGGCGCCCTTGCGCATTCTGGTGCCCGCCTTTGCCACCAGTGAGCTCAAGACCGCGTTCCAGATCGGGTTCATGATCTTCATCCCCTTCCTGGTGATCGACATGGTGGTCTCCAGCATCCTGATGTCGCTGGGCATGATGATGCTGTCCCCCGTGCTGGTGGCCTTGCCGTTCAAACTGATGCTGTTCGTGTTGGCCGACGGCTGGAACCTCATGATTGGCTCGCTTGCGGCCAGTTTTGCGAACTGACGCGCCAACAGAGAGGGACGTTTGTGAATTCTCAAATGGTGCTGACCATCGGGCGCGAAGCGATGGAGTTGATGTTGCTGGTGTCGCTGCCTATCTTGTTGGTGGTGATGGTGGTGGGCCTGGTGGTGAGTGTGTTTCAGGCCATCACGCAAATCCATGAGACCACGCTCACCTTTGTCCCCAAGTTGTTGGCAGCGGTGGCGGTGTTTCTGGTGGGCGGGCCCTGGATGCTGACCACGCTGGTGGACTATCTGCGACGCATGATCGAGTCGATCCCGACCATGGCGGGCTAGGCGTGATCTCGTTTTCCGAGGCGCAGATCGTCGCCTGGATATCCCCGATCCTGTGGCCTTTTCTGCGCGTCCTGGCCATGTTCTCGGTGGCGCCGGTCTATTCGGTGCGCTCGATCCCCATGCGGGCCAAGATCGGGCTGGCTTTTTTGGTGGCTTTGTCAGCCCAGGCCGTGTTGGTGGATCAACCCATGATCTCGGTCAACAGCTCCCAGGCACTGGGCGCGGTGCTGCAGCAGGTGGGGGTGGGCCTGGCGATTGGTTTTGCGGCGCGCCTGGTGTTTGGCTGTGTCGAGTTGGCCGGTGAACTGATTGGCCTGCAGATGGGCCTGAGCTTCGCGTCTTTCTTTGACCCCATGACCAGTCGGCAATCCAGCGCGGTGTCGTCTTTCATGGGCAACATCGCCACTTTGCTGTTTGTGGTGATCAACGGGCACTTGATGCTGTTGATGGCGGTGATCAAAAGCTTTGAGGCGTTCCCGGCCGATGGCAACTTCCTGGAGGCCCTGGCGCAATTGAAGCTGTATCAACTCGGGGCGGATCTGTTTGCGAGCGCTCTGTGGATTGCCTTGCCGGTGATCGGGTTGCTGTTGTTCGTCAACCTGATGCTGGGGGTGATCTCGCGCGTGGCGCCCCAGATGAACATCTTCTCGGTGGGGTTTCCGGTCACGCTCAGCATCGGTTTGCTGGGCGTATCGCTGATCACCCCGATGCTGGATCAACCGGTGCTGGCCTTGCTGGAGCGCGTCATGGACCTGTTCGGGGTGCATTAGGGCGCTTGCGGATCCACCGCCGAGCCTGCGGGGTGGGTCAGACCAGGTTGTTGCGTATCGCGTAGACCGTCAGTTCCGCATTGTTGCTGAGGCTCAGCTTTTCCAGCACCCGGGTTCTGTACACGCTGACGGTCTTGGGGCTGAGCATCAGCTCTTCGGCAATGTCAGACAGGCGCTTGCCCGAGGCAATCTTCAACAGGGTTTGCAGCTCGCGCTCGGACAAGGTGGCGTGGGGCGCCTCATGGGCGGGGCGCGACAGGCTGTCGGCCAGCAACTGGGCCACTTCGGGCGTGAGGTGCTTGCGACCCTCCATCACGGTGCGCACCGCCTTGATCAGGTCTTCAGGGTCGCCCGCCTTGTTCAGGTAGCCCTGGGCCCCGGCCTTGAGGCATCGCAGCGCGTACTGATCCTCCGGGTACATCGAGACAATCAGCACCTTGATCTCAGGGTGGGTTTCCTTCAGGCTGGCGAGCACCTCCAGGCCCCCTCGGCCCGGCATGTTCAGGTCCAGCAGCAGCACGTCGCAAGGGGAGTTGCGCAGGGCTTCGCGCAATTCAGGGTAGCTTCCGGCCTCGGCCGTGACCTGGATGTCCACGGCCTCTGCCAGTGTGTCGCGGATGCCGCGGCGCAGCATGGCATGGTCGTCGCAAAGCATCACGCGGATCATGGGTTGTCCTC
Source organism: Curvibacter sp. GW821-FHT01G03 (assembly GCF_059422285.1). NCBI lineage: Bacteria > Pseudomonadati > Pseudomonadota > Betaproteobacteria > Burkholderiales > Comamonadaceae > Curvibacter > Curvibacter sp. GW821-FHT01G03. Next base: position 164,187 of record NZ_JBWKWP010000014.1, read on the forward strand.
TTCGTTGGGGGGCTGGTCGGGCGCATCGTCCATGGGCACCGTGAGCGTGATCGCGGTGCCACGCCCGGGCTGGCTGCTGATGTCCAGCCAGCCACCGGCCATTCTGGCGCGCTCCTGCAAACCTTTGAGGCCGAACGACTTGGGCTTTTCGAGTTCGTCGCCCTGAATGCCCCGGCCATTGTCCGAGACTTCCAGGGTCAAGGCAGCCCGGTCTTCGGCAATATCGATGTCGACCCGGCTGCATTGAGCGTATTTCGTGATGTTGGTCAGGGATTCCTGGGCGGTTCGGTAGGCCACCAACTGGACGTCGCGCGATGCCCGGCTGCTGGTGCCTCCCTCAAGGCGTGCCTGCAGGCGTGCCGGAATGCCGGTGCGGCGGGAGAAACTGTCTGCCAGCCATTGCAGGGCAGGCACCAAACCTTGATCCAGGATGGGTGGGCGCAGGTTCAGCATGATGCGCTGGCTGGCGCCCAGGGCGTGCTGGAGCATGTCCGAGGCCGCTCGGATATGGGCGTCCATGGGTTCGCTGGTGCTGTGTCGGCTCAGCCAGGCCAAGTCGAACTTCACGGCGGTGAGGGCGCCGCCGATGTCGTCGTGGATCTCGCGCGCGATCGCGCTGCGCTCTTGTTCGATCGAGCTTTGCAAGTGTTCCGCCAACTCGGCCAGCCTTTGCTGCGAGGCCGCCAATTCGCGTGCCGCATGTTCTCGTTCGCGATGGGCCTGGTGGATTTCAAGTGCCCGGGTGATGGTGTGCGCCAGCTTGCCGATGCTGTCCTTGAGCAGGTAGTCGCTGATGCCTTGTTGAATGGCTTGCACGGCGGCTGTCTCACCGATGGCGCCTGAAAGCAGGATCACCGGCATCTGACTGGCCAGGCCTGCTTTTTGCACATGCTGCCAGGCATCCAGTGCGTTGAAGCCAGGCAATTGGTAGTCAGCCAGAACGATGTCGGGGCGGGAGGCCAGGGCCCGGTCAAAGTCTTCCAGGGTGTCGACGCGCTCAATGGAAAACTGCAGGCCGGCGCGCTGCAGGGCCAGTCGAGCCAGGTCATGGTCGACTGGGGAGTCTTCCAGATGAAGGATGCGCAGCGATGGGCCGGTCGATTCGTGAGGCATAGCTCAATATGATAGAGCACGCATGATCATCTTCATGGGTGTATGTCCGGGGTGCAGTTTGCGCAGCTTTTTCGCAAAATCAGGGCTGCCGCCTGGCTTTTTTGTGGTCTTGATCGGGCGCAGGTCATGCGCCTATTGCAAAATGCTTTGGCAGTAACGGTGAATTGCAAACGCTAGAAAGTGTGTCGTGGCGACGGAGAAAAAATGCAACCAGCGCTAGAAAATTCCAACGAACCGGCTGTTCACCTCCCCGTCATGGCGGTGGCCGAGATACAAGATTCATTGTTGGTGGTGATGCATGACCTACACCGCCTTGAAGGCTTGCTCAACCATGCGGCTGACAATCTGTTGGATCGCTTTGGTGTGGCCAATCAGAGTCTGTCCGAGTTGGATGTGGCGAGTTCGGAATCGATAGGTCGGGTGCGAGATGCACTGAAAAGTGCGGTCACGGAACTGCAGTTCCATGACATGGCGACCCAGTTGATCACGCACACCACCAAGATCCTGCAAGGATGCGCATTCCGACTGGCCTCCGAATCCATGGGCAATGACGAGGGCGAAGAAGCTGCGCCTTATGCCGATCAGATGCCGGAGCGGCCAAATCCCGTCACTCAGAGCGAAATGGACGCAGGGTCGATCGACCTTTTCTGACGCCCGCGCCTGTTCCCCCTAACCAAGCTGATAAATATAGTTGCTGGAGCCTTAAATGCAATCGATTCTCGCCGTTGATGACTCTCCGTCCATGCGCAAGATGGTGTCCTTCACCTTGACGGGTGCTGGGTACAACGTGGTGGAGGCCGTGGATGGTCAAGACGCTTTTGAAAAGGCTCAAACCCACCACATCGACCTGGTTCTGGCCGACCAGAACATGCCCCGGTTGGATGGCATCGGCCTGACGCGTAAGTTGCGTGAGCATCCCAAATTCAAGACCATTCCTATCTTGATTCTGACCACCGAGTCGAGTGACCAGATGAAACAGGCGGGGCGCAGTGCAGGCGCGACCGGCTGGTTGGTCAAACCATTTGACCCCAATCGCTTGATCGAAGTCATCCAGAAGGTCATTCGATGACCGGACACTTTCTTCAGTTGACGTTTTCAGGAGCAAGGCATGGCTGAAGTGCATGACGGTGGAAGTTCTGGTGCGGACTTTGATCTTAGTCAGTTTTATCAAATTTTCTTTGAGGAAGCTGGTGAGAATCTTGACTTGATGGAGCAGATGCTTCTGGAGTTGGATCTGGCCAGTGCCGATGACGAAGAGCTCAACGGCATCTTCCGTTGCGCCCATTCGATCAAGGGGGGGGCTGCGACGTTCGGTTTCTCCGATGTGGCCGAGTTGACCCATCACATGGAATCTCTGCTGGACAAGTTGCGCCGGCGTGAGTTGAAGCCGATTCCCCAGATGGTGGACGTTCTGCTGGAGTCGGCTGACGCCTCCCGCGGGCTGTTGGCAGTGCATCAGGCGGGTGGAGAAGGAACGCCTCCGTCCACCGAAGACTTGGTGCGGCGTATCAGTGAACTGGCCTCGGGTGGTGTACCTGCGGCACCCGCGCCCGCACCGGTGGCCGCAGCGGCGCCAGCACCCGTGGCGGCGCCGGCACCTGTTGCAGCCCCTGCGACCGCAGCAGCGGGTGGGATCCGTTCGCTTGAGATCGTGATCGGCCCCTTGGGTCGTCCGGAACAGGCCGACGCCATCCCGGAGTTGTTCCGCGATATCCCTGGTTTGGGCACCATCGAGGCACGCCCGAGCTCGCAGGCGGACCTGCGCGTTTTTGCCGTGGAAACAGCTTCATCGGATGACGAGTTGCTGGATTTGTTTGTCTTCCATGTGGCCAAGGATCAGGTCAAGATCCGTGACTTGGCCGCAGCACCTGCGGCGGCACCTGCGCCGGAAATCCCTGGCTTTGGATTGTTCGATCCGGTAGAACCCCCGGCCGTGGTGCCGTCCGCATCGGCTTCGCCGGCACCCGCTTCGGGCTTCGGTTTCTTTGCCGGCGCGCCCGGTGTTCCGGAAGCGGCTGCAGCACCGGTGGCGAAGGTGGTCGAGACCGAGGTGGTCAAGTCATCTGTGCCTGCCAAGGCTGCCGAGCCCAAAGCCCATACGCAGGCTCAATTGGAGGCCGCGACGATCCGTGTGGCGGTGAACAAGGTGGATCAACTGATCAACCTGGTGGGCGAACTGGTGATCACTCAGGCGATGTTGGCGCAAAACAGCCGCAGCCTGGACCCGGCTCTCAACCAGCAGTTGCTGGCCGGCTTGGCCGATCTTGACCGAAACACCCGCGACCTGCAGGAATCGGTCATGTCGATCCGCATGATCCCCATGTCCATCGTGTTCAGCCGCTTCCCGCGGATGTTGCGTGACCTGGCCAACAAACTGGGCAAGAAGGTGGACCTGATCACCCAGGGCGAGGCCACTGAGCTGGACAAGGGACTGGTGGAAAAGATCACTGATCCGCTGACCCACCTGGTTCGCAACAGTTGCGACCATGGCATCGAGTTGCCCGAGGAGCGTCTGGCCAAAGGCAAGTCGGCTCAGGGCACCATCACATTGTCTGCGGCACACCAGGGTGGCTCGATCGTGATCGAGGTGCGCGATGACGGACGAGGCCTGTCGCGCGAGAAAATTTTGGGCAAGGCGCGTGAGCGTGGCCTGGATGTTTCCGACCAGATGAGTGATGCCGATGTTTGGCAGCTGATTTTTGCCCCGGGCTTCTCGACCGCTGAGGTGGTGACCGATGTGTCTGGCCGCGGCGTCGGCATGGATGTGGTGAAGAAGAACATCCTGGCCCTGAATGGCACGGTGGAGATCGATTCGGCCGAAGGCTACGGCATGAAGGTGTCGGTGCGTCTGCCGCTGACGCTGGCCATCATGGATGGCATGTCGGTGGGGGTCGGCGACGAGGTCTACATCCTGCCCTTGTCGTCGGTGGTGGAGTCCTTCCAGGTGAATGACGACTCTGTCAGCACCGTTGCGCAGGGCTCGCAGCTGGTCAAGGTGCGTGAAGAGTACATGCCGGTGATCGAGTTGGAGAAGGTTTTCCAGGTGCCGCGCTTCGATTTCGAGAAGAGCAGCAGCATCATGGTGGTGGTCGAGGCCGAGGGCAGCCGTGTGGCGCTGTTGGTGGATGAACTGCTGGGCCAGCATCAGGTGGTGGTGAAGAACCTGGAAACCAATTACCGCAAGGTTCCAAACGTGTCGGGTGCCACCATCCTGGGCGACGGCAAGGTGGCCTTGATCCTGGATACGGCGGGCCTGGTGCGGCGCGCTCGTCATTGAGTCTGTGAGTCTTTGAAGGAGAACATCATGAGTGTGATCGGTAAAACTTCTGAAGGTGCCCCGGCCGGTGCTCGTGAGTACCTGACCTTTCGCCTGGATCAGGAGGAGTACGGGATCGACATCCTGAAGGTGCAGGAAATCCGGGGCTATGAGCCCCCGACACGCATTGCCAATGCCCCTGAATTCATCAAGGGTGTTGTGAACCTCCGCGGCACGATCGTGCCCATTGTGGACATGCGTCTGAAGTTCAACTGTGCCAACGCTGAGTACAACAACTTCACGGTGGTGATCATCCTGAACCTGCGCACCCGTGTGGTGGGTATCGTGGTGGATTCGGTGAGCGATGTGATGGAGTTGTCGCCCGACAACATCAAGGCTGCACCAGACATTGAGAGCGTGATCGACAACGGTTGCATTCTGGGTCTGGGTTCGGTGGGTGAGCGGATGCTGATCCTGCTGGACATCGAGAAGCTGATGTCGGGTGTGGACATGGGTTTGGTGGCGGCCATTTGAGCCTTTCTTTGTTCCCGTTTGAGACTGCCTCGGCGAGTCATCTTCCCGCTTGGGGTGTGCTCGCAGATAAGGATGCCCAATGATGTCCAGCATGCACCGAGTTGATGCCGGAAGTTCCTCTGTCAAAGACAAGGCGCCGGCCATGCCCGCCACCAATGGCCCGGTCATGCAAGGACGAGAGTTCGTCTGGACCGATGCGGACTTCTCGCGGGTGCAGTCGCTGATCTACCAGCGCGCTGGCATCAACCTTCACGATGGCAAGCATGCGATGGTCTATAGCCGTCTCTCGCGGCGCCTGCGCGAAACCGGGCACACTAGTTTTCGTGACTACCTGAGTTGGTTGGAAACGCATGATGGTCCCGAATGGCAGGAGTTCGTCAATGCCTTGACGACCAATCTGACGGCGTTCTTCCGTGAACAACACCATTTCGAGATTTTTGCAGCCCACCTTAAATCACGGCCTACTGGTTCGCCTTGGAAGGTTTGGTGCAACGCGGCGTCGACGGGGGAAGAACCTTACTCGATTGTGATGACGGCCTTTGAGACGCTGGGCAACAACGCTCAGTTCAAGCTGACCGCCAGTGACATCGACTCCAAGGTGCTGGCGTCGGCAGCCCAGGGTGTTTATCGGCTCGACAACCTCAAGGGCCTGACACAGGAGCGATTGCAGCGCTTTTTCATGCGCGGCAAGGATTCCAACGCGGGCCTGATTCGGGTGAAGCCTGAACTGCGAAAAGCCATCGAGTTTCTGAGCGTCAATCTGATCCGCGATGACTGGCCGTTCAAGGAACCTTTTGATGTGGTTTTTTGCCGCAACGTGATGATCTACTTTGATGCACCGACCCAACGTAAGGTGTTGGAGCGAATTCATCGCGTGCTCAAACCCGGTGGAATGTTGTTTGTCGGGCATGCCGAGAACTTCAGTGAGTCGCGTGACCTGTTCACCTTGCGTGGCAAGACGGTCTATGAGCGTCGGTGACGCCAACCCATTCATGATTTGTCGACCATGACACTTACGCCAAACAACCCGTTCCCATCGCCTCGCGGCATGCCCTTGCCGGCCGGCGTTGATCGGCGACAGGCGCCACGCATTCAACCTGTGTCGCCCAACGCCTACAACACGGCGGGGGCCAATGGGGCGCGGACCTCGACATTGGAGGAGCTCAAGCTGAAATCCCGCAAAGCAGGGGAGGCCAGTTTCTTCTACTTCGATCACCATTTCCAGTACAACGCCGTCAAGGTGTTGCCCGGTGAGTACTTCGTGGCCGATGAAAACCTGGTGATTATGACGGTGCTGGGGTCGTGCATTGCCGCCTGCATCTGGGACAGTCGCTCTCTGGTCGGGGGGATGAACCACTTCATGCTGCCAGAAGGCGAAGGCGGGGATTCATCGGGTCGCTATGGTTCGTACGCGATGGAATTGCTGATCAACGAATTGATGAAGCAAGGTGCCCGACGGGAGACCATGCAGGCGAAGATCTTTGGTGGTGGTGCTGTGATGGCCAATTTCACAACCATGAATGTGGGGGAGCGCAACACCAAGTTCGTGCGTGACTACTTGCAGACTGAGCGCATCCCGGTGGTTTCCGAGGACGTGTTGGATATCTACCCACGCAAGGTCTGTTTCTTCCCGGTCACGGGCAAAGCCATGGTCAAGAGGCTGGCCCACGCCCATCCCGAAACCATGGCGCAGGAAAAGCGCGGCAACGTGGCGACGGTGGTGCAAACCACGGCCGGTGGTTCTGTGGATCTGTTCTGATTTCGATGGGATAGAAGAGAAAAATGGGGATGTCAAAAAAAATCCGAGTGGTGGTGGTGGATGATTCGGCGCTGGTTCGCAGCTTGTTGTCCGAGATCATCAACCGGCAGCGCGACATGGAATGTGTGGGGACGGCCAACGATCCGCTGATCGCTCGGGAGATGATCCGGGAGTTGAATCCGGACGTGATCACCCTGGATGTTGAAATGCCTCGAATGGATGGGATCGACTTCCTGGGGCGCCTGATGCGCTTGCGACCCATGCCGGTCGTGATGATTTCGACGCTGACTGAAAAAGGCGCTGAGGTGACCTTGAGGGCACTGGAGTTGGGCGCCGTGGATTTCGTGGCCAAGCCCCGTGTCGGGCTGGCCAACGGCATCAATGAATTGGCCAATCAGATCGTTGACAAAATCCGTGTGGCGTCGGTGGCGCATGTTCATCGGGGGCATCAGGACCTGCATGTGGCTGGTGCCGTGCAGGCGCCGTCTGGCGGCGCAGCAAGTGCCACACCAGCCCGTCCCGCCCCGACTTTGCTCGGGCGCTTGTCTACTGAAAAGATCATTTTCATTGGGGCCTCCACAGGGGGAACCGAGGCCATCAAGGAGATCCTGGTGCGCATGCCCGCGGACTCTCCTGCGATCGTGATCACCCAGCACATGCCGCCAGGCTTCACCACCAGTTTTGCAGCACGGCTCAACGGCCTTTGCCAGATCACCGTCAAGGAGGCTTCGAACGGTGAACGAATTCTGCCCGGTCACGCCTACATCGCCCCGGGCGGACGCCAGTTCCGCATTGATCGCAGCGGTGCCAACTACGTCGCCGTGGTTGAAGACACGGAGCCGGTGAACCGGCACAAGCCCTCGGTTGAAGTCTTGTTCAAATCGGCTGCGTCAGTGGTGGGGCGCAATGCCTTTGGCATCATGTTGACCGGAATGGGCAACGACGGTGCCAAGGCCATGCGCGAAATGAAGGATGCCGGTAGCTACAACTATGTGCAGGACGAAGCCAGCTGCATCGTGTTCGGCATGCCTCGTGAGGCCATTGCACACGGCGCTGCAGATGAGGTCTTGTCACTCGACAAGATCGCTGGGGCATTGCTGGCCCGATTGGGTGGTACCACCGATCGGCTGCATCACCGCATTTGAGTTGGGTTAGGCGATGACGACGGCGTGAACTGTTGGTCAGTCACGCCGAAGGGCGTGGTCGGTGTTTCAGTTCGACAATGTCTCCCAGCGTTCCAAGGCATTCATCAGGGCTTCTTCGATTTCCGCATTGCGCTGGGTGAGTTGCGTGGCCTTGGCTGGATCGTTGGCATAAAGTTGCCCGTCGGCCAATGCAGCGAGCAAGGCTGATTGTTCTGTTTCCAACTGCTCGATCAATGCAGGCAGGGCATCCAACTCCCTTTGTTCTTTGTAGCTGAGTTTGCGCCGAGCGGCCACCTGCTGAACCGGAGCGCTGCTCACCGAGGCTTCGGCGGCGGCAGGTTCATTCTTCACGGGGGCTGTTTTGCCAGCCTCCTTGGCCGCACTGGCCAAGATCTGCCGCGATCGTTGGGACTGGATCAGCCAGTCTTGCACACTGCCTTCGTATTCTCGCCATTGGCCTTCACCTTCCCAGGCGATGGTGCTGGTGACCACGTTGTCCAGAAAAGTCCGGTCGTGGCTGACCAGGAAGACGGTGCCATCAAAGTTCTGGAGCAGGTCCTCCAGCAATTCCAGGGTATCAATGTCCAGGTCGTTGGTCGGCTCGTCCAGAACCAACACATTGGTGGGGCGGGCGAACAGTCGGGCCAGCAACAAGCGGTTGCGCTCGCCGCCAGACAGCGTGCGGACCGGAGAGTTGGCTCGGGCTGGAGAGAACAGAAAATCGCCCAGGTAGCTCTTGACATGCTTGCGCTGCTGACCGATTTCGATCCACTCGCTGCCTGGGCTGATGAAGTCGGCCAAGGTCGCGTCCAAGTCAATCGCTTGTCTCATTTGATCGTAGTAGGCCACCTGAAGATTGGCACCCTGCCGAACTGTTCCTGTATCGGGCTGTAGCTCGCCCAGAATCATTTTCAACAAGGTCGATTTGCCAGCACCATTGGGCCCAATCAGCCCCACTTTATCGCCACGCAAAATCGTCCCCGTGAAATCACGCACGACCGTTCGCTCTCCGAAGGATTTGGTGACATGAGCCAGTTCGGCAACGAGCTTGCCAGACGGCAGCCCAGAAGCCACATCCATTCGCACACTCCCCAGGGCTTCGCGACGCGCACTTCGCTGGGCCCGCAGCTTTTCAAGGCGTCCGATGCGGCTTTGGCTGCGAGTCCGGCGGGCCTCAACGCCTTTGCGAATCCAGACCTCCTCTTGAGCCAGGAGCTTGTCTGCCTTGGCCGCAATGACAGCCTCCTGGGCCAGTTGTTCTTCCTTCTGGATGAGATACTGAGCAAAGTTGCCTGGATAGGAGCGCAGGTGGCCTCGATCCAGCTCAACGATGCGGGTGGCGACCTGGTCGAGGAACGTCCGGTCGTGTGTGATCGTGACGACGCTTCCTTTGAACTCTTTCAGCAGCCCTTCCAGCCACTCGATCGAATCCAGATCCAAGTGGTTGGTGGGCTCATCCAGCAGAAGTACGTCAGGTTTGGCGACGAGCGCCTGTGCCAAGGCAACCCGCTTCTTTGTCCCCCCAGAAAGAGTGCCAACTTTCGCATCAGGGGCAAGATGCAAGCGATCTAAAGTTTCCTCGACGCGCTGTTCCCAATTCCATGCGTCATAGGCCTCGATCTGGGATTGCAGTGCGTCGAGATCAACGCCCTCGGCGCCAGACAAATACTGGTCTCTTAGTGCGATGACCGTAGACAGTCCAACGCTCGCAGCCTCGAATACGGAGTGATCGGGTTCAAGAAGGGGTTCTTGGGCCACGTAGGCGATTCGGAGCCCTTGCTGCACTTGGAGTAAGCCGTCGTCGGGTTTTTCAAGCCCGCCAAGGATCTTCAGCAGTGAAGATTTGCCAGCTCCGTTGCGACCGATCAAGCCAACGCGCTCGGTCGATTCAAGAGAAAAGGTGGCGCCATCGAGCAAAGCGACGTGCCCAAACGCCAAGTGGGCGTCAAGTAAGGTTAGGAGTGCCATTGGGCACAGATTATCGGCGCCCTTGCTGTTGCGTGCCCTTCCCCGGCGGGCTAGTTCGGCCGAAGATCGCAGCAGAAGCTTC